>JBGQEX010000175.1:0-8573 GCA_041496605.1 Piscinibacter sp.
GTCGTGCGTGACCAGAACGAGCGTCGTGCCCGACTCGCGGTTGAGCTCGAACATCAGCTCCATCACCTTCTCACCGGTGGCGAAATCGAGGCTGCCAGTGGGTTCGTCGGCAAGCAGCACCGCGGGCTTCACGACGAACGCCCGCGCCAGCGCGACGCGTTGCTGTTCACCACCCGACAGCACCTTCGGGTAGTGGCGCAGCCGCTCGCTCAAACCCACGCGTTCGAGCATCTCGGTGGCCAGCGCGCGGGCATCGTGGCGGCCCTGCAGTTCGAGCGGCAACATCACGTTTTCCAGTGCCGTCAGGTTGCCCAGCAACTGGAAACTCTGGAACACGAACCCCACCTTGGCGGCACGCACCGCCGCACGCGCATCCTCGTCGAGCGTGAACAGGTCGGTGCCGGCGAGCTTGACGGTGCCGCTGGTCGGCGTGTCGAGCCCCGCGATGATCGCGAGCAGCGTGCTCTTGCCCGAGCCCGACGCGCCGACGATGGCCGCCGACTGGCGCGGCTGCAGGGTGAAATCGATCTCATGGAGAATGGTCAGCGATCCGGTGGAGTCGTGGACCTGCTTGGTCACATGCTCCACGGCAATGATGGGTTCGGACATGGATGTTGTTGGTTTCGACGGCGCTCGGCGAGCGTGGCTCAGGCACTGTACCGCGCTCGCGCTGGCCGGCTGTGGCGCGATGTCGGTGCGCGCGCAGCCACTGGCACAGGCCCGCGCCGCAAGCCCCTCGAAGGGGCTCACGATCCTCGTCGTCGGCGACAGCCTGTCGGCTGAATATGGCTTGCGGCGCGGCAGCGGCTGGGTCGCCCTGCTCGAGCAGCGGCTGGCTCGCGAGAAGTTCGCCGCGACCGTCGTCAATGCCAGCATCAGCGGCGACACCACGTCGGGCGGCCGCTCGCGCCTGGCCGCGTTGCTCGCGCAGCACCGGCCCACCCATGTGATCCTGGAACTCGGCGGCAACGACGCACTGCGCGGGCTGCCGCTGTCGATGACGCAGGCCAACCTCAGCGCGATGGTGCGGGCGGCTCGCGCGGCCGGTGCCCGCGTCGTCGTCACCGGCATGCGGGTGCCGCCGAACTACGGGCGCCAATACAGCGACGACTTCGCCGCGTTGTTTGCGAGCGTGGCACGCAGCGAAGGCGCGTCGCTGGTGCCATTCCTGCTCAAAGGTGTGGCCGACGTGCCGCAAGCGCAGTCGCTGTTTCAGGACGACCGCATCCACCCGCGCGAAGAAGCCCACGCCACGATGCTGGGCAATGTGTGGCCGGTGCTGCAGCCGCTGCTTCGGTAGCCAGCCGGCTCAGTTGGCCTGCTGACGCCCGCCACGGCGCTGATCGCGCTCGTTCGGCTCTTCGGCCTTGCGCTTCTTCTGCTCTTCGGCACGGGCGTTCTCGCGTGCCGTCGCGGCCGCTGCCTGGGCCGCCGCCTGGGCCGCTGCTTGAGCGGCCGCTTGGGCCTGGGCCGCGGCCTGAGCCTGGGCATTGGGTCGTTGTGCCGGCGCTACCGCGGTTTCCGGCGGACGAGGCGGCACCGCCGGTTGCTGACGCACGGCCTCGGTTTGCGGCCGACCGCGCTGATCCGGCGGCTGCACGTCGCGCGGACGCCCGCGCCGCTCGTTCGCTGCGGCATCGGGCGGCGCGGGGCGCTGCGCCGGCGGCGTGGCTGCAGGCGCCTGGGGTGCCGGCGCTGTCGGCGCGACCGGCGCCGCCTGCCGCTGCGCCGGCGTCATGTTGCGGCTCGGCGGAGTCTGCACCGGTGCCGGCGGCACGCCAGGTGCTTGCGGCGGACGTGCCGCGGGCTGCGGCTGCGGCTGCGGCGCAACCACCGTAGCCGGCTGCGCGGGCGCGGCTTGCGCAGCCGGCGGGGTCGCGCGTACTGGGGCATTGGGCGCGACCGGCACCGAACGTGCCTCGTCCCTCGCATCACGACCGCGTCGCTCGGCCGGCGCGAAGCCGCCCCGCGGCGGGTTGCCGGCGCGCGAGGGCGATGGCGGTGCCGCGGGGGCTGGCGCCGGCGCGACACCCGGCTTGGCAGCCTCGATCCGTTGCTGTTGCTCCTGCATGCGGCGCGCGACGACCGGCGGCGCGCTGACCGGCGGCGCCGACAACGCAACCTGATGCACCGGCTGCTGCGCGAAACGGCGCACCTCCGGCGTATCGCGCAGTTGTGCGGCCGCCGGTCCGACCGGCTGGCGGTTGGCCATCACCGACTGCGGCACCACTGTCACCGCATGCGGGAAGCGGCGGTTGCGGTAATCGGTCTGGCTCACCACCGTCTGCGGGTTGTTGACGATGGTGGTCACGTTCGTGATGTTGGTGACGTGCGTGATGTTCACGTTGCGCACGTAGGTCGGGCTGACGCGGTAGGTCGGCACGAAGACCTCGCGCGGCGCGAGCGGCAGCCAGCCGACCGCCGGCGCGTGGCCTCCGCCGACCGAGATCGACACGCTCAGGTGCGGGCCGCCGACCCAGGCGACGAGTGCGGGCGCATAGACGGGTCGCCGCACATAGGTGCCGGGCACCCAGCACCAACGCTCCCTGACCATCGCCCAGCGGCCGTAGTGGAACGGCGCGAAGCCCCAGGGTGCGTCGTCGACCCAGGTCCAGCCCCAGGGGCTGACCCACGCCCAGTGGCCCATTCCGTAAGGTGCCCAGCCCATCGGCACCGAGCTCGGAAACCACACCGCACCGTACTCGGGCGCCTGCTCCCAGCGGCCGTATCGGTCGAGGTCTTCGACGCCGGTCATTTCGGGCGAGACATAGCGCGTGGACGCACTGCGGTCGTCGCTGCGGTTGCGGTCCTGGTTCCACGCCGCGAATTCGTCGCGCACAGGCTCGGTGATGCTGTACTGGGCGCGGTTGTCCGGTGCAATCCAGAACTCGGCACGTTGACCGCTGTTCACCGTCAAGGCACTGCCCGGGCCCTCGTACAGGGCCTGCCCGCTCCACACGGTGAGGTGGCTGGCCTCGTCGAGGCGGTCGAAGCGGTAGCTGCCGGCGCGTTGCGTCTGGAACCGGCCCTCGGCCGTGATCAGCTCGAACTCGCGCACCGATTCGTTGTCGCGCAAGCGCGCTGCCACGCTGCCGCTGTGCAGTTCCAGCGAAATGTGCTCGTCGTCGATCTGCCGCAGCTCGAGCTCGGTGCCCGAGTCGAGCCGAACCGTGGTCGAGCCGATGCGCACTTCGGCGCGTGCCGCAGCGTCGGTGGAAAGCCGGTCACCGCTGGTCAGTGGCCGATTGCGCTGCGCGCTGATCCACTCGCCGGCATCGGGGTTGTAGAACCAGACCTGGCCGATCACGTCGGAGATTCGACCGACGCGCCCCGGGGGGTCGGCCCAGGCGTTGCCGGCGGCGGCGCCGCACAACGCGATGGCCGTCGACAGCCCCAGGCATCGGGTGATTCGGGCGAAAGTTCCACTGCTGAGCTTCATGGTTCGAGCCTCGTTGCTTGAGCGCCCACGGGCCACGCCTGTTCCGCGCCACCGCCATGGGTACTGCATGTGGTCAACGCCGGCAGAAGGGTTTCGGCTGACCGCAACGAGGGCGCCGACACGATGCTTTACAAACCGGCAACGCCGGCATTCGCCATTAGTCGTCGTGCTGCGCGTCGAGTTCCGGAAACAGCACGCTGGTGAAGCCGAAGCTCGTGAAATCGCGCATGCGCATCGGGTACAGCTTGCCGATCAGGTGATCGCATTCGTGCTGGACCACGCGTGCGTGGAAACCCTCGGCCTCGCGCTCGATGCGTTGCCCGACCTGATCGAAGCCGCAGTAGCGAATGCGCGCGAACCGCGGCACGATGCCGCGCAAGCCGGGCACCGACAAGCAGCCTTCCCAGCCGTCTTCTTCCTCGTCGGACAGCGGCGTGATCTGCGGATTGATCAGCACCGTCTCGGGCACCGGCGGCGCGTCGGGGTAACGCTCGTTCTTCCTGAAGCCGAAGATCACCAGCGCCAGGTCGACGCCAATCTGCGGCGCGGCCAGGCCGGCCCCACTGGCAGCAAGCATGGTGTCGAACATGTCGGCGACGAGCGCATGCAATTGCGGCGTGTCGAAGCCTGGCACGGGCTTGGCCACGCGCAGCAATCGCGGGTCGCCCATCTTGAGAATCTCGCGTTCGCTCATCGCGCCGTCCCGCAGCTGTGTTGTCGCATCGCACGATTGTCGTTCAGCGCCGACCGCCGACCTGGCACCCACGCGAAACCGCGGCGACACAAAGCCGGCAACGACCTGTGGTAATTTGCGCACCTCTGTTTCGAAGCTTGGCCGTTGAAGTCCGTCCTGCGATCGTGGCGCTTGTTCATCCTGGTGTGGTCGGTGTTGCTGACCCCGCAGGTTGCACTCGTCCATGCGCTGTCGCACACGCTCGCGAACAGTGCGGCCCGAGAGGTACCGGGCAATGCCGGCATCGAGCGACAGCACGCCACCGACAAGGTCTGTGACAGCTGCCTCGCGCTGGCGCAACTGGGCGCCGCGCTGCCCGCGCAGTTCGATTGGGTCTTGCCGGCCGACGCCGCGCCCGACTCGGCCGCGTCGGACACGCCAACGGCCGAGCTGCGTCGGACCCTCGCGTTTCGCGCGCGTGCACCGCCCGCTGCGTTGATCTGACCGCCCGCCCCGCCATGGGGCCCGCCGCCGACGTGCGCGAGCACGCTCGGCGAGTCATTTCAATGCGCCAATCCTTCAGGACATTCGCATGCACGCACACCGCTTGGTGGCCACCGGCTTCGGCCTGGCCGCCCTCTTCGGCGCCGCTCTTCCCGCGGTAGCCGCACCCACCGAAGCTGCCCCGGAACTGCAGCAACTCAAGGACCAGATCGCCGAACTCCGGCAGGCTTACGAGGCGCGATTGCAGGCGCTGGAGCGCCGCATCGCCGAGCTGCAGCAAACCAGCTCCGCCGTGGCCGCGCCGCCGCCGACGGTGCCCGCTGCGCCGGCCAGCGAACCGCCCCGTGGCACGGCGGCCTCGGCCTCGGCCTTCAACCCCGCCATCTCGCTGATCCTCAACGGCACCTATGCGCAACTGTCGCGCGACCCGGCGACATACCGAATTCAAGGCTTCGTGCCGAGCGGCGGCGAGGTCGGACCGGGCCTGCGCAGCTTCCAGCTCGGCGAATCGGAACTCGGCCTGAGCGCCAACATCGACCCCAGCTTCTCCGGCCACATCACTTTCTCGCTGACCGGCGACGACAGCGTGAGCGTGGAGGAAGCGGTGTTCGAGCGCCAAGGCCTGTTCAGCGGCGCGACGCTGAAGGCCGGGCGCTTCCTGTCGTCCATCGGCTACCTCAACGGCCAGCATGCGCACGCCTGGGACTTCGTCGATGCGCCGCTCGCCTACCAGGCATTCTTCGGTGGCCCACTGAAGACCGATGGCGTGCAACTGCGTTGGCTCGCACCCGCCGAGCGCTTCGTCGAACTCGGCGCCGAGCTGGGATCGGGCACCAGCTTCCCCGGCAACGACACCGGCCGCAACGGCGTCGGCTCGACGGCCTTGTTCGTGCACGTCGGCGACGACCTCGGCGACAGCGCGAGCTGGCGCGTCGGCGCGTCGCTGCTTCACCACCGCGCCGCCGACCGCAGCTACGACGACAGCAATGCGGCCGGCACGACGGTCAGCAACGCCTTCACCGGCACCAGCCGCACCTGGGTGCTCGACGGCATCTACAAATGGGCGCCCGGCGGCAACGCCACGCGGCAGAACCTGAAGGTCCAGGGCGAGTACTTCCGCCGCACCGAGAACGGCTCGCTGAGCTACGACACGCAGGGGCAGGCCGGTGGCCCGGCGAGCGGCGACTACCGCAGCACGCAAAGCGGCTGGTATCTGCAAGCGGTCTACCAGTTCATGCCGATGTGGCGCGTCGGCGCGCGCTACGACCGGCTCGACTCGGGCACACCACGCCTCGGCCTCGTCGGCACCAGCGGCCTGGTCGCAGCTGACTTCCCGATCCTGCAGAGCGCCCGCCCGAGCCGAAGCACCGTGATGGTCGACTACTCGCTGTCGGAGTTCAGCCGCTTCCGCCTGCAGCTCGCCGCCGACCGCAGCAACCCCGCGGCCACCGACCGCCAACTCTTCCTTCAGTACATCATGAGCCTCGGTGCCCATGGTGCGCATTCGTTCTAGGAGCTCGCAATGACGACCCCTTTGAAAACCCTGCTGCTCGCCGTGCTGGCCTGCACCGGCCTGCAAGCCCAAGCCGCGCTCAACGTCGTGGCCTGCGAACCCGAATGGGCCTCGCTCGCCAAGGAACTCGGCGGCGACAACCTCAACGTCTCGTCGGCCACCACGGCCTTGCAGGACCCGCATCACATCGAGGCTCGGCCGAGCCTGATCGCGCGCGTGCGCAGCGCCGACCTGCTGGTGTGCACCGGCATGGAACTCGAGGTCGGCTGGTTGCCTGTGCTGATCCAGCAATCGGGCAATGCCCGGCTGGCCGCGGGCTCCCCGGCGATGTTCGAGGCCGGGCGTTTCATCACGCCGCTCGAAGTGCCCGCGCGACTCGACCGCAGCGAGGGCGACGTGCACGCCGCGGGCAACCCGCACATCCAGCAAGACCCGCGCAACATCGCGAAGGTGGCAGCGGCGCTGGCAGCGCGTCTGGCCCAGCTCGATGCCGCCAACGCAAAGACCTACCAGGACCGGGCACAGGCCTTCGCCACGCGCTGGTCGGCGGCGATGCAGAAGTGGGAACAGCAAGCCCTGCCGCTGAAGGGCGTGGCGGTGGTCGCGCACCACAAGAACATGAGCTACCTGTGGAGCTGGCTCGGCCTGCGCGAGATGGGCACGCTCGAACCCAAGCCGGGCGTCGAGCCGAGCGCCGGCCACCTCACCGAGCTGAGCAACCAGCTCGCGCGCCAGCCGGCCAAGCTGGTGGTGCGTGCCGCCTACGAAGACGGCCGCGCGTCGCAGTGGTTGTCCGAGCATGCACACATCCCGGCGGTGGCGCTGCCCTTCACCGTCGGCGGCAATGACAAGGCGAGCGACCTGTTCGGCCTGTTCGACAGCACGATCGCACTGCTGCTGGGAGCCGCGCAATGAACTGGAACTCGATCGATCTCGCCATCCTCTTGCCGGCCTTCTGCGCCGGCATGCTGGTGCTCGCCACGCATGTGCCCTTGGGCGCGCAGGTGCTGCGCAAAGGCATCGTCTTCATCGACCTGGCCATTGCGCAGATCGCAGCCCTCGGTGTCATCGCGGCGGGGCTGATGGACATCGAGCCCGGCGGCTGGCAGGTGCAGGTCGCCGCAGCGCTCGCCGCACTGGCCGGTGCGCTGCTGCTGACCTGGACCGAGAAGGTCTGGCCCGAAGTGCAGGAGGCGCAGATCGGCGTGCTGTTCGTGCTCGCGGCCACCGCCGGCGTCCTGCTGCTGGCCAAGAACCCGCATGGCGGCGAACACCTGCGCGACCTTCTGGCCGGGCAGATCCTGTGGGTGAGCTACCGGCAGCTGGCCGTACCGCTGGCCGCCGCGGTGCTCACGCTGGCGCTGCTTGTCGTCATGCGCGGCCGCTTGTCGCAGCTCGGCTTCTACCTGTTGTTCGCGCTGGCGGTGACGGTGTCGGTGCAGCTCGTCGGTGTCTATCTGGTGTTCGCGACCTTGATCGTGCCCAGCCTGGGCACACGCAACTATCCCGCTGGGCGGCGCCTGCCGCTGGCCTACGGCATCGGGGTGCTGGGTTACGGGCTGGGGCTGGTGCTGTCGTCGGCGCTCGATCTGCCTTCGGGCGCGCTGATCGTCTGGTGCCTGGCCGTTCTGGCGGTCGCGGCTCATGCCGCCGCACCGCGCCGGGTGATGGTGCCCGCCGCGGCGACGGCGTGAGCGTCAGTGCGTGCCCAGCAAGGCGCGCAGCGCGGCTTCGTCGATGACGACCACGCCGAGCTCGCGCGCCTTGTCGAGTTTGCTGCCGGCCTCCTCGCCGGCCACCACGTAGTCGGTCTTCTTCGACACCGAGCCGCTGACCTTGCCGCCGGCGGCCTCGATCATTTCTTTGGCCTCGTCGCGCGTCAGCACGGGCAGCGTGCCCGTCAGCACGAAGGTTTTGCCGGCGAGCAGCTTCGGCGCCGTGTCGGCGGTGCCGTCGTGCTCGTCCCAGGTGATGCCGCAGGCACGCAGTTGTTCCACGACTTCGCGGTTGTGCGGCTGGTCGAAGAAGGTGCGAATGCTCTGCGCGACGACCGGGCCGACGTCGTTGACTTCCAGCAGCGGCTCCACGCTCGCGTCGACGATGCGATCGAGCGCGCCGAAATGCTTGGCGAGGTCCTTGGCCGTCGTCTCGCCGACATGGCGGATGCCGAGCGCGAACAGGAAGCGCGCGAGCGTCGTGCGCTTGCTCTTCTCCAACCCGTCGACCAGGTTGCGCGCGCTCTTGTCGGCCATGCGTTCGAGCGCCGCCAACTTGGCCACGCCGAGCTTGTACAGCTCGGGCAAGGTGCGGATCAAGCCGCTGTCGACCAGCTGATCGACCAGCTTGTCGCCCAGCCCTTCGATGTCCATCGCGCGGCGCCCGGCGAAATGCAGGATCGCCTCCTTGCGCTGCGCGGCGCAGAACAGGCCACCGCTGCAGCGCCA
>JBGQEX010000176.1:0-8555 GCA_041496605.1 Piscinibacter sp.
CCAGAAGAAAGTCACCAAAGAAGAGGGCCTCAATACGATTTGGCCAAACACCTGGCTACAAAGAGCTCACCACTGGGTCCCACCGAGGTTGTCGCTCCTTCTTCGCGCCTAAGTTTCGCCGCTGCGCGGCCTCATATTCTTGGTTCTCGAAAAGGCTTCACGCGGACCACCCCGCGAACAAAGAATATGAGGCCGCGCAGCGGCGAAGCTTAGGCAAGGTAACGCCCCGTTGGGCATGGCGGTACCCAGTGGTGAGCTCTTTGTAGCCAAGTGTTTGGCAAGATGAAGAGGCTCTTTTCTTTGGTGACTTTCTTTTGAGCCAGCAAAAGAAAGTTACCCGGCAGCCGGGCCGGGACCCGGCGCGGTGCACCGATCAGAGAAGAAGCCTCGAGCAAGCAATCGCCAAGCAACGAAGAAGGCCGGTTCAAGACTCGAGGTTGTCGATCAGCCGCGTTGCACCCAACCGCGCCGCACCGAGAGCAACCAGCGCTTCGGCTGCCGAGGCCGGAACCGTCAAGTCGCTGCGCCGCCGAATCGTCAGATAGTCGGGCTGCCAACCCGCGGCACGCAGCCCATCCAGCGCCTGCGCTTCCAACTCGACCAAGGGTGTCGATTCGCTTCGATAGCGCTTGGCCAGCGTACCCAACGCCCGCGCCAGCTCGGTTGCCTTCTCTCGCTCGCTGTCGCTCAGATAGCCGTTGCGTGACGACAGCGCCAAGCCGCTGGCCGCGCGGCAGGTCTCACCGGCCTCGATCGTGATGGGCAACGCAAACTGCGCCGTCATGCACCGGATCACCATCAGCTGCTGGTAGTCCTTCTTGCCGAACACCGCGACCCGCGGCTGCACGGCGCCGAACAGCTTCATCACCACGGTGGCCACGCCGGTGAAGAAGCCCGGCCGGAAATGGCCTTCAAGGATGTCGGCCAGCGCCGGGTCCGGCAGCACCTTGAAGGTTTGTGGCTCCGGATAGAGCTCGGCCTCGTCGGGCGCGAACACGATGTCGCAGCCTGCGGCCTGCAGCAGCTCGCAGTCGCGCGCCAGCGTGCGTGGGTAGCGGTCGAAGTCTTCGTGCGGCGCGAACTGCAGCCGGTTGACGAAGATGCTCGCGACCACCGGCAGCCCATGCGCTCGCGCCTGGCGCACCAGGCTCAGGTGGCCCTCGTGCAGGTTGCCCATCGTCGGCACAAAGGCGCAGCTGCGCGGTTGCGGCAGCGCGGCGCGCAGCTCGGCGAGGGTGTGGAGGGTCTGCATGGTCAGTAACCGTGGAGCGTGTCGTCGGGGAAGCGGCGCGCTTTCACGTCGCTGACATAGCGTCGCAGTGCGGCGTCGATCGACGGCTCGTCCTGGGTGAAGTTGCGCACGAAGCGCGGCTGCTTGCCGCGCGTGAGGCCCAGCATGTCGTGCAGCACCAGCACCTGGCCGGAGCAGTCCTTGCTGGCGCCGATGCCGATCACCGGGATCGGCAAGGCGCGCGTCACCTCGCGGGCCAACGATGCGGGCACGAGTTCGAGCACCAGCATCGCGGCACCGGCGGCGGCGAGCTCGCCGGCGTGCGCCAGCAGCGTGGCCGCGGCCTCGTCGTTGCGCCCCTGCACGCGGTAGCCGCCCAGCGCATGCACCGACTGCGGCGTGAGGCCGAGGTGGGCGCACACCGGTATGCCGCGCTGGGTGAGGAAGCGCACCGTGTCGGCCGTCCAGCCGCCGCCTTCGAGCTTGACCATCTGCGCGCCGGCCTGCATCAGCGTCACCGCGCTTTGCAGCGCCTGTGCCGGCGATTCGTGATAGCTGCCGAACGGCAGGTCGCCGATGAGCCACGCGTTGCGGTTGCCGCGCGCCACGCAGCGCGTATGGTAGGCCATGTCGGCCAGCGTGACCGGCACGGTGCTCGTCTCGCCTTGCAGCACCATGCCGAGCGAGTCGCCGACCAGCATGCAGTCGACGCCGGCTTCATCGAGCACGCGCGCGAAGGTGGCGTCGTAGCAGGTCAGCATCGCGATCGGCTCGCGCTGCGCATGCATTTCGCGCAGGCGATGCAGGGTCATCGGTTTGCGATCAGTCATCTCGTCACCTCGCGTTCAGCCGGGCTCGTCCGGTGCGAACTGTATGCCTCAAGCGGGTCGCCTCCGTGAGATTGCATGAATAGCCTCGCAGCGAGGTCGGCGACCGGACCACGTTGCGCTGGTCGATCCCCTTGAAGGGGCCCCTCGCCCTTCGCTTCACGAAGTCCGCATGCCGAGCTTGCCCAGCAACACCTTGTCGGCGTCTACGTCGGGGTTGCCGGTCACCAGCAGCTTGTCGCCGTAGAAGATCGAATTGGCGCCGGCCAGGAAGCACAGCGCCTGCACCGCGTCGCCCAATTGCTGGCGGCCGGCCGACAGCCGCACCATCGCCTTGGGCATCGTGATGCGCGCGGCGGCAATCGTGCGCACGAACTCGAACGGGTCCAGCGGCGGCAGGCCGTGCAGCGGCGTGCCTTCGACCTGCACCAGGTGGTTGATCGGCACCGACTCCGGGTAGGGCTCCATGTTCGCGAGCGTGGCAATCAGCGCGGCGCGCTGCGTGCGCGACTCGCCCATGCCGACGATGCCGCCGCAGCAGACCTTGACGCCGGCGCTGCGCACCTTGTGCAGGGTGTCGAGCCGGTCGTCGAACTGGCGCGTCGTGATGATGTCGCCGTACAGGTCGGGCGCGCTGTCGATGTTGTGGTTGTAGTAGTCGAGCCCGGCGTCGCGCAGCGCCTCGGCGTGGCCGTCGCCCAGCATGCCCAGCGTGGCACAGGTCTCGAGTCCGAGCGACTTCACGGCGCTGACCAATTCGGCTACGCGGGGGATGTCGCGGTCCTTCGGGCCGCGCCAGGCGGCGCCCATGCAAAAGCGCGTGGCGCCCGCGTCCTTCGCGCGTTGCGCGGCGGCCAGCACCGCGTCGGGCTGCATCAGGGGCGTGGCTTCGACGCCGGTCTCGAAATGTGCCGACTGCGGGCAGTAGCCGCAGTTCTCCGGGCAGCCGCCGGTCTTGATCGACAGCAGCGTCGACAGCTGCACCTCGGCCGGGTCGAAGTGCTCGCGGTGAATGTTTTGCGCCTTGAACAGCAGTTCGTTGAACGGCAGCGCGAACAGCGCCTCCACGTCGTCGGCCTGCCAGCGCGCGGTGGGGCGCGGGATGGGGCGGCGGATCTGGATCGGTTCGGTCTGCATGCGTGGATTCTTCTGCGTTGCGAGGGCGCGGCAGTGTCGCCGCGGTACCGGCCGCCCGAGCGACCGACGGAGGGTCTCAGGAAGGCTGGTAGACCAGCCGCACGTAGATCGGTGCGAAGGCCTCGGCCTGGGTGATTTCGAGCAGGCGCTCGCGGGCGAGCTCCAGCAGGGCGATGAAGGTGACGACGAGCACCGGCGTGCCGCGTCCCACGTCGAACAGCTCTTCGAATTCGACGAACTTGCGGCCCTGCAGCCGGCGCAGCACGATGCTCATGTGCTCGCGCACCGACAGCTGCTCGCGGGTGATGGTGTGGTGCTGCGTGAGCGTGGCGCGCTTGAGGATGTCCTGCCACGCCGCGCGCAGGTCGGCGGCGTCGACATCGGGGAAGCGCGGCTGCAGCGACTGCTCGATGGCGACCTGCGCACGCAGGAAATCGCGGCCAAGGACAGGCAACGCATCGATGCGCGCCGCGGCGAGCTTCATCCGCTCGTATTCGATCAGGCGGCGCACGAGTTCCGCACGCGGGTCTTCGGGTTCGTGGCCGTCGGCGGTCTTCTTCGGCGGCAGCAGCATGCGCGACTTGATCTCGATCAGCATCGCCGCCATCAGCAGGTATTCGCTGGCCAACTCGAGGTTGGTCTTGCGGATCTGGTCCACATAGGCCAGGTACTGGCGCGTCACGTCGGCCAGCGGAATGTCGAGGATGTTGAAGTTCTGCCGGCGGATCAGGTACAGCAGCAGGTCCAGCGGGCCCTCGAAGGCCTCGAGGAACACCTCGAGCGCGTCGGGCGGGATGTACAGGTCGGTGGGCAGCGTGAACAGCGGCTCGCCATACAGGCGGGCCATGGCCACGCGGTCGACCACGCCCGGCACGACCTCGGCGTCGACCGTCGACAGATCCACGTCGGGCAGCGGCGGCTGCGGCGCTTCCATCGCCAACACGTCGTCTTTCACGTGGGGCAAGTTCCGTTGTGCGCCTATTGCACCTTCGTCTGGTAGACGTAAGGCTGCTGCGGAACCGTGGCCTCGCTGAACTCGGCCTGGGCATTGAGGTCGACGCGCTTGTCCCACAGCAGGGCGCGGCCGGCACGCTGCTCTTGTTCGAGTGTGGGCTTCTTGGCGCGAAGCTCCTCGATGAACGCGGTGACGTCGGACTTGTAGGGCTTCCAGAACAGCGGCATGGTCGGGGCCGTGCCGTGGCCGGCCGGCATCAGAGGGGAATGGGGCTGATTTTACCGGGGACTGCCCAAGGGGGACGAAAGCCGACCACCGAGTCGCTGATCGGTGTCAAGCATCGACGTGTCCGAGCGTGTTGCGGCGCGTTTCATCAAATTCGCGGGGCGGGCCTGTCACCATGCCGCGATGCACGAGATCGAGCTGAAGTTCCAGGTCCCCGCCGAGCGGCGCGCGGCGCTGCGCCTGGCGGTGGCCGGCCGCCAAAAGGGCCCGCGCGTGCGGCTGCAGGCGGCCTACTTCGACACCGTCGACCGCGCGTTGGCCACCAGCGGGTTGGCCTTGCGCGTGCGCCGCGAGGGCCGGCGCTGGGTGCAGACGCTCAAGGGCAGCGGCAGCGACGGCATGACCCGGGCCGAGCACAACGTCGCGCTCGACGCACCCGCGGGCGAAGCACCGCCGGCCGACCCGACGCTCCACGACGGCAGCGCCGTCGGTGAGCGCTTGCGTGCCGCGCTGGCCGCGGTGGCGCCGCCGCGGCTCGCTTGCGTCTACCGCACCGACATCTGGCGCACGACCCGGCGACTGCGCACGCGCAGCGGCGTGGTGGAACTGGCCTACGACGAAGGCGTGATCGAGGCCGGCGGGCAGCGGCTGCCGGTGTGCGAACTGGAGATCGAGCTGCTGAGCGGTTCGCCATCGGCGGTGATCGAGACCGCGCGCAGCTGGGTCGCGCGCCACGGCCTGTGGCTGGACACCCGCAGCAAGGCCGAGCGCGGCGACCTGCTCGCGCGCGCCGAGAGCGTGGCGCCGCCGCGCAACCAGCAAGCGGTGGTGTTGTCGCGCGACATGTCCGCGGCGCAGGCGCTGCGTCGCGTGCTGCTGTCCTGCCTCGACCAGGTGAGCGTGAACGCGAGCCAGATCGCCAGCGGCTCCTACGAGGCCGAGCACGTGCACCAGCTGCGTGTCGGCTTGCGGCGCCTGCGCACGGCGCTGCGCCTGTTCGACGCCGACACGACACTTGCCGACTTGGCCGAACCGGCGGCGGCCTTGTTCCGACAGCTCGGCCCGGCGCGCGATCGGGTCGCCGTCGTGCAGCCGCTGGAGCGTGAACTGAGCGGCGCGCTGGCCGCGGTGGGCCTGGCGTTCGAGGCGCCGGCCCTGGCCGCGCCGGGCGACGCGGCCGAGCCGGCGGCACTGGTTCGCACGGCGGCGGCGCAGTCGCTGCTGCTGGCGCTGTTTGCGCACACGCAGGCCGAGCCGGCGCCCGCCGTCGACGGCGAGTTGCCGCTGCGCGACGAGCTCGCTCGCCGCCTCAATCGCTGGCACCGCAGCGTGGTGGCCGACGCGGCGCGCTTCGCCGAACTCGATGACGCCGCCCGCCACACGCTACGCAAGCGGGCCAAGCACCTGCGCTACGGCAGCGAATTCGCGGCATCGCTGTTTGCGCGGCGGCGCGTGCGGCGCATGCTGAAACCGCTGCGCGCGCTGCAGGACCGGTTGGGTGTGCTGATCGATGTGCTGATCGCGCTGGCCGCGTATCGCGAGCGCAGCGCCAGCGATCCGCACGCGTTGTTCGCCGTCGGCTGGCTCGCCGCGCGGCGCGAGGCGCTGCTGCGTGAAAGCTTGCCCGACGTCACGGCGTTTGCGCGGGCGTCGCGGTTCTGGAAGTGACGCCGTTCTTGCCGCGCCGCACGGCGCCCAGAATGCCGCGCAGAATCTCGATCGGCTGCGGTGGGCAGCCGGGCACGACGACATCGACCGGGATCACGTTCAGAACGCCATCGTCACAAAGATCTCGCAGGCCGAGATCCGCACCACCCACATGACCGGGGTGGTCACCGACCTCGGCATCGAGCTGGGCCGGCTTGTCTACTGGAACCGCGGCGACGCGCTCAACGACCCTCACTTCGTCAAGGCAAACCGCGACAAGCTCATGATCCACCTGACGATCCTCACCTTGTTCTTCGTCGGTGGGCTGGCGGGCGCGCTGGCGTTCAAGCGCGTGGGCTTGTCGGCCACCGTGCCGCTTGCCGCTCTGCTGATGGCGCCGGCCGCGCTGCCGCTGCTGATCGACCTGCAGTCGCGGCGCACACTGGCCAACTAAGGGGTGCGAGGTGGTCAACGACTTCTTCCCGGTCGATCCGAACACGGTGCGGCCGTTCGTCTACGAAGACGAACGAACGGTGTCGCTGCACTTCGACATCGCGTCGATCCAGAGCCGCATGCGCCGCGCCGATCCGACCGCGCTCGAGCTCGACTACACGCGCACGATGATGGGCTTCCTGTTGATCGAGCCGAACCCGGCGTCGCTGCTGATGATCGGCCTGGGCGGCGGCTCCTTGCCCAAGTACTGCCACAAGCACCTGCCGTCGGCCGACATCACGGTGGTCGAGATCAACCCGCATGTGATCGCGCTGCGCGACGACTTCTTCGTGCCGCCCGACGGCGAGCGCTTCCGCGTCGTTCAGGGCGACGGCGCCCAGTTCGTCGCCGCGGTGCCGCGGCGCTACGACGTGCTGCTGGTCGACGGCTTCAGCTACGACGGGCAGCCCGAGGCCCTGGGAACACCGGCGTTCTACGACGCCTGCCGCGCGGCGCTCGCACCACGCGGCGTGATGGTCGTCAATCTGCACACTGAAGCGCCCGACTGCGCCGACCTGCTGGCACGCATGGTCTGTGCGTTCGATGGGCAGGTGCATGCCGTGCACAGCGAAGACGGCGGCAACCGCGTCGTGTTTGCCGGGCGTGCGAGCGATTTCTGGCCCAGCGCCGCGGATTTCTCGAGGCGCTGGTTGGCGCTGGCCGAGGTGCATCGCCGCACACTGCGCCGGAGCGCTGGTCGCATTGCGCGCGGCCTGAACTGGCCCGGCGCCGACGCCGCGTTCAACGCAGCGGCCGCCTGAGCAGGTGCTCCAGCGTGCGCAGCGGCGACGTCTCGGGCCGCTGCAGGTGCTCCACGTCCAGATAGAAGGTCTGCTCGAGCATGTGCTGCCCGGCCATCGCGGCGTGCAGCACCTGGTCGCTGTAGACGACCCAGGTCGTGCCGGGCGCGAAATCGACGCGGGCCTGCGGGCTGCTGCGCTGGAACTCGAGGTCGGCCTTGGCGTGGTCGTGCAGCTGCAGCATCACGTGGTCGTACTCGGTGCGCCTGCGTTTGGTGATGCCCAGAGCGTTCATCAGCCAGGCCGACCCGGGCAGCGGCCGGGTGATCGACGGCAGGTAGCGCCGCGCGTGCGCGGCAAACGGCTCCCCGACACGCCATTCGCGCGGCTGACCGCTGGTGTTGACGTTGCAGAACACGCGCAGCAGGCGCGTGCCGTGCATCGGGTTGGACGGGAACGCGTCCACATGCAGCCGCGTGTCGTCCTTGCGCCAGCTGGTCACGCGGCCCGCCACCTGCGTCGGGCGCAGCGAGGTGTTGCCGCGCCGCAGATGGCCGCGGTAGTGCGGGAACAGTCGCAGCGCGAAGGCCTCGCTGAGTTCCGCGAAGCGTGCGATCAATGCCTGCAGCTCGGCGAGATCGCGTCGTGTTCCGGCGGCGCCGCGCAACTCGCCGCCAGGCCAGCGCAGCGAGATGTTCTTGGCCTTGCCGTCGGCCCAGCGCTCATCGAGAAAGCGGCACTCCACCTCGGCGAGCGCGAACGGCAGCTGCGGGAAGCTCAACACGTTGCCGTCTTCGAGCACCGCCTCGACGCCGCGCGTCGGGCCGTCGTCGCCCCAACGCGTGTCCGGGAACTCGCGGACGATGTCGACGCGGGTGTCGGGCATCGCAGTCAGCGGACTCGTAAGCCCGGCGTCGCGCCGGGCCACGGTTCGAGGATGTACAGACCCGGATTCGCCCTGTCGTCGGCGTGCGAGGCGGCGAGCACCATGCCTTCGCTGACGCCGAACTTCATCTTGCGCGGCGCCAGGTTGGCCACCATCACGGTGAACTTGCCGACCAGGTCGGCAGGGCTGTAGGCCGACTGGATGCCGCTGAAGACGTTGCGCATGCGGCCTTCGCCCGCGTCGAGCGTCAGGCGCAGCAGCTTGTCGGAGCCCTCGACCCGTGCGCAGTCGACGATTCTCGCGATGCGCAGATCGACCTTCGCGAAGTCGGCGATGCCGATTTCCGGCGCGATCGCCTCGCCGCCCGGAAGCTCCACCGCTGCGCTTCCGGCACCGGCGGGCGGCTCGAACAAGG
>JBGQEX010000177.1:0-8554 GCA_041496605.1 Piscinibacter sp.
CGCGCAGTGCGCGCAGCGCCGCCAGCGCCTTCTCGTAGTCGTAGCAACGCACGTGCACGCCGATGGCACGCGCCGCGTCGCCGAACGCCGCCCGCAACGCCGGCGCGATCTCGCGGTACTTGGCGGCGGCCCCGAAGTCGGCGGCCACCAGCAGCGCATCGAGCCGCCCCAGGTCGGATTCCGACGGGCCAAGCTCGTCGAGCGGCGCCGGCCGCGTCTCGTCGCCGGGAATCCGTTCGCGCAGACTGCAGATCAGCGCATCGAGCTCGCGCTGCAGAACCTTCGCCGCCTGCGCGAGTTCGGCTGCGGGGCGCCGCGCAACGATCGCCGCCTCCAGCGCCGCGGCGCGCTGCTGCACGCCGGTGGCGCCGACGGAGCCGCTGGCGCCGTTCAGCGAGTGCACGACGCGGCACGCCTGCGCCCACTCGCCGAACAGAAGATGCTGGTCGATCGCCGGGATCCCGTTGCCGTAGTGCAGCATGAACTGGCGCAGCACGCGCTCGTACAAGTCGGCCCGGCCGTCGAGATGGCGCAGCGCGGCCGCCGTATCGATCCCGGAGACGACGGCCAGACCGCTTTCCGCCGGCAGCGCCGCCGGCGCGGGGGCAGCAACCACCCGTTGCCGCAGCGCCGACCCGCGCACTGACAGCCAGCGCAACAGCGCCGCATGCAGCAGGCACGGATCCACCGGTTTGGCGATGTAGTCGTTCATGCCTGCCGCGATGCAGGCGGCGCGATCCTCGCCGAACACATTGGCCGTCATCGCCAGGATCGGCGTCGTCGCGTGGCCGGGCAGGCGGCGAATGGCGCGCGCCGCCTGCACGCCGTCCAGCTCGGGCATCTGCATGTCCATCAAGATCAGCGCGTAGGGGTGGGCCTGCGCCATCGCGACGGCCTGCGCACCGTCGCCGGCCACGTCGACGGTCATGCCGACCGAGCGCAACAGTTCGACCGCCACCTCCTGGTTGACCGGGTTGTCTTCGGCAAGCAGCACGCGGGCGCCGCGATGCTCCTCGAGCAACACGGCGTCGGCCTGACTCGGCGATTCCGGCATCGCCGCCGCCACCGCCGGCGTGCCGCGGGCAAGCCGGGCGGTGAACCAGAATGTGCTGCCACGCCCGAGCTCGCTGTCGGCGCCCGCCTCTCCGCCCATCAGTTCGGCCAGGTGGCGCGTGATCGCGAGTCCGAGTCCGGTACCGCCGAAGCGGCGCGTGGTCGAACTGTCGGCCTGCTCGAAGGCGCTGAACAGGGAGCCCAATCGATCCGCCGGAACGCCGATGCCGGTATCGCGCACCGCGAAGCGCACGCGCAGGCCGTCACCCGCGTCGTCCAGCACCTCGCCTTGCAGCCGGATCCAGCCCCGCTCGGTGAACTTCACGGCGTTGCTCAACAGGTTGAGCAGGGCCTGCGACAGCCGGGTCGGGTCGCCACGCAGCGCGTCCGGCAGCGTGCCGGTGTCGACCACGAGTTCGAGCCCTTTGGCGCGCGCCCGGTCGCCGATCAGCGCGCAGGTGCGCGACAGCAGCGCGTCGAGTGAGAAGTCGGTCTGTTCCAGCGTCATCTTGCCCGCCTCGATCTTGGACAGGTCGAGGATGTCGTTGATGACGCCCAGCAGGTGGTGCGCCGCATCGGACACCTTGTCGAGGCGCTCCATTTCCACCGGGTTGCGGCTGTCGCGCTGCAGCAGGTGCGTCAGCCCGATGATCGCGTTCATCGGCGTGCGGATCTCGTGGCTCATGTTGGCCAGGAAGGCGCTCTTCGCGCGATTCGCCGACTCGGCTTCGATCCGCGCCGCCTCGAGCTCGGCCGTGCGTTCGACCACCAGCTCCTCGAGGTGATGGCGGTGCAGCTCGAGCTCGGCGCCGACGCGTTTCTGCTCGGTGATGTCTTCCTGGATCGCGAGAAAGTGCGTGATGCGGCCGTCGGACTCGCGGATCGGCGATACGAAGGTGAGCACGCTGTACTCGTCGCCGTTCTTGCGCCGGTTCACGAACTCGCCTTTCCACACCGCGCCGCGATGCAGCGCCTGCCACATCTCGGCGTGACGTTCGGGCGGCGTCCGGCCCGACTTCAGAAGCCGCGGGTTGCCTCCGATCACCTCGTCCGCGCGGAAGCCGCTGGTGCGGGCGAAGGCCTCGTTGACGAACTCGATGCGCCCCTGCAGATCGGTGATCACGATGCTGTTCGGGCTTTGCTCCACCGCGAGCGAGAGCTGGCGCAGCGTCTGCTCCGTGGCATGGCGCTCGGTCACGTCGGTGAACGAGATCACCGCGCCCGTCGGCCGGCCGCCCGCCGGATCGCGCAGCGGCTCCGAGTTGACGAGCAGCCAGGTGATGGGCCGGCCCTGCCCCGTGTGGCCGACCACCACGCCGTGACACGGCTCGCCGGTGGCGAGTGTCTGCGCCAGCGGCAGCTCGTGGAGCGGGCACGGTGCGCCGTCGGGGCGCACCGGCTTCCAGTCGGACAGGCCGTGCCGGGGGTCGCGCATCTCGGCCAGGGTCATGCCGAGAATGCGCTCGGCCGACGGGTTGCACCCCTGCACGCCCGCCTTGGCGTCGAAGATGATGATGCCCTCGCTCAAGGCCGACACCATCGCGCGATGCCTGGCCTCGCTCTCGCGCAATTGCTCCTGGCCGCGCCGGGCGTCCTCGATGTCGGTGCTGGAGCCGAACCACTTGAGCGTCATGCCATCGGCGCCGCGCAGCCGCGTGGCGCGCGTGTCGAACCAGCGATACACCCCGTCGTGCCGGCGGATGCGGTACTCGGATCGAAAATCCTCGCCTGCCGCCGACGCGGCGCGCCAGGCCGAGACCGCCCGCTCACGGTCGTCCGGATGGACCCACTGCAGCCAGCCCGAGCCCACCTGCAACTCAGCCGGCACGCCCGCGTATTCGCTGCATCGGCGGTTGACGAAGTCACAGACCCCCTCGGGCGAGCAGGTGAAGACCAGGTGCGGCAGCGACTCGGCGATCTGCTGGAACCGGTTCTCGCTTTCGCGCAATGCCGCCTGTGCCCGCTTCTGCTCGCTGATGTCGCGCGAGATGCCGAACATGCCCACGACCCGGCCAGCGGCGTCGTGCAGCGGCCCCTTGGTGGACTGGAAGGTCACCTTGCCGTCGACCGTCGTCAGTTCCTCCTCGCAGCGCAGCGTGCGGTTTTCCGCCATCACGCGCGCATCGTTGTCCATCACGCAGCGCGCCTCCTCGGGTCGGAACAGCGCCCGGTCATCGCGGCCGATGATCTCGTCCGCCGTCCGGCCGGTCGCGCGCGACGCCTCGGTGCTGAACAGCAGGTATCGCCCGGCAAGGTCTTTCGCAAAGATGACGTCGGTCGAGCTCTCGGCAACGGCCTGCAGCAGTTGCAGCGCGCGCAGCTTCTCGCCTTGCTGCGCCTGCTGGAATCTGGCGAACTGCAGGGCCTGCCGGTCACGCATCAGCACGGCGGCGACGATGGTCGCGAACAGCGCCAATGCGCCGGTGGCGATGATCCACGGCACGTCGCGCCGGGCCTCGGCGTCGACTTCGGCGCGGTCGATCTTGGAGACGAGAAACCAGTCCGTCCCGTCGACCGGCCGCAACACGCCGAGCACCGGCACGCCTCGGTAGTCGACCGCATCGAGTGCCCGGCCCGCCGCAGCATCACCGCGCAGCACGCGGGCCGCGAGCAGGTCCGGCGTCGCCAGCGGCAGCGGGGCGGGCGCGGACGACACGATCAGCTGGTCACCGGCCTGGCGCACCAGCACCGACCCGGCGCTGCGGCTCGGCACGGGCCACGCGCGCAAGGTCGGCAGCAGGAAGCTGTTCGGGTCGATTCGAAACACCACGGCGCCGCGCGCCGGCTGGCCGCTGCGGTTCAGCGGCGCCACGATCTCGAGCCGCGGCGCCGGCGCCGCGCCACCCTCGCCGTACAGACTGGTGTGCTGTGCCTCGCCGGTGGCCATCGCACGCAGCGCGGCGGCCCGCAGTTCGGGCGACACCGCCGTGTCGGCCTCAAGCTCGCTCGCCACGCTGTCGCCGCGCTCGTCGACCACCAGCACGCTGTGGCTTTCGTTGCTGCGGCGGAACTCGATCAGGCGCTCCATCATCCGGTCGCGCGCGGCGCGGTCTGCGCTGTCGCGCCAACGCAGGTACTGATCGGCGATGGCGGGGCTCGTCATCATGAACCGAATCTCGGCCTTGCGGCCCTGCAGCCAGGTGACGATCTGCCCGGCTTGCAGGGCCGAGATCGCCTCCAGGCGCGACGCCTCGCGCGAGCGCTGGTCCTGGTAGCGCAGGACGATGGCGCCGGCCGTGAACGCGACGATGACCAGCGCCGCCAGCAGCAACGGCCATATCAAAGGGCGCAGCGTGCCGGTCTGCCCCGACGCGCGCTGAAAGACCGGCTGCGGCGCCGCGGCGCCCGCGCTGTGGATCAGGCGGCGCATCAGCGCATAGAGCAGAGCCGACGTCACCGCCACGAACAACCAGCCCTTCACGGTGCCGATCTGCGTCAGCCGGTCGGGGTCGCGCACGACCAGGCCGAGCAGCCAATCGGAGCCGAGGATCCACAGCGCCGCGAACAGCGCATACAGCAGCACCACGCGGCTGATGCCGGCCGTGCGTACTGTCGGCGCGGCGGCGGTGGCCTGGCGGGACTCGGCAGCGCTCACGTTGCAGGGCTTCTGGTGCGGCAGCGCGTCACGCACCGGCGCAGGCGGTGGCCGGTTCGCTCGCGCAAGCCCGCTCCTCGAGATCGGCGTAGCGCTCGGCGATGGCACGGCATTCGTCGAATGCAGCGAGGAAGGCGTCCGCCATGTCGGGGTCGAAATGCTGGCCGCGCTCGCCGGCAATGATTTCGCGGGCACGCTCGTATGACATGGGCTGCTTGTAGACGCGCCGCGAGATCAGCGCATCGAACACGTCGGCAATCGCCATCAGCCGCGCCGGAATCGGAATCGCGTCGCCGGCCAGGCCATCGGGATAGCCGGTGCCGTCCCAGCGCTCGTGATGGTGGCGGGCGATCTGCTTGGCGAAGGCCAGGAACTCGACCGGGTGCTCGGCATCGCGCTCGGCGTGCTCGATGGCCTCGGCGCCGAGCCGTGCATGCGTGCGCATCACCGCCCACTCCTGCGGCGTCAGTGGGCCCGGCTTCTGCAGGATGTGGTCTGGAATGCCAACCTTGCCGATGTCGTGCAGCGGGGCCGACCGGGCCAGCAGCTCGATGGTCCGCGCGTCGAGGAACGACGCGAAGCGCGGGTGATTGCGCAGCCGCATCGCCAGCGTGCGCACATAGGCCTGCGTGCGGCGGATGTGGTTGCCGGTTTCCGGGTCACGCGTCTCGGCCAGACGTGCCAGCGCATGGATGGTGACTTCCTGGATCAGCTGGTTGTCGGCCATGCGTCGCGCCACTTCGGCCTCGAGGTAGACGTTCTGGCTCGTCAGCCGGTCACGCGAGTGCTTGAGCTCCAGATGGGTGCGCACACGCGCCAGCACCAGCGCCGGCTTGAACGGCTTGGTGATGTAGTCCACGGCGCCGAGGGCAAGTCCGCGTTCCTCGTCGCGCGCCGCCCCCAAGGCAGTCACGAAGATCACCGGGATGTCGCGCGTGGCGGGCTCGCTGCGCAGGCGTTCGAGCACCTGGTAGCCGTCCATCGCCGGCATCATCACGTCCAGCAGGATGAGGTCGGGGTGGGGTTCGAGCGCGGCCAGCCTGAGCGCCTTTGCTCCGCTGTTGGCGGCGCGCACGCGGTAGTCGGTGTGCAACAGCTCGCCGAGGACCGTCAGGTTCTCGGCGATGTCGTCGACGACCAAGATGCAGGGTGATTGCATGAACAGCACTCACGGTCGGTGGAGGGCCAGTGCATCCACCGCCATGGCGCAGCATCGGGAAGCTGCTGTCACGTCCATTGCCCCACGGCCGTGACAACAGGACGGCTGCGGCATTGTTTCGCAATGCGGCGTACAGCCCTTGATTCAGATCACGTTCCCGGTCGCGTCGACGACCGGATGTGACATTCGTCCGCAGTAGCCGGCGCCTTGGCGCGGCTACTGCGGCGCGATCGCCGGCGCCGGCACTGCGTACACCAGGTCGCGCAGCGCCAGGCTGATCTGCGGCACGTAGGTGATCAGCATCAGGCAGCCGAGAATGACCAGCACGAAGGGCAGCAGGTGCCTGACGATCTGGTCGAGCGACACACGCGCCACGGTGCATGCTGCGAACAGGTTGACGCCGAACGGCGGGGTGATCATGCCGAGCGCCAGGTTGACGACCATGATGGTGCCGAAGTGCACCGGGTCGATGCCGAAGTGGCGCGCCACCGGAACCAGGATGGGCGCGAGCACGATGATCGCCGCCGAGGTCTCGATGAACATGCCGATCACGAACAGCGCCGCGTTCACGCCGAACAGGAACCAGCCCGGCGACTTCAGCACCTCGGTCAGCCAGGCGCCGATCGCGTCGGGCACGCCGGCGCGCGTGATCAGGAACGCGAACAGGCCGGCGTTGGCGATGATGAACATGATCACCGCACTGGAAATGACCGACTTGCGAAACACCGGCAGCAGGTCTTTCAAGCCCAGCTCGCGGTGAATGAACAGCCCGACGGTGAGCGCATAGAACACCGCCACCACCGACGCCTCGGTGGGCGTGAAGATGCCGCCGTAGATGCCGCCGAGGATGATCACCGGCATCAGCAGCGCCCACGCCGCCTTCACCGTCGCCTGGACGAACGGCAGCCGCCCGTCGCCGTCTCGCTTGCCCCAGCCCTTGAAGCGGCACCACAGGTGCACGAACAGCATCAGCGCGCCGCCGATCAGCAGGCCGGGCCCGAAGCCGGCGATGAACAGCTCGCCGATCGACACCTCGGCCGACACACCGAACAGGATCATCGGGATCGACGGCGGAATGATCACGCCGAGCTCCGCGGCGGTCGCCTGCAGCGCGGCGGCGTAGTTCTTCGGATAGCCGTGCTTGATGAGCGCCGGGATCAGCACCGAGCCGATCGCGAACGTGGTGGCCACCGACGAGCCCGACACCGCCGCGAAGATCATGCAGGTCAGCACGCAGGTCATCGGCAAGCCGCCCTGCACGCCGCCGACGATGGACTTCGCGAAGTCGACCAGCCGGCGCGAGATGCCGCCGGTCTCCATCAGGTTGCCGGCGAGGATGAAAAACGGAATCGCCGCGAGCGGAAACTTGTCGATCGCGGTGAACATCTCCTTGGGCGCGACGATCAGGCGGCCGGGGTCGAACAGTGCCAGGCCCAGCATGGCCGAGCCGCCGATGGACACGGCGATGGAAATGCTGAGGGCGAAGCCCAGCAGCATCGTGAAGAGCAAGGTGATGGACATAAGGCGGCCTCGGGTTGGTGTCGGAGGTCACGGAAAGCGTGTCATCCCGGCGAACGCGCACGTCATCCCGGCGAAAGCCGGGACCCACTCGTGCCGGTTCCGGGTCTTCACGCAGTGGATCCCGGCTTTCGCCGGGATGACGGCGGTGGCGGGATGACGGGTGGCTTCGTCATGTCACTGCGCCGTCTCGAGTTCTTCGTCGATGGGGTCGAAGTGGTGGCCGAGCACCGTGACGATGGCCAGCGCCGCGCCGACCGGCAGCGCGGCGTAGGCCCAGGCCATCGACAGCTCCATGCTGGCGAAGGTCTGGAAGCGCACGCGCCAGGCCAGCTCGACGCCGAAGCGCAGCAGCACGCCCAGAAAGGCGAGTGACGCGACGGTGATGATGCCGCGCACGGCGTGCTGCCAGGTGCCGCGCGAGCTGCGCAGCATCAGGTCCACCGACACCAGCGCACCGCGCCGGAACGCCACCACGACGCCGAGCATCACGCACCAGATCAGCAGCCGGCGCATCGACTCTTCGGTCCAGGTCGACGGCTGCGAGAACACGAAGCGGCTCAGCACCTGCCACAAGCCGAGCACGCAGATGATCGCGAGCAGCACGCAGGCCAGGTTCAGCGCCAGGTCGGTGAGCCACCGGTCCAGGCGCAAGAAAACGAGCCTGATCACTTGACCGCCTGGATCGCTGCGATCTTGTCGGCGCCGAACTCCTTCGCGAAGTTCGCGTAGGCCGGCGCCACCGCCTTGCGGAAGCTCTCGCCGTTGACCTGCTCGACGACCTGCATGCCGTCCTTCTTCAACTGCGCGATGCCGTTGGCCTCGTCGTCATTGACCTTCTTGCGCTGCGCTGCCCCACCCTTCTGCGCCGCCTCGACGAACGCCTTCTTGTCGGCGTCCGACAGCTTGCTCCACACGGTGGGCGACAGGATCAGCACGGCCGGCGAGTACACGTGACCGGTCAGCGACAGGTGCTTCTGCACCTGCGAGAACTTCGACGACAGGATCACCGGAATCGGGTTCTCCTGCCCGTCCACCGTGCCTTGCTGCAGCGCGGTGAACAGCTCGGGGAAAGGCATCGGCGTGGGCAGGATGCCGAAGGTCTTGTAGCCCTCCATGTGCACCTTGTTTTCCATCGTGCGCATCTTCAGGCCGCGCGCATCCTCGGCGTTGACGATCGCGTGTTTGTTGTTGGTCATGTGGCGAAAGCCGTTCTCGGTCCACGCCAG
>JBGQEX010000178.1:0-8484 GCA_041496605.1 Piscinibacter sp.
CCAGAAGAAAGTCACCAAAGAAGAGGGCCTCAATACGATTTGGCCAAACACCTGGCTACAAAGAGCTCACCACTGGGTCCCACCGAGGTTGTCGCTCCTTCTTCGCGCCTAAGTTTCGCCGCTGCGCGGCCTCATATTCTTTGTCCGCGTGGGTGGTCCGCGTGAGGGCATTTCGAGAACCAAGAATATGAGGCCGCGCAGCGGCGAAGCTTAGGCAAGGCAACGCCACGTGGGGCATGGCGGTACCCAGTGGTGAGCTCTTTGTAGCCAAGTGTTTGGCAAGATGAAGAGGCTCTTTTCTTTGGTGACTTTCTTTTGAGCCAGCAAAAGAAAGTTACCCGGCAGCCGGGCCGGGACCCGGCGCGGTGCAACGATCAAAGAAGAACCCCCGAGCAACGCAAAGAAACAAGCGTCAATGCGCCCCACCCGCCTCCACCGCACCACCCCCCTGCCGCGGCCGCGTCATCCACACCATGCCGATCAACATGACGAACAGCAGCGATGACAGGTAGAACAGGTCGGTCGCGGCCATCGTGTACGCCTGTTGATCGACCAGCCGATTGACCACCGCCAACGCCTGCTCATTGCTGTAGCCCGCAGCGCCGAGCTGACTCAAGGTGGCGGTCGCCGCATCGTTGCCGCGGTTCACCGTCTCGGCCAGGTGCGCGTGGTGCATGACCGCGCGGTTCTCCCACGCGGTCGTGAAGATCGAGGTGCCGAACGCGCCGGCCGTGATGCGCACGAAGTTCGACAGCCCCGCCGCCGCCGGCATGCGGCCCGGCGCGAGGCCGGCGAACACGATGGCCTGCAGCGGGATGAAGAAGAACGCCATCGCCGCGCCCTGCATCACGGTCGGGATCAGCACGCCCATGAACTCGGTCTGCACGTTGAAGTGCGAACGCATCCACAGCACCAGCCCGAAGCCGAGAAAGGCCACCGTGGCGAGCCGGCGCGGATCGATGCGACTGACGTTCTTGCCGACCCACGGTGACAGCAGGATCGCGAGCACACCCACCGGTGCCATCGCCATGCCGGCCCAGGTGGCCGTATAGCCCATGTACTGCTGCAGCCACAGCGGCATCAGCACCACGTTGCCGAAGAACAGGCCGTAGCCCATCGACAGCGACAGCGTGCCGAGCAGGAAGTTGCGCTGCGCGAACAGGCGCAGATCGACGATGGGGTGCGGCTCGGTCAGCTCCCAGGCCAGGAAGAACAGGAAGCCCACCACGGCCACGACCGCCAGCGTGACGATCTGGCCCGACGCGAACCAGTCGAGCTCCTTGCCCTTGTCGATCATGATCTGCAGCGCGCCGACCCACAGCACCAGCAGGCCCAGCCCGACATAGTCGAGCGGCACGCGCCGCGGCCCCGGGTCGCGCTTGCGGTAGATCGACCAGGTGATGCCCGCCGCCACCAGACCCACCGGCACGTTGATGTAGAAGATCCACGGCCACGAAATGTTGTCGGTGATCCAGCCGCCGAGCAGCGGCCCCACCACCGGCGCCACCAGCACCGTCACCGCCCACATCGCCATCGCGCTGCCGGCCTTCGCGGCCGGGTAGCTCGCGAGCAGCAAGGTCTGCGACAGCGGAATCATCGGGCCCGCCACCAGGCCCTGCAGCACGCGAAAGAAGATGAGCATGCCGATGTTCGGCGCCAGCCCGCACAGCCACGACGCAATCACGAACAGCAGCACGCTGCTGGCGAACAGTCGCACTTGGCCGAAACGCTGCGTCAGCCACCCGGTGAGCGGCACCGAGATCGCGTTGGCCACCGCGAACGAGGTGATGACCCAGGTGCCCTGCGCCGGGCTCACGCCCATGTCGCCGGCGATGGCCGGGATCGACACGTTGGCGATCGACGAATCGAGCACGTTCATGAACGTGGCCAACGACAGCGCGATCGTGCCCAGCAGCAATTGGCTGCCGTGCAGGGGCTTTGCAGCCACGGCGGTGGTCATGCCCTGCCCCTCAGCGCTGCTGCGACGGCGAGTTGCTCAATGCCACGCGGTGTGCCGCGGCGCCCGACACGCGCGTCACCGGCTTGCCGAGGTTGTTGGCGATGATGTCGTGCACCATGCGGTCGGCAGCAGCCTGCTGCGAGGCGAAGGCCTGCGTGCTGTTGCTGCGCGTGACGCTCGCCGCGGTGACGGGCGCACCGGTCTGCTCGGCCACGTCGACCGTGGCCTCCATCGACAGGCCGACGCGCAGCGGGTGCGCGGCGAGCTGCGCGGCGTCGATCTCCACACGCACCGGCACGCGCTGCACCACCTTGATCCAGTTGCCGGTGGCGTTCTGCGCCGGCAGCAGCGCGAACGCGGCGCCGGTGCCGGCACCGAGGCCGACGACGCGGCCGTCGTACTCGACATTGCGGCCATAGATGTCGGCCTGCAGCTTCACCGGCTGGCCGATGCGCATCTTGCGCAACTGCACCTCCTTGAAGTTGGCTTCGACCCAGACCTGTTCGAGCGGGATGATGGACATCAGCGGTGCGCCCGCGGCGATGCGCTGCCCCACCTGCACCGTGCGCTTGGCGACCTGGCCAGCCACCGGCGCCGGCAGCTCGGTGCGCTGCAGCGCGAGGAAGGCCTCGCGCACCGCGCCCGCGGCGCGCTGCACGTTCGGATGGTTCTCGACCGACGTGCCTTCGGTCAGCACCTGGTTGCTCGCCGCCTGCTCGCGCGCCGCGGACAGCGCCGCTTGCGCGCCGGCCAGCGCACTCTTCGACGAGGCGAGTGCATCCTCGGTGTGCTTGAGTTCCTCGCCGCCGACCGCGCCGGTGGCCACCAGCGGCATGCGCCGATTCACGTCGTCATTGGCACGCGCCATGTCGGCCTGCATGCGCGCGACCTCGGCCTCACGCAGATGGATGTTCGCGGCGAGCGTCGCGTTGTTCGCGTACATCGTGCGCACTTCACGCACCGTCTGCGCGAGCTGCGCCTGCGCGCGCTCGAGCGCGAGCTGCGCGTCGGCGGGATCGAGCTTCACCAGCGGCTGGCCGGCTCTCACGATGTCGGTGTCGTCGGCCAGGATCGCGAGCACCGTGCCGCCGACCTGTGGCGTGATCTGCACCACCGGCGCCTGCACATAGGCGTTGTCGGTGGCTTCATGGTGGCTCAGCACCAGGCCCCAGTACGCGCCATAGGCCACGCCAATTGCCGCGACAAGGCCGGTGACGGCCAACAGCGCCGGCCGGCGTTTCGACGCCGACACGGCAGGGGCAGGGGCCACGGGAGCGTTGTTCTGTTCTTGCGAGCTCATGGGTCGTTGTTCCAATCTGTGTTGTGGGTGGCCGGCGTTCAGCCGGCGTAGCCGCCGCCGAGCGCGCGCGCCAGTGCGGCCTCGGCGTTCAAGTGCCGCGCCTTCAAGTCGGTGGCCGCGCGGCGCTGCGCCAGCACATTGCCCTCGGCCGTCAGCACGACGAGGAAGTTGCCGAGGCCGGCCTGATAGCGCTGGCGCGCCAGGTCGAAGGCCGACTCGGCCGACTTCAACGCGTCGGCCTGCGCCTGGCTCTGGCGTTCCAGCGACTGCAGGCTCGCCACCTCATCGGCCACCTCGCGCAGCGCGCGCAGCAACGCGGCGTTGTACCCGTCGACGGCGGCGTCGACCTCGGCGTTGCGTGCGCTCAGGTTGGCGCGCAGGCGCCCGCCATCGAAGATCGGCAGCCGCAGCGCCGGTCCGGCGCCGTAGGTCTCGCTGCCCGATTTGACGAAACGGTCGAGGCCGATGCTCGACAAGCCGACGAACGCCATCAGGTTCACGTTCGGATAGAACTGGGCGCGCGCCACGTCCACGTCCTTCAGCGCGGCTTCGACACGCCAGCGTTGCGCCACCAGGTCGGCGCGCCGGCCCAGCAGGTCGGCCGGCAGACCTTGCGGCAGCGGTGTCGGCTTCACGCCGGCGAGCTGGGGCGCGAGACCGTCAACCGCGGCCGACCCCTGGCCCGTGAGTTCGGCCAGTGCGTGACGCGTGCGGGCAATGGCTTCATCGACCGTTTCGAGATCGACCCGCGTCTGCGCGATCAGGCCCTCGGCCTGGCGCAGCTCGACGTTGGTGTCGAGCCCGGCGCCAATGCGCTGGCGCACCAGCGCCAGAACCTGCTCGCGCTCGCGAAGCGCCTCTTGCGACAGCGTGCGGGTCTCGACCAGGCGCGCCAGCGTCACGTAGCTCGCGGCCACGTTGCCGGCGAGCAGCACACGTGCCGCTTGTGCGTCGGCCTGCGCGGCACGCAACTGGCCGATCGCCGAGTCGAGCGCGGCGCGCTGGAGGCCGAACAGGTCGAGCTCCCAGCTCGCACCGATCTGCGCGTCGTTGTTCCAGCGAATGCTGCCGGCCAGCGGCGGCGGCACCAGGCCGTTCTTCGTCAAGCGCTGGTCGGTCAGAGCGAGCGAGCCGTTGACCTGCGGCGAGCGCACGGCGCCGGCCACGTCGACGGCCGCCTGCGCCTGCACGAGGCGCGCCTGCACCGTCTGCAGGCTGGGCTGCTGGGCCAGCGCCTGGTCGACCAGCGCATTGAGCTGCGTGTCGCCCCAGTCGGCCCACCAGTTCGCACGCGGCCATGGCGTGTTGCCGTCGGCCACCGCACCGAGCTGGGCCGGCGCGATCAGCTTTTGCGACGGCGCCGCGACACCCGCGGAGCTGGCACAACCCGCCAGCAGTGCGGCGGTGGCCAGCACCGCGCCGACCATGGTGGCCGCCGTCAGCAGCGCACCCGGCACGCTGCGCACGCGCTCTGTCCTGGTCGCGGCAGGCGCGGGCTTGTCGTTCGGCGCGCTTTCGTGCGAACGCTTCGCGGCACAGCACAGGGAGTTCTCGTTCACGGTGCATCCTCCGATTCGGCCTGCATCGCCTGGCCGTTGGCCAGCATGCGCTGCAGCAGCTCTTTCAGTTGGGTCCATTCCTGCTTGCTGAAGCCACGCAGGAAATCGTTGTTGGTGGCGGCGAGCACATGCGGCACGTGTTCGACCACCTTCTCGCCTTCGGCGGTCAGCGCAACGTGCAGCACGCGGCGATCGGTTTCGGAGCGCACGCGCTCGATCAGGCCCTTGGCTTCAAGCCGGTCGAGCATGCGGGTGGTGGCGCCGGCGTCGACGCACATCTCTTTCGACAGCTCGAAGGCGGTGCCGGCGCGGCCCATCTTCAGCATCAGCAGCGGCTTCCATTGCGCATCGGTCAACCCGTGCTCGGCCATGCGCGACTCGATCTCGCGGCGCATGCTCAGCATCAGCTGGAACAGCACGTGACCCAGGCTCTCGCCCATGACATAGCGTTCACCGGCGTAGAAGCAGGGCGTGCGGGGGGTTTTGACGGTCGACATGGGGAGAAAGGCAGTCCAGGCAATATTTGCTTAGGCAAATTCTGCTTCGACAGCTAAATCCGAGTGGTTCGCAGGGGCTTTGGGCGCGACCACGCGTTGCGGCGGCAGACCCTAGACTTCGTGGCTATGCCGACGTCCAATGCCTTGCCCTCCTCGCCCGCGCCGCTGGCGGCGAACGCCTCCGCTGCCGCGCCCGCGCCCGCTGCCTCCCCCGCCAAGAACGTGCGCTCGCTCGGCGGCCTGCTGCCTTTCCTGCGCCCGTACCGGGGCCGCATCGGGCTCGCGGTTGTGTTCCTCGTGCTGGCGGCGGTGACCACGCTGGTGTTTCCGGTGGCGCTGAAGTCGCTGATCGACCAGGGCCTGGTGGCCACCGATCCGGGCGCGCGCGTGATGGCCTTGCGCACCCATTTCTTCGAGCTGTTCACGGTGGGCGCGGCGCTCGGCGTGTTTTCGGCGGCGCGCTTCTACATGGTCACCTGGCTCGGCGAGCGCGTCACCGCCGACCTGCGCAATGCCGTCTACGCCCACGTGGTGAAGCAAAGCCCCGAGTTCTTCGAGACGACGCAGACCGGCGAGGTGCTGTCACGCCTGACCACCGACACCACGCTGGTGCAGACTGTCGTCGGCTCCAGCCTCAGCATGGGACTGCGCAACACGGTGATGGGGCTCGGCGCGATGGCGATGCTGATCATCACCAACCCGTATGTGATGTCGCAGGTGCTGGGCATCCTGGTGTTGGTGGTGCTGCCGTCGCTGTACTTCGGGCGCCGCGTGCGCAAGCTCAGCCGCGCCAGCCAGGACCGCGTGGCCGATTCGAGCGCAATCGCGGCCGAGATCCTGAACGCGATTCCGGTGGTGCAGAGCTACACGCAGGAGACGCGCGAGGCGCAGCGCTTCGACGCGTCGACCGAGAACGCGTTCGGCACAGCAATCAAACGCACGCGCATGCGTTCGTTCCTGGTTGCGTTCATCATCAGCGCCACCTTCGGCGCGCTGCTGTGGGGTCTGTATCAAGGCACCCAAGCCGTCATCGAAGGCAAGATCAGCGCCGGCCACCTGGGGCAGACCGTGGTCTACGTGATCATCCTCGTCTCCAGCGTCGCGGTACTGGCCGAGGTCTATGGCGACCTGCTGCGCGCCGCCGGCGCGACCGAGCGCCTGATGGAACTGCTGGCAGCCCGCTCGCCGATCGCGACGCCCGCACAGCCGGTGGCGCTGCCGCCGACACGCGGCGGCTCGTCGCTCGCGCTGGAAAACGTGACGTTCCGCTACCCGTCGCGGCCGCAGCAGGCCGCGCTGTCGCATGTCGACTTGCGCGTGCAGCCCGGCGAGACGGTGGCGCTGGTCGGCCCCAGCGGCGCCGGCAAGAGCACGCTGTTCCATCTGCTGCTGCGCTTCTACGACGTGAGCGCGGGGCGTGTCAGCGTCGACGGTGTATCGGTACGTGACGCTTCGTTGCAGGACTTGCGCGACCGCATCGGCATCGTCCCCCAGGACAGCGTGATCTTCTCGGCCAATGCGATGGAGAACATCCGCTACGGCCGCCCGCAGGCGAGCGATGCCGACGTGATCGCCGCAGCCCGGGCCGCCTTCGCGCACGACTTCATCAGTGCCTTGCCCGAGGGCTACCAGACCTTCCTCGGCGAGCGCGGCGTGCGCTTGTCGGGCGGGCAGCGCCAGCGCATTTCGATCGCGCGCGCGATGCTGAAGAACCCCCCGCTGCTGCTGCTCGACGAGGCGACCAGCGCGCTCGACGCCGAGAGCGAGCGCATGGTGCAGGCGGCCCTCGAGTCGGCAATGAAGGACCGCACGACGGTCGTCATCGCGCACCGCCTGTCGACGGTGCAGCGCGCCGACCGCATCGTCGTGCTGGAAGCGGGGCAGATCGTCGAGATCGGCACCCATGCGCAGCTGTCGGCCGCCGGTGGGCTGTATGCGCGGCTGGCCGCCCTGCAGTTCGATGACGCTTCGTCACAAGCCGCCCTCGCCGCCGTGTAGGCTTGCGGGGCCGGCACCTTGTCGGCACGCACTGCCCCGAAGGAAGAAACATGATTCAACGCGTTACCTCTCGTTCTGCTGCCTTGACCCTGACCGCCGCTGCGCTCGTGATGACCGGCTGCGCCAACATAAGTGAAACCCAGAAGGGCACCGCCGCCGGCGCCGGCATCGGCGCCGCCGCGGGCGCCGTGCTGAGTTCGGCCACCGGCGGCAAGGCCGGCACCGGCGCCGTCATCGGCGGCGCGCTCGGCGCGGTGGCCGGCAACATCTGGTCCAAGCGCCAGGAAGAACGACGCATCGCGATGGAGCAGGCCACGCGCGGCACCGGCGTCGAAGTCACCCGCACGCCCGACAACCAGCTGAAGTTGAACATCCCCAACGACGTGTCCTTCGACGTCAACAGCTCCGCCATCAAGCCACCGATGCGAAGCGTGCTCGACCACTTCGCCGACACGCTGCGCGGCGACGCGAACGCGCGCGTCCAGGTCGTCGGCCACACCGACAGCACCGGCTCGAATGCCGTCAACGACCCGTTGTCGCTGGACCGCGCCCAAAGCGTGCGCGACTACCTGGCGGCGCGCGGCGTGGCGCCGGCGCGAATCCAGACCGAAGGGCGCGGCGAGCACCAGCCGATCGCGGACAACAGCACCGCAGAAGGCCGTGCGAAGAACCGTCGCGTCGAGATCTTTCTGCGCGAGCCGTCGCAGGGCTGAGCGGGCGGTCACCCCGGCGAGCGCCGGGGTGACCGGGGCTCACAGCACGCGACCTAGAATCCGGGTCATGCAACCCGTCGCCCACCCCATTCGCCACCAGTACGAAGACTTCCTGCGCCATGTGGACACCCATGGCGTGTTCAAGGCCGACCGCACCGGCACCGGCACGAAGAGCGTGTTCGGCTACCAGATGCGCTTCGACCTGAACGAAGGCTTTCCGCTCGTCACGACGAAGAAGGTGCACCTCAAGTCGATCATCCTCGAGCTGCTGTGGTTCCTGCGCGGCGACGGCAACGCGCGCTGGCTGCAGGAACGCGGCGTGACGATCTGGGACGAATGGGCGCGCCCCGACGGTGACCTGGGGCCGGTGTACGGCGTGCAGTGGCGCTCGTGGCCCACACCCGACGGCGGGCACATCGACCAGATCGCCGAGGTCATCAAGACGCTGAAGACCAAC
>JBGQEX010000179.1:0-8385 GCA_041496605.1 Piscinibacter sp.
CGGCATTCCACTGGCCCTGGAGCTGGCCGCAGCGCGCGTGAAGGCGATGCGGGTGGAGCAGGTTGCCGAGCGCCTGGGCGACCGTTTTGCGCTGCTCTCACGCGGCAGCCGAACCGCGCTGCAGCGCCACCAGACGCTGCGCTCGCTGATCGACTGGAGCCACGAACTGCTGTCCGAGCCCGAGCGCGTGTTGCTGCGGCGGCTGTCGGTGTTTGCCGGCGGCTGGGGACTGCAGGCGGCCGAGGCAGTGTGTAGCGACGAGTGCCTGGCACACGATCAAGTGCTGGACCTGTTGTTGCGCCTGGTCGAAAAGTCGCTGGTCCTGCTCGACGATCAGTCAGCCGCGCCGCGTTATCGCATGCTCGAAACGATCCGCCAGTACGCGCACGAAAAGCTCACTGATTCGGCGGATGAGCAGGCGCTCAACAATCGGCACCTGGCGCATATGCTGCGCTTTGCTGAAGCGGCCGAGCCCAACTTCTTCCATCCAGACCAGTTGCACTGGTATGCAAGCACCGACGCCGAACTCGACAATGTCCGTGCCGCGCTGGAATGGTCGCTTGGCAGCGGCCAGCTCGATTGTGGTTTGCGCATCGCCAACGCTCTGCATCGTTACTGGGTGGCGCGGCTGTACTGGCGCGAAGCAACCGGGTGGCTCGACCGGCTGCTCGCCTTGCCCAACCCAGCGCCGCAGGGCCCGCTGCGGGCCAAGGCATTGTTCGTGGCCGGCCACATTGCCAACTACTACGACCCGGCGACCGCGCAACGACTCACCGAAGAGAGCCTGCGTTTGGCCAGGGCGCTTGAATACACGCCGGGCATCGTCAACGCGCTGTGGGTTATGGGCTGGATCCACAACCCGCGGCTCGACGGCAGCGCCGCACCCTTGTATGCCGAGAGCATCGAACTTGCCACGGCGATCGACTACCCGTTCGGGGCCGTGCACGCCTATGCCTGGTATGGCATGTACAAGGTAGCCATGGGCGACTACGAAGCGGCCAAGCCATTGCTTCGTGCGGGCATCGAATGGGCCCATCGCATGGGCGGCGATGCGTCGCTGATCGGCCGCTGCAAGGGCAATCTGGCACAGGCCGAAATGCTGCAAGGCCATTTCGAACAAGCCCGCCAGTACCTCGACGAGAGCTGGGCGCTGCAGGTCAAGGCCGGCAACCGCAACGGCACTGCCGAGTCACTGTGGCTGCAGGGCAGGCTGGCGCTGTGCGTGGGTGATCCGGCGCGCGCGCTGTCCTCGTTCAGGACGAGCCTTGGGCTGTACCGGCCGTATGCAACCTCGTTGTGGGTGACGCGAGGGCTGGCCTACTTGATGAGGGTCTACGCGTCGACCGATCGCTTGCCGCTGGCGGCGCAACTGGCGGGCTTCTTGGCCGCACGGGACGGCGGCACTGGCCGCCTCAAAGCTGAACTGGGGTCGCTGGCGGCCATCGCCGAATATGAAGCGGCCATCGCCGAGATCCATCATGGCGTGTTGCACTTGGGCTTGCGCGCCGAGTGGGACGCAGGGCAGGTCTTGACAGACGAGGCCGCGATCGCCATCGCACTGGATGAGACCTCCGGCGTCAATTGACCGCGGGCCGGCGTGCCACCGGCCAAGCTGAGAAAATGGCGATCAGTGCAACCGAATCAAGCTCTCAGTCCCTGGCGCCTGTCCATCGCACCGATGATGGATTGGACCGATCGCCATTGCCGCTACTTCCACCGCCAGCTCACGCAGCACACGCGCCTGTACACCGAGATGGTGACCACCGGCGCGCTGCTGCACGGCGACGTGCCGCGCCACCTCGATTTCAACGAACAAGAGCACCCCGTCGCACTGCAGCTCGGCGGCAGTGAACCCGATGACCTGGCGCAATGCGCGAGGCTGGCCGAGCAATGGGGCTACGACGAAGTCAACCTCAACTGCGGTTGTCCGAGCGAGCGCGTGCAGCGAGGGGCCTTCGGCGCGTGCCTGATGACCGAACCGCAGCTGGTCGCCGACTGCGTGAAGGCGATGCGCGATGCGGTCGCGATTCCGGTGACCGTGAAACACCGCATCGGCATCGACCGCACCGAGAGCTACGACTTCGTGCGCGACTTCGTCGGCACCGTGGCCGAAGCCGGCTGCGAGGTCTTCATGGTCCATGCCCGCAACGCCTGGCTCAAGGGCCTGAGCCCGAAGGAAAACCGCGAGGTGCCGCCGCTGCGCTACGAAATGGTCTACCGGCTCAAACGCGACTTTCCGCAGTTGACGATCTGCCTGAACGGCGGCGTCACCGACGAAGCGCAGATCGCCCTGCATCTGCAGCACCTGGACGGCGTGATGGTGGGCCGCGAGGCATATCACAACCCGTGGGCTATGGTCGCCTGGGACGAGCGCTTCTTCTGTGCCGCGCATGCCGCGCCGGATCGCGCCCGCGTCGAGGCGGCGATGGTCGAGTACATGGAACGCGTCGCACTGGGCGGCGAGCCGTGGTCGCGCGTCGTGCGCCACATGCTCGGACTGTGGAACGGCCTACCCGGCGCCAGGCGCTGGCGACAGGTGTGGTCGGACCACCGCCTCAACCACCTGCCGGCACGCATCGTGGCGCAGCAGGCAAGCAACGCGCGCTGCCATGCGGTGGCGCTGCGAGGTGACGCCTTTACCGCTTGAGATGTATCAACCGGGGTATCACGGTTTACGGTATGGTTGCGGCATGACATTCGGTAGACGCATGCGTCGCTGGCTCTCCAGTGGGCTGGTGTTGGCGGTTCTGTTCACGCAATTCGTGACGGCTGCGCACGCATGCACGCAGACAAGCTCGGCGGCGCAGCCGCCGGCTGCCACGGCAATGCCGTGTGACGAATGTCCGACCGCAGCGACGCCGGACCCGAGCCAACTGGCGCTGTGCATCCAGCACTGCCAGAGCGGTTCGCAAAGCGTCGACACCGGCCACGCGCCGGTGATCTCGGCGCCCGCGCTGCTGAGCAGTTACTACACGCTGCCGTCGGTGCGCGAGCCGACGTGGCCGGCCGCACCACGGGCCGCATCGCTCGATGCGCTGGCTGCGGCGGATCCGCCGCACGCGATCCTGCACTGTTGCCGCAGGGATTGATCGCCCAGGCGAAGCTGCGCTGACCGCCCGCACGGGTTTCGGGTCAGCGCCTGGTAGGATTTGCCCGACCTTGCTTTGTGCTCGTCTGGAGATCTCATGTTCACTCTTGCATCGACCCGCCGGCGCGCGGCTTCGCTCCTGCCGCTGGTGCTCGCGCTGGGCCTGACGGCCACTGACATCGGCGCCGCCGAAGTGCTCGACTTCGAGCAGGCGCTGGTCCTGGCGCAGCAACGCTCGCGCCAATTGGCGGCGCTGGACGCTGCCGCGTCTGCAGCCAAGGACATGGCCGGTGCCGCCGGCCAGTTGCCCGACCCGACGCTGAAGGCCGGTGTCAACAACCTGCCCATCGACGGCCCCGATCGCTTCAGCCTGGTGCGCGACTTCATGACCATGCGCTCGATCGGCGTGATGCAGGAGTTCACCCGCGCCGACAAGCGCGCGGCGCGCTCGGCGCGCTTCGAGCGCGAGGCCGATGCGGCGCGGGCCGCGCGCCACCTCGCGCTGGCGAACCTGCAGCGCGATGCAGCCGTGTCGTGGCTCGATCGCCACTTCCAGGAGCGCATGCGCGAATTGCTGGTCGCCCAGCGCGAAGAGACCAAGCTGCAGATCGAGGCGGCCGAAGCGGCGTATCGCAGCGCGCGCGGGCCGCAGGCCGATGTGTTCGCGGCGCGTGCCACGGTGGCTCAGATCGAGGACCGCATCGCGCAGTCCGAGCGGCAGATCGCCACGGCGACAACGCAGCTGGCGCGCTGGGTCGGCCCCGCCGCCGATGCGCCGCTCGGGCCCGTTCCCGCGATGAAGTCGGTGACCATGAGCCTGTCGGACCTCGAGACCCAGCTGGCACACCATCCGCAGATCGAGGCCTTGCTTCAGCAAGAAGCCATGGCCAACGCCGATGCCGACATGGCGCGAGCCAACAAGCGCGCCGACTGGAGCGCGGAACTGATGCTCAGCCAGCGCGGCCCGGGTTACTCGACGATGGTGTCGTTCAATCTCTCGGTCCCGCTGCAGTGGGACCAGAAGAACCGGCAGGACCGTGAACTCGCCGCCAAGCTCGCGTTGGCCGAACAAGCGCGCGCGCAGCGCGAGGAGGTCACTCGCGAACACACCGCCGAGGCGCGCGCGATGCTGCAGGAGTGGGCCAGCGATGTCGAGCGGCTCAGGCGCTACGACAGCGTGCTCGTGCCGCTGGCGGGGGAGCGAACGAAGGCCGCGCTGGCTGCCTATCGTGGCGGCGCCGGCAGCCTGGGTGCCGTGCTCGAGGCGCGCCGCGGCGAAATCGACACCCGCATGGACCGCCTGCGCCTCGAGATGGACGCCGCCCGCCTGTGGGCGCAGCTCAACTACCTGGTCCCCGACGGCGGTGCTGTTGTCACACATCGCCCCTGAGCACCCACCATGGAACACACCATGAAACTCAAACTGCTCGTGATCGGCCTCATTGCCGCCGGCGTCGCCGCCGCAGGTGGCTACGGTCTGTATTCGCTCGGCATGAAGCGCGGCATGGACAGCGGGTTGCCTGCCGCGGCGCCCGCTGCCACCGCCACGGGCCCGCAAAGCGTGGCCGAAGGTGTGGAGGCCACGCGCCGCCACCTGCAGGCGGGGTTGAAAGCTGGCGATGTCGACCCGGCCAATGGCCGCAAGATCCTCTACTACCACGACCCGATGGTGCCGGGGAACAAGTTCGACAAGCCGGGCAAGTCGCCGTTCATGGACATGATGCTGACGCCGGTCTATGCCGACGGCCCGGGCGACAACGGAAGCGACCCGAGCCAGGTAAGCGTCAGCTCGCGCGTCCAGCAGAGCCTGGGCATGCGCACCGCGCTGGTGACCGAAGGCATGTTGTCGCCGCAGCTGTCGGCCGTCGGCAGCATCGCGTACAACGAGCGCGACCTGGTGCTCGTGCAGGCACGCGCCAGCGGCTTCGTGGAGCGCCTGCATGTGCGCGCCACGCTCGATCGTGTCGCCAAGGGGAAGGCCCTCGCCGAGCTGTACGTACCGGACTGGATCGCCGCGCAGGAGGAATTCCTTTCGGTCAGGCGCATGCAAGGCGGCGAGCTGGCTGCGCTGATTGACGCGGCTCGCCAGCGCATGCGCCAGGTCGGCATGAGCGACGAGCAGATCCGCGCGGTCGAGGCCAGCGGCACCACGCAGCCGCGCGTCACGCTGACGGCGCCCGCGAGCGGCGTGGTGACCGAGCTGATGGCGCGCGAAGGCATGACGGTGATGGCCGGCGCCCCGCTGTTTCGCATCAACGGGCTTGGCACCGTGTGGGCCAACGCCGAGGTGCCCGAAAGCCAGTCGGCGCTGCTGCGCCCCGGTGCCCGGGTGCAGGCGCGCAGCCCGGCCGTTCCTGGCACGACCTTCGAGGGCAGGGTGCAGGCCATCGTGCCCGAGGTGAATCCCGGCACGCGCACGCTGAAGGCGCGACTCGAACTCGCCAACCCCGGTGGTCGACTGGTGCCCGGCATGTTCGTCACGATGCAGTTCATGGACATGCACGCCGAGAAGGCGTTGCTCGTTCCCACCGAGGCGGTGATCCGAACCGGCAAGCGCACGGTGGTGATGCTGGCCGAAGAGAAGGGTCGTTTCCGCCCGGTGGAGGTCGAGGCGGGCATCGACAGCGGCGGGCAAACCGAAATCAAGCGCGGCCTGCAGGCCGGCCAGCGGGTGATCGTGTCGTCGCAGTTCCTGATCGACTCCGAAGCCACGCTGAAGGGTGTCGAGGCGCGCCTCAACGTGGCGCCGCCGGCCAGCGCGGCGAGCGCCGCGCCGCGCTACCAGGGCGAAGCCAAGGTCGAGGCCATCCTGCGTGACGCGTTGACGCTGTCGCACGGTGCCATCCCCGAGCTGAAATGGCCGGCGATGACGATGGACTTCAAGCTGGCGCCGCGCGTGCTTCCGCGCAACGTGGCGGTCGGTGACCGGGTGAGCTTCGAGTTCAGTCTGGACAGCGAAGGCCTCGCGCAACTTAGTGCGGTGACGCTGCTCGCACCCGCGGCCAAGGCCGGGAGCAAGCCATGATCGCCCGCCTGATCCGTTGGGCCATCGTCAACCGCTTCCTGGTGCTGCTGGCCACGCTGATGGTCAGCGCCTGGGGCGTGGTCTCGCTCGTGAAGACGCCGCTCGATGCGCTGCCCGATCTGTCCGACGTGCAGGTCATCATCCGCACGACCTTCCCCGGCCAGGCGCCGCGCATCGTCGAGAACCAGATCACCTACCCGCTGACGACGACGATGCTGTCGGTGCCCGGTGCGAAAACGGTGCGCGGCTACTCGTTCTTCGGCGACTCCTTCGTCTACGTGCTGTTCGAAGACGGCACCGACCCGTACTGGGCGCGCTCGCGCGTGCTGGAGTACCTGAACCAGGTGCAGTCGCGGCTGCCCGCCGCCGCCAAGGCTTCGCTCGGGCCCGATGCCACCGGCGTCGGCTGGATCTACCAGTACGCGCTGGTGGACCGCAGCGGCAAGCAGGACGCTGCGCAGCTGCGCGCGCTGCAGGATTGGTTCTTGAAGTACGAGCTGAAAACGGTGCCCAACGTGGCCGAGGTGGCCTCGGTGGGCGGCATGGTGCGCCAGTACCAGGTCGTGCTCGACCCCGACAAGCTTGCGGCCTACGGCATCGCCCACACCAAGGTGGTCGAGGCGATCCAGAAGGCGAACCAGGAAACCGGCGGCTCGGTGCTCGAACTCGGCGAGGCCGAGTACATGGTGCGCGCCTCGGGCTACCTGCAGTCGCTCGACGACTTCCGCCAGGTGCCGTTGACAACCAGCGACGCCGGCGTGTCGGTGCGCCTCGGTGACGTGGCGCGCGTGCAGCTCGGGCCGGAGATGCGCCGCGGCATCGGCGAGCTCGACGGCGAGGGCGAGGCCACCGGCGGCGTGATCGTGATGCGCTCGGGCAAGAACGCGCTGGAGACGATCGCCGCGGTGAAGGCGAAGATCGCCTCGCTGCAGGCGAGCCTGCCGCAGGGCGTGGAGATCGTGCCAACCTACGACCGCTCGAACCTGATCGAGCGCGCGGTCGACAACCTCAGGAACAAGCTGCTCGAGGAGTTCGCGGTCGTCGCCGTCGTCTGCTTCATCTTCCTGTTCCATCTGCGCTCGGCCTTCGTCGCCATCGTCTCGCTGCCGCTCGGCATCCTGGCGGCTTTCATCGTCATGTACTACCAGGGCGTCAACGCCAACATCATGTCGCTCGGCGGCATCGCAATCGCGATCGGCGCGATGGTCGACGCGGCAGTGGTGATGATCGAGAACGCGCACAAGCACCTCGAGCAATGGAGCCACGAGCATCCGGGACAAACCCTCGAAGGGGAACACCGCTGGGGTGTGATCGGCGACTCGGCCGCCGAGGTCGGGCCGGCGCTGTTCTTCTCGCTGCTGATCATCACGCTGTCGTTCATCCCGGTGTTCACGCTGGAGGCGCAGGAAGGGCGGTTGTTCTCGCCGCTCGCGTTCACCAAGACCTACGCGATGGCGGCGGCCGCGGGCTTGTCGGTGACGCTGATTCCGGTGCTGATGGGGTACCTGATTCGCGGCCGCATCCCCGACGAGCGCGCCAACCCGCTCAACCGGTTCCTGATTGCGATCTACCAACCGGCGCTCAACGTGGTGCTGCGCGCACCCAAGCTCACGCTGCTGGTTGCCGCCGTGGTGCTCGCGACCAGTCTGTGGCCGCTGCAGCACATCGGCGGCGAGTTCATGCCGCGGCTCGACGAAGGCGACCTGCTGTACATGCCGTCCGCGCTGCCCGGCCTGTCGGCTGGCAAGGCGGGCGAGTTGCTCCAGCAGACCGACCGCCTGATCAAGACCGTGCCCGAGGTCGCCAGCGTGTACGGCAAGGCCGGGCGCGCCGAGACCGCCACCGATCCGGCGCCGCTGGAGATGTTCGAAACGACCATCCAGTTCAAGCCGCTGGACCAGTGGCGCCCCGGCATGACGCAGGACAAGCTGATCGACGAGCTCGACCGCATCGTCAAGGTGCCGGGCCTGTCGAACATCTGGGTGCCGCCGATCCGCAACCGCATCGACATGCTTGCCACCGGCATCAAGAGCCCGGTGGGCGTGAAGGTGGCGGGCACCGACCTCGCGACGATCGACCGCCTCACCGGCGAGATCGAGCGCGTGCTCAAGGGCGTGCCGGGCGTCACCAGCGCGCTGGCCGAGCGCCTGACTGGCGGCCGCTATGTCGACGTGAACATCCGCCGCGACGCCGCCGCGCGCTTCGGTCTGAACATTTCCGACGTGCAATCGGTGATCGCGTCGGCGGTGGGCGGCGAGAACATCGGCGAGAC
>JBGQEX010000180.1:0-8335 GCA_041496605.1 Piscinibacter sp.
AAGCGGATCTGGAGTTCCACAACGACCTGCTACGCGAGCTCGACGAGATGCGCTTCTCAATCATCGAAACCAGCGAGGACATCACCGCGCGGCACCGTCCGGTGGTAATGATCACTTCGAACAACGAGAAGGAGCTGCCCGACGCGTTCCTGCGCCGCTGCTTCTTCCACTACATCAAGTTCCCCGACGCCGACACGATGAAGAGCATCGTGCACGTGCACTTTCCCGGCCTCAAGAAAGAGCTGCTTGGCGCCGCGCTGAAGAACTTCTACGACGTGCGCAACCTGCCCGGGCTGAAGAAGAAGCCGTCGACCTCCGAGCTGCTCGACTGGCTGAAGCTGCTGCTGGCCGAAGACATTCCGCTCGAAGCGCTGCAGAGCAAGGACGAGAAGGTGTCCGTGCCGCCGCTGGTCGGCGCCTTGCTGAAGAACGAGCAGGACGTGTCGCTGTTCGAGAAGCTCGTGTTCATGCAGCGCCACAACCGATGACCATGGCCTGGCCCATCCCGACCACGCTCGTCGGCCAGCACGCGCAGCTCGTTCCGCTGTCTGCAACGCACGAATCGGCGCTGGCCGAGGCCGTGCGCGACGGCGAACTCTGGAAGCTCTGGTACACGAACGTCCCGACGCCCGACGGCATGAAGGCCGAGGTCGAGCGCCGACTGACGCTGCAGGACAAAGGCTCGATGCTGCCGTTCACGGTACTCGACGCCGGCGGCCGGGTCGCCGGCATGACGACCTACATGAACGTCGATTCCGTGCACAAGCGCGTCGAGATCGGCTCGACCTGGTATGCCGCGAGGGTGCAGCGCAGCCCGCTGAACACCGAGTGCAAGCTGATGCTGCTCGCGCATGCCTTCGAGGCGCTGGACTGCATCGCAGTCGAGTTCCGCACCCATCGCTTCAACACGCAGAGCCGCCGCGCCATCGAGCGGCTCGGTGCACAGCTCGACGGCATCCTGCGCGCACACCAGCGCGCGGCCAACGGCACGCTGCGCGACACCGCGGTCTACAGCATCACGGCGGCCGAATGGCCGACCGTCAAAGCACATCTGCGCTGGCAGCTGCAGCGGCCGCGCTGAATCCCCTCGACTCCCGCCCGACCCGCCGACATGGCACAGAAGAAGAAACACCTCACCGTCGACGACCTCTGGAAGATCGAACGTGTCGGCAACGTGGCGCTGGCGCCCGATGGCTCGCTAGCCGTCTGCTCGGTCACGCGCTTCGCGATGGACGAGAACAAGGGCGTGTCCAGCCTCTGGCTGCTGTCCACCTTCGGCGGCAAGGCGCGGCGCCTGACCCATTGCGGCGAAAAGGATGGCCAGCCGGCGTGGTCGCCGCAGGCCGACCGCATCGCGTTCGTCGCCAAGCGCGAACAGGAAGGCCGCAAAGACGACACGCCGCAGCTCTACGTGATCGCACCCGACGGCGGCGAGGCGCGGCGCGTCAGTGATTTCGCGCCCGGCATCGAGGCCTTCAAGTGGTTCCCCGACGGCAAGCGCATCGCGTTCATCGCCTGGGTCTGGCCCGACGCCAAGGGCAGCAAAGCCCAGGCCAAGCGCCACAAGGAATTCAAGGACCGCAAGGAAACCGCCTACGTGACGGATCAGGCGCAGTACCGCCACTGGGACCGCAACCTGCCGATGGGCCGCGTGGCGCACCTGCACGTGCTGCAACTGGCCAGCGGGCGGGTCGAGGATCTGTTCGAAGGCCGCGACTTCGAGCTGCCGCGCGCCGACCCGGACGCGAACATGTTCGACATCTCGCCCGATGGCCGGCGCATCGTCTTCAGCTTCGATCCGCAGAAGGAGAAGCAACCCGACCATTGCAAGGCCCTGGCGGAACTGGACCTGCGCTCCGGCAAGACGCAGCTGCGGGTCATCGACAAGGCCTGGGACTTCGAAGCGCCGCGCTACAGCCCCGACGGCGCCCAGCTCGCGTTCATCGCGAGCCACCAGGGCAAGAAGCACACGATGCCGCCCCAGCTCGCGCTGCACGGCGCCGGGCGGCCGTGGCAGGTACTCAGCGACGCCTGGGACCACCCGGTCAATGCGCCGCTGCGCTGGGCGGCCGACGGCGAGTCGCTGGTCTTCAGCGCCGAAGACCGCGCGCGCTGCAACCTCTATCGGTTCGGCATCGCAAGCCGCGCTGCCGAGCTGGTGGTGCAGGGTGGTTGGGTGCAGGGCTTCGACGTGGCCGCCGACGTGGTCGTCGTCGCGGCCGACGCGATGGATCACCCGGTTCGCGTGCACGTTCAGCGCGCAAGCGATACGGCGCAGCGCATCGAGACGTTCAACGACGAGCTGCTGGCCACGCTGCGCTTGGGGCAGCACGACGACCTGACGTTCAAAGGCGCGCAAGGCGATGCGGTGCAGATGTGGCTGGTCTATCCGCCCGGCTTCGACCGCAAGAAGAAGTACCCGCTGCTGCACGCGATCCACGGCGGCCCGCACGCGGCCAGCGGCGACACCTTTCACTACCGCTGGAACAACCAGCTGTTCGCCGCCCAGGGCTATGTGGTGGCCTGCGTGAACTACCACGGCTCGACCGGCTTCGGCTACGCCTTCCTCGACAGCATCACCCACCGCTTCGGCGAACTCGAATTGCAGGACGTCGAGGCCGGCACCGACTGGCTGCTGCGCCAACCCTGGGCCGACAGGAAACGCGTATACGCCACCGGCGGCAGCTATGGCGGCTACATGGTCGCGTGGATGAACGGACATGTGAAGCCCGGCCGCTACAACGCCTACGTCTGTCACGCCGGCTGCTTCGACTGGAACGCGATGTACGCCGACGACGCCTACACCTGGTTTGCCAAGGAGCTGGGTGCCTGGTACTGGGACGACCCCGCCATGGTGCTGTCGCAAAGCCCGCACGCGTTCGCTCAAGGCATGCAGACGCCCACCCTCGTGATCCACGGCGCGCTCGACTACCGCGTGCCCGACGCGCAAGGCCTCGCCTACTACAACACGCTCAAAGCCCGGGGCGTGGGCGCGCGTCTCGTGTGGTTCCCCGACGAGAACCACTGGATTCTCAAGCCGCGCAATTCGAAGCTCTGGTACGGTGAGTTCTTCGACTGGCTGAAAACACACGCAAGTGTTCGCAACCCGGCGCGCAGGGCGCGCCGCGCAGCGCCACAATAAGGCCACCGCCACCGGCGTCCCCGCTCCACGCCATGCTGATCAACTTCTTCTTCACGCTGCGCGCCGCCAAGCTCAAGGTCTCGGTGAAGGAGTACCTGACGCTGCTCGAAGCCATCCAGGCCGGTGTGATCGACGACGAGGCCGGGCCCACCGTCGACAAGTTCTACTACCTGGCCCGCACTTCGCTGGTCAAGGACGAGGCGCAGTTCGACAAGTTCGACCGCGCCTTCGCCGCTTACTTCAAGGGCGTCGAGCTGCTCGCCGACTTCAGCCAGGACATTCCGCTCGACTGGCTGCAGAAGAAGCTCGAGCTCGAGCTCAGCGCCGAAGAGAAAGCCGCGATCGAGAAGATGGGCTGGGACGAGCTGATGGCCGAGCTGAAGAAGCGCTTCGAGGAACAGAAGGAGCGCCACGAAGGCGGCAACCGCATGATCGGCACCGGCGGCACCAGCCCCTTCGGCGCCTATGGCTACAACCCGCAGGGCATCCGCGTCGGGCAGGACAAGGGCCGCAACAAGAGCGCGGTGAAGGTCTGGGACCAGCGCGCCTACAAGGACTACGACGACACGCTCGAACTCGGCACGCGCAACATCAAGGTCGCGCTGCGCCGGCTGCGCCGCTTCGCGCGCGAAGGCTCGGAAGAAGAACTCGACCTCGACGACACCATCCGCAGCACCGCGGCCAACGCCGGCTGGCTCGACATCAAGATGGTGCCCGAGCGCCACAACAAGGTGAAGGTGCTGCTGCTGATGGACGTGGGCGGCACGATGGACGAGCACATCCACCGCGTCGAGGAAGTGTTCTCGGCCGCCAAGAGCGAGTTCAAGCACCTCGAGTTCTATTACTTCCACAACTGCGTCTACGACTTCATGTGGAAGAACAACCGGCGCCGCTACAGCGAGAAGTTCCCGACCTGGGACGTGATCCGCAAGTACAACAAGGACTACAAGCTGATCTTCGTCGGCGACGCGACGATGAGCCCCTACGAGATCCTGCAGCCCGGCGGCAGCGTCGAATACAACAACGAAGAACCCGGCGCCGAATGGCTGCAGCGGCTGACCAGTGCATTCCCGAAATTCGCCTGGATCAACCCCGAGCCGCAGGGCGTGTGGGGCTACCGGCAGAGCATCGCGGTCGTCCAGCAGCTGATGAACCAGCGCATGTTTCCGCTCACGCTGCCGGGGCTCGAAGGGGCGATGCGTCTGCTGAGCAAATGACGCGTCGCGGCACGGCACCTGCGCTGGCGCTGGGGATCGCGCTGTGCGTCGGGCTCGGTGGCTGCGCTGGCCTGTCGCTCTCGCCTGACAAGCCGGGTCCGGCCGATGCAGCCACGCCGGCACCCGCCGGCGAGCGCGCGGCCTATGCGCTCGAGGTCGGCGCGCCCAAGGAACTGCGCGCGCTGCTCACCAACTACCTCGACCTGGCGCGCTTCCAGGACGCGCCCGAGACCGAAGCCATCACCAGCGCCGAGCTCGATCGGCTGGTGGCGGCCGCAGCCACCCAGGCGCGCGCATTGCTGGAGACCGAGGGCTATTTCAACGCCGAGGTGCACGTGACGCGCGAAGCCGGCGCCGGCGGCATGCCGCTGGTGCGCGTGAACGTCGAGCCGGGTGTGCGCGCCGTCGTCGCGCAGGTGTCGCTGGACGCCATCGGCGAGCTGAACCGCGCGGCCGAGGCACACCAGGCGGCGGCCCTCGACGAGCTGGCATCGCTGCGCCGCCAGTGGCCGCTCGCGCCGGGCCAGCCGTTTCGCCAGTCGGCGTGGAACGACGCCAAGAACGCCACCATCGCGCGCCTGCGCGCCGAGGGATATCCGGCCGCCAGCTGGAACAGCACCGGCGCCCAGGTCGACGCGCAGAACAACAGCGTGCAGCTGCATCTGGTGGCCGACAGCGGGCCGCTGTTCCACCTGGGAGCGCTGCACATCGACGGCCTGCAGCGCTACGACGAAGCCAGCGTTCGCCACCTGTCCACCGTCAGCGTAGGCGAGCCCTACAACGAGAAGGCGCTGCTCGATTTTCAGGAGCGGCTGCAGAGGGTGGGCCTGTTCGAAGGCGCGGTGGTCGAGATCGACCCCGACCCGGCGAACGCCGCCGCCGCGCCGGTGCTGGTGCGCGTGAAGGAGCTTCCGCTGCAGCAGACCACCATCGGCGCCGGCTACAGCGCCAACACCGGGCCGCGTGTCACCCTCGAGCATCTGCACCGCCGCGTCTTCGGCAGCCAGTGGATCGCCAAGAACAAGTTCGAGTTCGGTCCGCTGCTCAAGTCGTGGCAGGGCGAGCTGACCTCGCACCCGCTCGATGGCCTGTACCGCAACCTGGTCTCGGGCAGCGCCGAGCAGCTGCGCTCGGCCGACCAGGTACGCAACTCGTGGAGCGCACGCATCGGCCGGGCCCAGGAGACGACGCGCATCGAGCGCCTGGTGTTCGCCGAGCTGACCCATTCGCAGTTGCAGACCAGCGCCGACACCAGCAACAACGATGCGGTGTCGGGCAACTTCCACTGGACGAAACGCGCGCTGGACAGCGTGTTGCTGCCCACGCGCGGCTACACGCTGGCCACGCAGTCCGCGCTCGGCTTTGCGCGCAGCACCACCGACGAGAACGGCAGCTTCGTCCGCGCCTACGGGCGACTCACCGTGTACCGCCCGCTCGGTGCGGCGTGGTACGCGACGGCGCGCGTCGAGGCCGGCCAGGTGTTCTCCAAGGCCGACGTCGGCGTGCCCGACACGCTGCTGTTTCGTGCCGGCGGCGACGACTCGGTGCGCGGCTACGCCTACCGAACGCTCGGGCCGACGGTGGACGGCGCCGTCGTCAGCGGCCGCGTGCTGATGACCGGCAGTGCCGAAGTGGCGCGTCCGATTTCCGCGCGCCTGCCGGCGTTCTGGTGGGCGGTCTTCGTCGACGCGGGCAACGCGGCCGGCCGGTGGAAGGACCTGCAGCCCGCGCTGGGCTACGGCGTCGGCCTGCGCTGGCGCAGCCCCGTCGGGCCATTGCGCGTCGACCTGGCCTACGGTCAGGAGGTGCGCAAGGCACGCCTGCATCTGAGCGTGGGCATCGCGTTGTGACATGCTGACCCCCACGTCGCCTCACGCCCACCCGCCGATGGGGGTGCTCGGCCGACTCATCGCTCTGCTGCTGCTCGGCGCCTTGCTGGCGCTGGCAATCGCCGCCGCGGCGCTGTGGCAGGCCTTGCACAGCGAGCGCGGCAGCGCCTGGCTGCTGTCGCAGTTGCCCGGGGTGGTCGTCAGCGGAACGCGGGGTGCCCTGCTCGACGACTTCGAAGCCGCGCAGGTGCTGATTCAGCTGTCGTCCCGTGGCGACAGCATGACATTGACGCATGTCGGCTGGCGCGGGCTGCGCTTCGAACGCAGCGGCGATGTCGGCTTGTGGCTGCGCGTGGCCATCGCCGACCTGCACGCCGCCCGCATCGACCTGCAACTCGCGCCGAGCGTCGCGACAACGCGCTCGCCGCTCGTCGCACCGTCGGACTTGCGCCTGCCGCTGGAACTCGAGGTCGCTTCGCTCGCGATCGGCGAGATTCATGCGAGCGCGCTGGGCGACCAGCCGCTGCGCAATCTGCAACTGCGGGTCCACCTGAGCGCCGACTCGGGCGGCCTGCACCGCGTCGACGACCTGAGCTTGGCGTGGGGCCGCCTGCAAGCCAAAGGATCGGCGCAGATCGCGACCCGGCCGCCGCTTCGGCTGGCCGCGCAGATCAGCCTGACGCAAGACGGCAGCGCCGACGCCGGGCTCGCCTGGAGCGCCGGCGTCGGCGTCGCGGGGCCGCTGCAGCAAGCGCAGCTGCGCGCCACGGTACGGGCATCACCGCGTGCCGGGCAGCGCGAGCAGTCGCTCGACGCGCGGGCCACGCTGCACCCGTTCGAGGCCTGGCCGCTGGCCGACCTGCAGGCGAGCACCAAGTCGCTCGACCTGTCGTTGTTCCACCGCGCCGCGCCGGTCACCGCATTGAGCGGCGAAGCGCTGCTGCACACCACCGCCCGCAACCAGCCGGCCACGCTCAGCCTGCGGCTCGCCAATGCCGAGGCCGGGCGCTGGAACGAGGGCCGCTTGCCAGTGCGCAACCTGACGCTGGAACTGCACGGCCGGCCCGACGACCCGCGGGTGCTGGAACTGCAGACCTTCGCCGCCGAACTCGGAACGCAGCAGCAGTCCGCCGGCCGGATCGAAGGCCACGGGCGCTGGACACCGCAGCGTTGGGCGCTGGACACGACGCTGACCCGCCTGCAGCCATCGCTGCTCGACGCGCGCGCCGCAGCCGTGCCGCTGAGCGGCCCGCTCGCGCTGGTCGGAACCGGCTTCGATGGCAGCATCGCAACCGGCGCGAGCGTCGACGTGAAGGCCGACCTGGCCGGACAGGTTCCGGCACGGCCCGCGCCCCGCGCGGTGCAATTGAAGCTCGACGCCAGCCTGAGCCCGCAGCGCATCGACGTGCGCGACGCGCAAGCGCTGAGCGGCAGTTCGCGCGCCTCGCTGTCGGGTCAGGCCACACGCGCCGCCGCCGATGCCGCATGGCATCTGCAGGGCCACGCCGCGCTGGCCGGCTTCGACCCAGTGCCCTGGTGGCCGGGCCGCGAGGACTCACCGTGGCGCCGCGGCCCGCACCGGCTCAACGCAAAGGCCGAGTTCGACCTCAGCCTGCCGCCGTCCGCATCGGCAGCGTCACCGCTCGACGCCTGGTCGGCCGTGCGCGGCCGTGCCGCGCTGGTGCTCGCCGACAGCCAGCTCGCCGGCGTGCCGTTGAGCGGCAGCGCCACCGTACTCAGCAGCGACGCGAGCGGCGCCGTCGCGGCGCTGAAGTTCGATGCCGCCGGCAACACGATCCAGGCGGACGGCCATCTGAGCGCGCGCCGCGACGGGGCCACCGACCGCTGGGACGTGACGCTGGCCGCACCGGCGCTGCACCACATCGAAGCGCTGTGGCGGCTCGTGCAGCCGCCGCGTGCCGACGTGGCGCTCGCCGGCGCACTGACCGCGTCGGCCCACATCAGCGGCCGCTGGCCGCGTCTCGCCACCCAGGGCGAGGTCGACGCGTCGGGGCTGGTCATCAACGGCAACGCCGTGCAGCGCGCGCAGGCGCATTGGCAGATCGACAGCGCCGCCAACGCCGCCGTCGACCTGCAGGCCACGCTGACGCAGCTCGCACTGTCGCAGACCGCCTTCAAGGGCAGCC
>JBGQEX010000181.1:0-8324 GCA_041496605.1 Piscinibacter sp.
ATGGCGGCGGCGGCGCCCAGCGCGATCGGCCAGTCGGCCAATGCGGGCAGCAGGCGCCAGCCGAGGTAGAAATGCAGCAGTGCCGAAAGTGTCAGCAGCGGGACGAATGCCATGAGCATGAGGGCCGGCGCGCGCCGCCCGAATGGAATGGGACCCTGCAGATGGGAGCCCGCGGCGTGCGCTTCAATGGCCGTGCCAAGGTAAAGATGTTCACAGCGTCAGGCCCAGACGCGCCAGCACGTCCATCAGCGACTTGGCATTGCGCTGGCCCTGGTCTTCCATGTTGTTGTTGAACACCACATGCGTCATCGCCGTCGACGCGCTGAGTCTGGCGATGTGTTGCGAGAGGTCGGCGAGTTCCGAGTCGCTGTAGTCATAGTTGAAGCGGTCCGACGCGGCCGTGGCTCCTTTGACGTCCCAGGTCTGCGCGTTGCGGCCGTGCAGACGCACCAGGCTGAACGCCGGGTGGGTGGCTTCCCACACCGCCGGCACGCTGTTGGCAAAGCCTTGCGGCGCATCGACCACCGTGTGCACGACGCCGAGCTCGCGCTCGAATGCGAGCGTGGCCGCCGCGTGTTCGCCATCGAACCAGGTCTTGTTGCGGAACTCGACGCTGAGCGTGTGGCCGGCCATGCGCTGCACGCAATGTTCGACATGCGCGAGGCCCTCGCGGTTGCGCAGCAGCCAGGGCGGGAACTGGAAGTGCACCAGCGCGAGCTTGCCTGCCGCGCGCAGCGGCTGCAGCGCTTCGATGAAGCGGCGCCACAACTCGTCGCGGATCTCGCTCGGCAGGTCCTTGTAGTAGAGGCTGCGCTTGGTCGTCGGGCCCAGCGCGAGCTGGATGTCGCGATGCAGGACATCGGGCGAGGTCTGGTGGCCGGTGAACAGCCGGAACGCTTTCACGTTCATCACGAAATGAGTCGGCGTGCGCTCGGCCCACAGCTGCGCCGTCGCCGGCGAGGGCATCGCGTAGTAGCTCGAATCGACTTCGACCAGCGGGAACTGCGACGCGTAGTAGCGCAGCCGGGCCTCGGCCGTCTTGGCGTCCTTCGGATAGAAGCGCCCGCAGGCGATCAGCGTTTTGTCCGTCCATGACGCGGTGCCGACGAGCACTGACATCGAAGACCCCTTTTTCGTGGCGGCTGGATGCCTATACAGTCTAGGGCCTGTCCGCCATGTCGCGCATTGTGTCCACACCTCCCACCGATCCGTTCGCGGCGCTCAACGAGCAGCAGCGCGCGGCGGTCGAACATGGCATCGGCGTGCCCGCGTCCGCCTGCGCCCCGCTGCTGGTGATTGCCGGCGCGGGCTCGGGCAAGACGCTCACGCTGGCGTCGCGCGTCGCGCGGCTGGTGCTGGCCGGCGCCGACCCGCAGCGCATCCTGCTGCTGACGTTTTCGCGCCGCGCCGCACTGGAGATGGAGCGCCGCGTCGGCCGCGTGCTGCACCAGGCGCTGCGCTTCGGGTCGACGCAGCGCCCGCCGTCCCTGCGCTGGGCCGGCACCTTCCACAGCATCGGCGCGCGGCTGCTGCGCGACTACGCCGGGCGCATCGGGCTCGCCGAGACCTTCACGATCCACGACCGCGCCGACGCCGAAGACCTGATGGGCCTGGTGCGCCACGAACTCGGTCTTGCCAAGACCCGAAATCGCTTCCCGCTCAAGGGCACCTGCCTCGCGATCTACTCCCGCGTGGTCAACAGCCATGCGGCGTTGGGCACGGTGCTGCAGCAGCACTTCCCGTGGTGTAGCGCGTGGGAAGACGAACTGAAAGCATTGTTCCGCGCCTATGTGCATGCCAAGCAGCAACAGCAGGTGCTCGACTACGACGACCTGCTGCTGTACTGGGCGCAGATGATGAGTGACGCCGTGCTGGCACGCGAGGTCGGCGCTCGATTCGACCACGTGCTGGTCGATGAGTACCAGGACACGAACCGGCTGCAGGCGGCCATCCTGCTGGCGCTGAAGCCCGAGGGCCATGGCCTGACCGTGGTCGGCGACGACGCCCAGTCCATCTATTCGTTTCGCGCCGCCGAGGTGCGCAACATCCTCGACTTTCCAAACCAGTTCAAGCCGCCGGCGCGCGTCGTCACGCTGGAGCGCAACTACCGCTCGACGCAGTCGATACTCGCCGCGTCGAACGCGGTGATCGCGCTGGCGGCCGAGGGTTTTGCCAAGCAGCTGTGGAGCGAGCAGCCCGCGTTGGGCCGCCCGCAACTGGTGACGGTGGAAGACGAAGCGGCACAAGCCGGCTGGGTCGCCGACCAGGTGCTGGCGCTGCGCGAAAGCGGCCTGTCGCTGAAGAGCCAGGCGGTGCTGTTTCGCGCCTCGCACCACAGCGCCGCGCTCGAACTCGAACTGACGCGCCGCAACATCCCGTTCGTGAAGTTCGGTGGCCTCAAGTTCCTCGAAGCGTCGCACGTCAAGGACGTGTTGTCGGTGCTGCGCTGGGCCGAGAACCCGCCCAGCCGCATGGCGGGTTTTCGCGTCGCGCAGCTGGTGCCCGGCATCGGCCCGGCCAGCGCAACGCGGCTGCTCGATGCGATGGACCAGGCGAGCGACCCTGCCGCCGCGCTGCACGCTTTCAAGCCGCCTCCCGCTGCGGCGAGCGAGTGGAAGCTCTTCGCCGACGCCTACGCGCGATTGCGTGACGCGAGCGCCGCGTGGCCGAGCGACATCGACGTGGTGAACCGCTGGTACCTGCCGCAGCTGCAGCGCATCCACGACGACGCCGCCGTGCGTCAAGGCGATCTGGCGCAGCTCGCGCGCATGGCGGGCGGCTACACCTCGCGCGAACGCTTCCTCACCGAGCTGACGCTCGACCCGCCCGACGCCACGAGCGACGAATCGGGCGAGCCCGGTCGCGACGAGGACTACCTGATCCTGTCGACCATCCACTCGGCCAAGGGGCAGGAATGGAAGGCGGTCAGCGTGCTCAACGTCGTCGACGGCTGCATTCCGTCGGACATGGCCACCGGCAGCCAGGCCGAGGTGGAGGAAGAGCGCCGCTTGTTGTACGTGGCAATGACGCGCGCCAAGCAGCACCTGCACCTGCTGGTGCCGCAGCGCTTCTACGTGACCCAGCAGAGCGCGTTCGGCGACCGCCATCTGTACGGTTCGCTGACGCGCTTCATCCCGGGCGCGGTGGCGGCGCTGTTCGACGCGGTCGGGCCCAGCGCCGATGCGCAGGCAGCGAACGCAAGCGCCGCGACCGCGACCGCGGCACCCGGCGTCGACGTGTCGGCGCGCATCCGTTCGCTGTGGCACTGACCCCGCGCGAGCCCGTCGCATCGGTACTTCATCACGTCGCGGCGCGCCGTTCGTCGCGTGCCGCGCGCCAACGTGACCGACTCGACGCCACGGCCCGATCGCTGCGCGCCGTCGCCTCAACTGCCGATCTGACGCACCGATAGCGTGTACAGGGGCCGCGCCGCGTGCCCCATCCACCGCCGACCGCCACTGTCCAGGAGGCTTGTCGTCATGAAGCCCCTCGCGACCCTCTGGTTCGCCTTGCTCTGTGCAGCGTTGTGGCCCGCGTCCGCCTGTGCGCAGCCCGACAGCGCCACCGCGTTCGAACAGCAGCTGTGGCTGACCAGCGGATTTCGTTCGCATCACACGAAGAACGCCTCGCGCTACCGCGAGAACAACGACGGCATCGGACTCGAATGGCATGTCGCGCCGACCTGGCAGTTCAACGCCGGGCACTACAACAACTCGGTCGGACACGGCAGCAGCTACTGGCAGGCCGGCTGGTCGCCGTTCGAGATGGCGTTCGGCGCGGCGTGGCGGCTGCGTGCCGGCGGCAGCGTCGGCATCGTCAACGGCTATCCGCGCCAGAGCTATGGCGGCTACTTCCCGACACTGGTGCCGACGCTGGCACTCGACTGGCGGCGCGTGGCGCTGAATCTGGTCTACATCCCGACCGTCGGCGGCAAGGTCGACGGAGCAGTCGCGCTGCAACTGAAAGTGCGGCTGCTCTGAGCTGCGTCAGCGCCCGAGCACCTTGGGCACCGCGTTCTGCCGCAAGCGGAAGGCGTCGGGCATGCCCGAGCCCAGCAGCGGCCGCAGGTACAAGCGGAACAAGTCGGTGACGTCGGTGCCGCTGTCGGTGATGAAATCGTCTTCCATCACACGTGTCTTGCCGGCCACCACGTCGAGCGGCACCAGCTCGTAGTCGACCGAGTAGAAGCCGGTGCGCTTGATCGTGACCGAGCCGTCGCGGCTGCCCCACATCGCGTATTGCACCGCCTTCTCGCCGACTTCGCGCGCCTCGCGCTGGTCCACGTCGGACACGCAGCCGATGAACGAGCGCTGCAGGTAGCCGAAGGTGTCGCCGCGCACGCGCTTGATCTTCAGCTTGCTCTTGATCTCTTCGCACAGCAGATCGGCCAGCGCGCCGGTGCCCGACAGCTGCACGTTGCCATGCGCGTCGCGCTCCAGGTCCTTGGCGAGCTGGCTGGCGATCGGCGTGCCCGATTCGTCGTGGATGCCCTCCGACACGGCGATCACGCAGCGGCCGTAGCGTTCGTAGGTGGCCTTCACGTCGGCGAGGAACTTGTCGAGCACGAAGGTCCGCTCGGGCAGGTAGATCAGGTGCGGGCCGTCGTCCGGGAACTTCTTTCCCAGCGCCGACGCAGCCGTCAGGAAGCCCGCATGGCGGCCCATGACGACGCCGACATACACGCCGGGCAGCGCCGCGTTGTCGAGGTTGGCGCCGGCAAACGCCTGCGCGACGAAGCGCGCGGCCGACGGAAAACCCGGCGTGTGGTCGTTGCCGACGAGGTCGTTGTCGATGGTCTTCGGAATATGGATACTGCGCAGCGGATAGCCCGCCTTGTGCGCTTCCTCGCTGACGATGCGCACGGTGTCCGACGAGTCGTTGCCGCCGATGTAGAAGAAGTAGCCGATCTCGTGCGCCTGCAAGACCTTGAAGATTTCCTGGCAGTACTTCAGGTCGGGCTTGTCGCGTGTCGAGCCCAGCGCCGATGCCGGCGTGTTCGCCACCGCCTCGAGGTTGTGGCTGGTCTCCTGCGTCAGGTCGAAGAAGTCTTCGTTGACGATGCCACGCACGCCGTGTCGCGCGCCGTAGACCAGGTCCACATTGCGGAATCGCCGCGCTTCGAGCACCACGCCGGCCAGCGACTGGTTGATGACGGCGGTCGGACCGCCCCCTTGGGCGACGAGAATCTTGCCAGCTGACATTGCGTGTCCCTTCCTCAATCGAAGCGTTCCAGATGCGCCGCAGATTGTGCACTGGGCGACCTGCCCAGCGGTATTCCCCGCGGCAAGGGGCACGAAAAACACCGCCGCGCGCAGGGCCGGATGAAAGATCGCGGCGCCGGCCGCGACGAAGGCGTACAAGCCCATCGGAGAAAGCATGTCCACCATGACCCGACGCCACCTGCTCGGCTTGCTGGGCGCCCTCGGCCTGGCGCCGCGCGCCGCCCCTGCGCAGACCGAAACGGCCGCCATCGCACCGCTGCAGCTCAGCGACGCGCAGTGGAAGCAGCGCCTGAGCCCGGCGCAGTACGACGTGCTGCGCCACGAAGGCACCGAGCCACCCTTCACGAGCGCGCTGAATCACGAGAAGCGCAAGGGCCGCTACCACTGCGCCGGTTGCGATCTGCCGCTGTTCACCTCGGACATGAAGTTCGACAGCGGCACCGGCTGGCCGAGTTTCTTCACGACGCTGCCCGGCGTGTTCGCGATCCACACCGACTACAAGCTGATCCTTCCGCGCACCGAGTACCACTGCGCGCGCTGTGGCGGCCACCATGGCCACGTGTTCAACGATGGCCCGCCGCCGACCGGCAAGCGTTACTGCAACAACGGCGTGGCGCTCACGTTCGTGGCGGCGGCATGAGACACCCCTGCCGTCATCCCGGCGAACGCCGGGATCCACTCCGGCGATGGATCCCGGCGTTCGCCGGGATGACAGCGCGTGGCAAGGAGGTTGCCTTATGAGCATCGCCCAGGCCCTGCGACGCGCAGCGCTGGCGGCCTGGCTGGTCGGCATGGTCGCCGGTGCCGCCGGCCAAAGCGCGAGCGCACCGGCAGCGACGGCCAAGGCCACGTTCGCCGGCGGCTGCTTCTGGTGCGTGGAGTCGGACTTCGACAAGCTCGACGGGGTGATCTCCACCACCTCGGGCTACACCGGCGGCAGCGTGCCGAACCCGAGCTACGAGCAGGTGTCGTCGCACACCACCGGCCATGCCGAGGCGGTCGAAGTGGTCTACGACCCGCGCAAGCTGAGCTACGAGCAGCTTCTGCAGCATTTCTGGCACAGCGTCGACCCGACCACCAAGGACCGCCAGTTCTGCGACATCGGATCGCCCTACCGCACCGCCATCTTTGCGCACGACGCGGCGCAGTTGAAGGCAGCGCAGGCGTCGCGCGCGGCGCTCGAACAGTCCAAGCCGTTCAAGGCCGCCATCGTCACCGAGATCGTGATGGCCGGCGCGTTCTACCCGGCCGAGGACTACCACCAGGACTACTACAAGAAGAACCCGCTGCGCTACAACTACTACCGCTTGACCTGCGGCCGCGACGCGCGGCTCAAGGAGCTGTGGGGCGCACAGGCGGGCCACTGAGGCCGCGCCGAGCGCTCAAGCTCGGAGGTCGAGCAGCGCACCCATCATCACGTCGTGGGTCTGGATGGTCCGCAGATTGGCCTTGAACGCATAGCTCGCAGCGAGCTGCTGGACGATGTCTTCGGCCAGGTTCTCGCCCGGAAGCGCGGCGCGGCCGACCGTCGCGTCGACGCCGCCCTGCGCCTGTTCCTGCTGCAGCACGGTCTGGCGCCGGTAGCCCGCCGTCTGCAGGTTGGCGATGTTGTTCGCCGCCACGTCCATGCGGACCATGGCGGCGCTCATTCCGGATTGGGCGATGGACGAGATGGAGTTCATGGGGCCTCGTCTGGGTATCGGCACTCGCGCTCTGGACTTGAGCGGTTTTTCGAACCCGCCGCCACCAGAGTCAAAGCGGCTGCAGATCCGCCCCCCGCAGCCCGACCAGCAGCGCGCGGCCGTCGCTGCCGACGCGGAACTCGCCGTATTTCGCCGGCGCCCAGCGCGCCGCCTCGCCTTCCTTGAAGAACCAGGCGTCGCTGACGAAGACCCAGCGCCCGTCCTTGGGCGTGAGTTCGACCCGCAGCTCAGCCGGGCCGAGCGGCGCGCCCGTGTCGAGCCGCAACACGGTGGCCACGCCGCGCTCGTCGAGCCGCACGACCACCCGCGGGCGCTGCGCCGACAGCAAGCCGTCGAGCTGCGTCTGCAACCCGCCCAACACGCGGAAGTTCAGGCGCATGAAATCGCCTTGCATCAACGAGCGCGGGTCGACCGGTGCCAGTTCCACGTACACCGGTTGGCCGTGCGCGATCAGATCCTCCTTCTGCCAGATGCCCAGGTTGGCAACCGCCAGCACCGCCAATGCCGTGACGGCGATGCCGGCTTGCGCGGCGCGCGTGAGCACCGACGGCGCCGTGCGCGGCGTGTCGCCGGCCACCGGCGAGCGCGGCGCCCACCAGGCCAGCGCGGCCAGCAGCGCTGCGGCGCCGACCAGCACCGCGGCCTTGTCGGCCAGCGGCCAATTCAGCTGGTAGTAGAAGCTGCCGACGATCCACGCCGCGGCCAATGCCGCCGCGCCCGCCAGGCGCCAGCGCTGGGTGCCGACGCAGGCCGCCAGCGCCAGCAGCACTGCGCCGAGCGCCGGCATGAACCACGCCAACCCGAGCAGCACGGCGGCGACAGCGGCACACCAGGGCCGACGCAGCGTCGGCCAGGCGCGGGCGAGCCAGAACGCGGCAGCGAGCGTCAGCAGCAGCGACAGCGATGGCAGTGCGACGGCGTTCCCACCGGCGCCGGAGCGCGTGCCGAGTTCGCGCGCGACCTCGCCCGCCAGGCCGCCGCCGAGCGTGGCGCCGACCAGGAAACTCATGCCCGACCACCAGGCCAGGCCGGCCAGCGTGGCCAGCAACCAGCCCGCCGACAGCGACTCCAGCGCCGCGGCGGCACGTGCACGCGCGCCGTCGATCAGCACCTCGCGCTGCACCAGCCCGGCGAGCAGCCAGAGCGCGACGCTGGCATGCCAGGCGACGCCGAAGCGCATCAGGTCAGCGTGCTCGAACAGCCGCCAACGGTCGGGCAGACAAGCGAACGTCGCCAACACGGCCGCCGCAGCGCCCAGCAGCACGCGCAGCCAGGGCCGCGGGATCGCCGCTGCGAAGCCCAGCGCCACCAGCGCCAGCAGGGCCGCCGCGGCCTGCGCCGGCAGGTCGCGAAAGAGCCCGAATGCGAGTGACCCGCCGCCCACCAGCAAGGCCGGCAC
>JBGQEX010000182.1:0-8154 GCA_041496605.1 Piscinibacter sp.
ATGCCTGGTGCAAAACGCCGACGGCCAGACATCGTTCCTCAACGAGCTGCAGCGCCATGCCGAGATTCGGGCGCTGCGGCTGGCGGGCACGCGCCTGGACGGCGTCATCGCGCCGGTCTACGGTTCGCTCCAGAACGGCCTGCTGGTGTCCGACTGGATCGAAGGCCACCCGCTCGCGAGCTTCGACGAGCGGCAACTGACCCAGCTGTTCCAGACCGGCCGCGAACTGGTCGAGAACGGATTCTTCGAGTGGGACTTCAGCCCCGGCAACGTCATCGACGACGGACAGCGGGTCTGGGTGTTCGACTTCGGCTACATGTACCGTTTCGACCCGCTCTCGCAGTTCAACAGTGCGGGCCAGGGCAACGATGTGCCGATGTTTCACCTGGCCGAGCGCATCGAAACGCGCAATGTCTTCGCCTGGCTGCTCGATGTGGAGCAGCAACAGGGCCCACCGGTGGCGCTGGAGCGCTTCCGCATGGTCAAGCGGGTGGCACTCGACTGCTATCGCCAATTGCGCGCGTCATTGGCCCGGCGCAAGGCCAACGCCCCGGTTCTCGACTGGCTCGATTCGATCATCGCGACGTGGGATCGGGGCTTGGGCGAAGACCTGGCGGCGCTGTACTTCAAGGAAGGCTGGCGCTCCCACGCGCTGGATCTCGACGACGATCTGCGTGGCCAGACCTGCACCAGGCGCACGCTCGCGCGTGCCGACTGGCTGATCGGCGTGGCACGCGACTCCTACGCCGCGCTGCGCGCGAGCGGCGCACTCTTTGGCGCCGACGCCGATCTGTCGCAAGATCAGCTCGTTTCGACCTACCGCCGGCACCGGGCCGTGGCAGAACGTCATCTGGTCGGTGAGGCAAGCGATGCGGCGCGCAGCGCGCCGGCGCTCGACACCCCAGGTTGATCCCCATGTTCCTGCTTCACCCGCAAATCGAACCCTGGCTGGTGCGCGGCGCCACCGGCTGCACGCTGAGCCTGCTGGTCGAACGCAGCGAAGGCCTGGAGGTGTTGCTGCGCTGCGAACCCGACAACGAGGCGCAGCTCATTCCCATGCGATACACGGGGCGCGTGGGGCAACTGCACCGCTTCGAGGCCGAGCTGCCCTGGGATGGCGGCAACGACCCCACGGTGTACTGCTTCCTGGTCATCGAACGGGGTCGCCAACGCTGGCTTGCCGGCGACGGCCAGCACCCGCGCATTCCGCACCGCGACCAGATGTTTCGCATCAACCGGGCGGACACGCCGCCCACGTGGGTGCGCGACCAGGTCTTCTATCAGATCTTCCCCGACCGCTTCTGCCAGGGCGACCCCTCGCTCGCCGTGAAAGGCGGAGAGTACCGGCAGGGCATGCGACAGCGCAGTGTGATCGCCAAGCGTTGGGGCGAGCTGCCCGAGGCGGCGCAGGGAGGCATCGAGTTCTATGGCGGCGACCTGGTCGGCGTGCAGCGGCAAATCGACTATCTCGAGCGCGAGCTGGGCATCACCGCGCTGTACCTCAACCCGGTGTTCACCGCGGGCAGCAACCACAAGTACGACACCGAGGACTACTACCACGTCGATCCGCATCTGGGCGGCAACGACGCGCTGGCCGCGCTGTCGGCCGCGCTGCGTGAGCGTGGCATGCGGCTGCTGCTCGACGCGGTGGTCAACCACACCGGAACCGACCACCCGTGGTTCAACCTGCACGGCACTCACGACACGCTGGGCGCCGCCCAGTCGCCCCACTCGCCGTGGCGGCGCTGGTACGCCTTCGACGACGCGGGGCAGTACCAGGGCTGGAAGGGCCACCTGCATCTGCCGGTGCTCGACTACCGCGCTCCGGGGCTGCGCGAGCGCGTGTATGCCGGCCCCAACGCCATCCTGCGCCACTGGATGCGCGCGCCGTACCGCATCGACGGCTGGCGCTTCGACGTGATCCACATGCTGGGTGAAGGCAGCGGCTCGACCAACAACGCCCACTACGTGCGCGAATTCCGCCGCGCGATGCGCGAAGAGAACCCGCAGTCCTACGTGATGGGCGAGCACTTCAGCGAAGCCACCCGCTGGTTGCAAGGTGATCAGGAAGACGGCGCGATGAACTACTACGGCTTCGCGCATCCGCTGCGCGAGTGGCTGGCCGGCGTCGACATCGCCTACCTGCCGGCCAAGCTCGACACCCGCGACTTTTCCGCCTGGCTCGACGCTGCGCGCGGGCGCATCCCCTACGACAACCAGCTCGCGCAGTTCAACCTGCTCGACAGCCACGACACGGCGCGCTTCTTCACGCTGGTCGGCGCCGACGCCGCGAAGATGAAGCTCGCGGTGACGCTGCTGTTCGCCTACCCTGGCGCACCGTGCATCTACTACGGCGACGAGATCGGTCTCGAAGGCGGGCAGGACCCCGACTGCCGCCGCTGCTTCGACTGGGACCGCAGCCATTGGTACGCCGAACTGTTCGAGCACTACCGGGCGTCGATCGCGCTGCGCCGATCGCGTGCCGAGTGGCGCCACGGCGGCTACCAGGCCTTGCTGGCCGACGGCGACGTCTTTGCGTTCGCCCGTTTCACCACCACCGCGGCCAGCGTCGTCGTGCTCAACCGTGGCACCCGGGTCACGGTGCGCATTCCGGTGTGGCAGATCCCGGTCGCGGTGAAGGCCTGGCGGGCCACCGGCACCGAAGCGCTCGCCGTCGAGCCCGGCTGGGTCACGATCGATGCGGCGCCCGGTACCGGCGTGGTCCTGCTGGGCGATTGAACGCCGCACGCCGCTGCCTTGTGTGAGCGAAACGCTCACTCCGTGCGCGAGCGCAACCGAGTCAACAGCCCGTTCCGGTCTGTCCCCTGCGGGGCTTGCTCCGCCAGCAGCACGTAGAAGGCCTCGGTCGACGGCGCCTTCAGCGCCGCCTGCTTGACGACGACGCGCGCGATCGGCCCGATGTGGCTCGTCAGCACGCGCAGCGCATGGCTGACGACAGTCGAGGGCAGCAGGCCGCCCGGGTCGGTCAGCGGCGGGCTCGTTGTTGCGGTGGGCGTGGATGTTGCCGTGGCCTGAGGGCGCGTGCGGCCGCTCGTCGTCGCGACGCGGGCCAGGAAGCTGCCACGGTCTTTCGAGTCGGGAATGTGCTCGGCCACGCGCGCCGCCAGACTCGCGATGTCGGTGCAGTGGCGCGCCGCCTGGCGCACCAGCAGCTTGGCCATCGGACCCACCAGCTCGGCCAGTGCCAGCTCCATCGGTGCCAGGCGGCGGGTGTCCCAACCCGAGATCGACGTGGCCGACAGCAGCGTGCCGCCGCTCGGCGTGGTGTCGGCTCGTGTCGCCGCGACGCTGGCGGGCGCGCTCGCGCCGGCACGCGGCAGCGAGAGCGTGGTGTCGAAGCCGAGCGGCGCATTCGCCCCGGCCGCTTGCAGCAAGGCCTGGCGAAACTGCGCGGCGCTCGCGTAGCGTTCGTCGGGCCGCTTGGCCAGCGCCTTCGCCACCACCGCGTCGAAGCGATCCGGCCGCCGGCCGGCGGCGACCTGGCTGGGCGGCGGCGGGTTCACGTGGACGATCTTGTACATCGCCGCTTCGGGTGTGCCGGCGAAGGGCGCACTGCCGGCCAGCATGCGGTACAGCAGCACGCCGGCGGCAAAGATGTCCACGCGCTGGTCGAGCGCGTGGCCCATGTAGTGTTCGGGTGCGGTGTAGCCCGGCGTGCCGAGCACCGAGCTCAGCTGGGTGAGCACCTGGTTCTCGACGCGGGCGATGCCGAAATCGGTGACCTTGAGCTGGCCGACCGTGTTGACGATCAGGTTGGCCGGCTTGATGTCGCGGTGCCACACGCCGGCGCCGTGCGCACAGTCCAGCGCGGCCAGCAACTGGTCCATCACGCGCAGAACCGCGGCTTCGCCCGGCAGCGGTGTCTGCGCGAGGATCTGCGACAGGTTGTGGCCTTCGACGAATTCCATCGCGATGTACGCGGTGTCGGCGTCCTCGCCGTATTCGTAGATCGCGACGATGCCCGGGTGCGAAAGCCGCCCCACCGCATGCGCCTCGTTGCGAAAGCGCGCCGTGAACGAGTCGGGCGAGTCGTCGTCGTGCACCAGCCTCTTGTGGATCGTCTTGATGGCGACGGGCCGTGCGATGTCCGGGTCGAAGGCCTTGTAGACGACGCCCATGGCACCTTCGCCGATCACGCCGGTGATCGTGTACTTGCCCAGGCGTTGCGGGTGTTTCATTCGGCTCGTCGGCGTTGGTGGCGGCAGGTCACGGCATGCGGAGCGCCAGCGTCGGAGCATGGCGACCCGCTCGGGTGCTTGCTGTGACTTACGAGCGCCGCGCTCCCGCGGACGCACGCGACGCCGCGCCTACATCTGCGTGGCCGCCGGCCGTGCGCTGTGCAGCTTGTGGATCGTGATCTTGCGCACTTCGGCCTTGCTGGCTTCGATGTGGGTGCGCAGCAGCAGCTTGGCCGCATCGGCGCGGCGCGCGAGGATGGCCTTGAGGATCTTGGCGTGTTCTTCGTAGGTGGCGGTGATGCGCGGTGCCTGCGTGAAGTCCAGGCGCCGCACGATGCGGATGCCGTCGGTCACGTCGGCATGCACACGCGCCATCTCGTGGTTGCCGGCGGCGCTGACGAGGGTGGAGTGGAAGGCTTCGTCGAGCGCGGCGACTTCGGTGGTGGTCTTCAGTCGGTCCTTCTCCGGCACCAGCCAGGTGGCTTTTAGCAAGCCGAGGTCGGGCATCGGCACGGCCGCGCACAAACGATCGACGGCGCTGCATTCGAGCACGATGCGCAGGTCGTACAACTCTTCGAGCTTGCGAAAGTCGAACGGCGACACGCTCCAGCCGCTGCGAAACGCCACCTGAACATAACCTTCGAGTTCGAGTCGGAACAGCGCTTCGCGCACGGGGGTGCGCGACATGCCCAGCCGCTCGGCCATGTCGCTTTCGGTGAAGCCTTCACCGGGCAGCAGCACGAAATCGAAGATCGCCGCCTTGATGCGGCGGTAGGCGTTTTCGGCGCGTGTCAGTTCGCGCGGGTTGGCGCGTGGGTTGTTGCGGGTGGCGAGGGGTTTCACGCCAACAAGCTTACATGCGCCGACACCACGCGCCAGCCCAGCGGCGTGTTCATCCAGGTTTGCGATTGGCGCCCCGTGTGTTCCGAACCGGCGCGCTGGAACTCGATGTGCGCGGTGGCGAATTCGCGACCGAAAGTGGTGATCTGCGTGCGCAGGATCGTCCGCGCCAGGCCGGTGGCCGGGCGGGCGGCGCGAAAGGACCGGATCGCGTCGTAGCCGTAGAGGTTTTCGCTGCTGCCGAAGCGCAGCGTGTGCGGGCTGTCCCAGAACAGCTCGTCGAGCGTGGCGACGTCGTTGGCGACCAGCGCCTGCTCGTAGCGCTCGAAGGCGGCCGTGACTTCGGCGACCGTGCCGGGGTCGTTGATCTTCATGGCTACAGCGTTGCCACAAAGCGCTGCGGGTCGTGACGCAGCGGCGGCACACCGCTCATCGCCAGCGCGCCGATCGGCGCCTTGGCGACGCCGGCGGCTTCGAGCACGCGCGCGGCGCGCAGCGCGAGGTCTTCGCGCCAGGGCGCGGTGATCACCTGCACGCCGATCGGCAGGCCGAGCGGCCCGGCGGGCCACAGCGGCACCGCGACGACCGGGCAGCCGGCGAAGGAGATCGGTTGCGTCAGCAGCCCCATCGACGGCCGCGCCGGCAGCAGCGCGCCGTTGAGCTCGAATTGCTCGGCGCCGATGGGTGTGGCCTGCACCGGCGTGGCGGGAGCGAGCAACACGTCCCACGACTTGAACAGCGCCAGCACCTTGTCGCGGTAGACGCGCCGAAAGCGCTGCGCGTGCAGGTACCACTGCGCGGGCTGCAAGGCGCCGGCGATGAAGCGGTCGACCGACAGCGGCTCGTAGTCGGCGGCGCGCTCGCGCAGGCTCGCAAGGTGCAGCGCGCCGCCTTCGCTGGCGGTGATGACGAAGGCCGCCGCACGCGCCAGTGCCGCGTCGGGCCAGCTCACGCCCGGCGTGGCGTTCAATGCCGCCGCAACCGTTGCCAGCGCAGTGCGTGCCGCCGGGCCCGCGTGCTCTTCGAAATAGCCGTTCAGCACGCCGATGCGCAAGCCGTCGACGCCGGCGTCGAGCGAGGGCAGCACCGGCTGCATGCGCGTGGCCAGGCACGCCGGGTCGAGCGCGTCGGGGCCCTGCATTGCGTCGTAGCTGGCGGCCAGGTCTTCGACCGAACGCGCCAGCGAGCCCAGGTGGTCGATGCTCGCGACGAACGGGAAGCTGCCGCGCCGCGACAGCCTGCCGAAGGTCGGCTTCAGGCCGAACACGCCGCACAGCGAACTCGGCACACGGATCGACCCGTTGGTGTCCGAGCCCAGGGCCAGCGGCACTTGACCCGCGGCCACCGACGCGGCCGATCCGCCCGACGAGCCGCCGGCGATGCGCGTCAGGTCGCGTGGATTGCGGCACGGGCCGTAGTGGCTGTTCTCGGTGGTGAAGCCGTAGGCGAATTCGTCCATGTTGTGCGCGCCCACCAGCACGGCGCCGGCATCACGCAGGCGCTGCACCAGCAGCGCATCGGCGGCGGCGGGCGTTTCGCCGATGCGCAGCTTGCTGCCGGCGCGCGTGGTCAGGCCTTCGATGTCGAACAGGTTCTTCACCGCATAGGGCAGCCCGGCCAGCGGCGGCAGAAGCTCGCCGCGTGCGCGACGCTGGTCGATCGCGCGCGCCTCGCGTTCCGCGCGTTCAAAAGTGCCGTCGGTGAAGGCGTTGATGCGCGCGTCGGTCGTTTCAATGCGCGCGATGCACTGCTCCAGCGCCTCCACGGCGAGCATCTGGCCCGAACGCACCGCGCGCACGATCTGCATGCCGCTGTTCATGCTGGGTCCTCCTCCGGGAACGGCGCGGGGCGGAACAGCTCGGCCGGTTCGTCGTGGGGAGCCAGCGGGGCCTGGTGCAGCAGTGCAGCCATCGCACGGGTGCGCGCCAGGTGCAGCGCAACGCGTTCGGCCTGCGCGTCATCCAGCGTCAGGTCGAGCAGCCGAGCCGCCGCGCGCACGTAGTCAATCAGCTCAGTGTCAGGCATCTCAGCGGTACCGATGTTCGGAGCACAACGCGAAGCATGTGCGACTCATCAAGCAACTCCCAAAGCCCGGGTTTCCCGGGCCGATGGGAGGCGCCCCTTGGGGGCAGGAGCGATGCGACTGGGGGGCCAACATGCTAGCGTCTCACTTCACGCTGGAAGATGTCGAGGCTCAGCTTCTTGGTGCCGATGAAGCCCGGCTCCGACAGCGTGGCCACGGTGCGCGGTCGCGCGTCGCGGTATTCGATGATCTCGGCCACGCGCGTCGGCCGCTTGGTCAGCAGCAGCACCTGGTCGGCCAGGTAGACCGCTTCCTCGAGGTCGTGCGACACCAGCAGCATCGTGGTGCCGGTCTGCATGAACACCTCCTGCAGCTTCTCGCGGATGAACAGCGTCATCTCGAAGTCGAGCGCGGAGAACGGCTCGTCGAGGAACAGCACTTCCGGCCGCGGCGCGAGGGCGCGCATGATCGACGCCGTCTGCTGCTGACCGCCCGACAGTTCGTAGGGGTAGCGGTGCAGGTCGAACTTGACGTCGAACGACGCCACCAGCTCGGCCATGCGGCGGTCGACCTCGGGCTTCGATCGGCCCTCGAGCTTGAGCGGATAGGCGATGTTGTCGATGGTGCGCATCCACGGAAACAGCGCCTCGCGGTAGTTCTGGAACACGTAGCCGATCTTCGTGTCCTTCAGCGACTTGCCGTCGAACAGGATCTGCCCCGAGTCGATCGGGATCAGCCCGGCGATCATGTTGATCAGCGTCGACTTGCCGCAGCCGTTGGGGCCGAACACCGAGACGATGCGGCCCTTCGGGATGTCGATGTTGAAGTCTTCGTACAGTGGCCAACCGGCGAAGTACTTCGTCAAGCCGCGTACCGTGATGTTCGTGCTCATGTTTGCCCCCTACGCCGCTGCGCGTCGGTCCCCCCGAGGGGGAGCGAGCGCCTTGGGAGCGGCCCTGCGGCGCTCATCTCCCGCTCCAATGCACGATGCGCCGCTCGATCAGAAGGAACAGCACGTTCAGTGCATAGCCCAATGCGCCGGCCGCGAGGATCGCCGCGTACATGCTTTTCACATTGAGCACCTGCTGCGCG
>JBGQEX010000183.1:0-8153 GCA_041496605.1 Piscinibacter sp.
CTGGAACTCCGAGACCCAGGCGCGGAACACCTTGTAGGCGAGCACGAGCTGGCCGGTCTCGTTGTAGACCTCGATGATCAGGTCCTTGCGGAAGTCGCGCAGCGAGACCTCGGCGCCGAGGCCGGAGCCGAAGTTCCAGACCTTGTTGGCCCATTTCTCGAACTCGGTGTCGTGCGTGACGCCGCGGTCCAGCGTGATGGCTTCGAACTTGGTGCGCCCCGGCGACTTGCGCGAGCTCGACGGGTCGCCGCCTTCGCGGTGTTCGACGACTTCGGTGGACCGCTTCAGCGCCGACACCTTGCTGATGCCGGCGACGTAGCGCCCGTCCCACTTGACGCGGAATTTGAAGTTCTTGTAGGGATCGAAACGCTGGGCGTTGACGGAAAACTGTGCCATTCGTGCTCTCCTGGTGGGGTCAGGTCGGGATGTCGCCGGCGATCTGCTGCAGCTTGATGACCACGAACTCGGCCGGCTTCAGCGGTGCGAAGCCGACGATGATGTTGACGATGCCGAGGTTGATGTCGGCCTGCGTCGTGGTGGTGCTGTCGCAGCGCACGAAGTACGCGTCGCGCGGCGAGGTGCCCTGGAACGCGCCCTGGCGGAACAGGTTCTGCATGAAGGCGCCGATGTTCAGCCGGATCTGCGCCCACAGCGGCTCGTCGTTCGGTTCGAACACCACCCACTGCGTGCCGCGGTACAGGCTCTCTTCGAGGAACAGCGCCATGCGCCGCACCGGCACGTACTTCCACTCGGAGCCGCGGTCGTTGTCGCCATGCAGCGTGCGCGAGCCCCAGACCACGTTGCCGTAGACCGGCAGCGTGCGCAGGCAGTTGATGCCGCGCGGGTTGAGCTGGCCGTTCTCGGCGTCGCTCATCGTGATCGCGAGGCCCGCGGCGCCGTTGACGCTCGCGTCGCTGCCGGCGGGCGCCTTCCAGACGCCGCGCGCGCCGTCGGTGCGGGCGAACACGCCGGCCACATAGCCGCAGGGCGGGAAGGCGCGCAGCGCGCCTTGCTGCAGCGGGTCAGGCGAGCGCACCCACGGGAAGAAGAAGGCCGAGTTCAGCGCATCGGCGCCGGTCATGCCGGTGAGCGATGCGGCGACGGTCGACACGGTGTCGGTCTCGGGGCAATCGACGATCAGGAAGGCGCGGCGGTCGTGGCAGTGGTGCTGCAGCGTCGCGATCGTGGTGGCTTCGCTCAGGCCCGGCACGCAGACCATGTTGAACAGGTCGATGCGGTCGGTGATGGTGCCGAGGCCGAAGCGCGCGAGCAGCGCGGTGCGGAACGCCGCGTCCGTCGCGCCGAGCACGGTGCCGTCGTCGCCGGCTGTCGTCGCGTCGAGGTCGACGGTGGCGTTGGCCGGTGTCGTGGCGCTGGCGGCGGCAACGCTGATGAACGACGAGCGCCCGTTGATCACCGTTTCGGCGAAGCGCGCGTCGCCGCTGGTCATCGAGAGGTTCTCGAAGGTCTCCACCACCGCGTCGGCGCTGGGGTGGAACAGCACGTCGAGCCGAAAGCGCGTGGCGTCGTCGGGGCGGCGCGTCAAGCGCACGCGGTAGTCCTGGGCCCACTCGCCGGGCGAATTCGCGGTGATCGTGAGGTCGCCGATGGCCGTGACGGCACTGACTTCGTCACCCGGCGGAATGCGCAGCACATACGCGTCGGAGCCGCCGTTGTCGTAGAACTGGCGCACCGCGTAGCCGAGCAGCGTGCGCTGGTCCAGGCCGCCGTACTGGCGCTCGTAGTCGGCGAAGCTCGTGAGGCGCAGCGCGCGATCCGTCGGCCCGCGCGCTGCCCAGCCGATGAACAGGGCAATCGACGTGGCCACGCCGCTGATGGTGCGCACCCCGCTGGGCACCTCTTCGATGTACACGCCGGGGTAGGAAAGGGCAACTGGCATCGCTGGCTCCTTGTGTGGCTGTCAGTTCACGCGTTCGGACGGCGCTGCACTCACTGGCGCGTTTGCGGCGCCAGCGAGTAGAGAACCGTTCCATCCATCAACGTCAAGCGGCGCAGTGCGCGGCGCGACACCAACAAGCTCAGTGCGCGCTCGACCTGCTCCACCGTCACGTTCGAGTGCGCCGGCCCCAACCACCAGCGCGCCACGCCATCGGCCGAGTCGGCGGCAAGAGGGTGGGCCTGCAGGTGGTCGAGGATCGCGGCCGCGACGGCTTCCACCAGCCCTCCTTCATCCGCATGCATGTGCCCTCGTCGGGAGATGACCGGGGTCACATCGCAATCGCGGTGCCAGCGCCGGGCGGCGAGCCAAGTGCTTGATTCGTTGGAGGAAAGGTCGCGACGCGATGATCGGGCTGCGTCGCCGACGACCCATCCCCAGAACGTGGGGGCGGCGCAGCGATCGCGCAGGCAGGCCGCGCGATTGCGGCGGCGCGAGCCGGTGGGTCGAATTCAACCCGGGAGGGTCGGGCGCGACCCGACCCGTCAGTCCTGCAGCGCCTGACGGTCGATGCCGTGCTTCTTCAGCAGCTTGCCGAAAGCACGCCGCTCCTTGCCCGCGATCTGCGCGGCGCGGGTCACGTTGCCGCGGGCCTGACGCAGCACGGCAAGCACGTAGTCGCGCTCGAAGCGGCGCACGGCTTCGGCCTTGGCATGCTGGAAATCGGCGATGGCATCGGCTTCGGAGGTGCGTCGATCGCCGCTCGGAACATCCAAGCTGGCGTGGATCGTCAGGCCGTCGGCCATCAGCAGTTCGCGATGCACCCAGTTTTCCAGCTCGCGCACATTGCCGGGCCACGGGTGGCGGCCGATCCAGGCCAGCGTCGCGGCATCGAAGGTTTTTGCCGGCATGCGGTACTTGGCGCAGAACACGCCGGCGAAGTGCAGTGCCAACTGCTCGGCGTCGCCCGGGCGATCGCGCAAGGGCGGCAGCTCGAGGTGCAGGATCTTCAGGCGGTACATCAAGTCGCCGCGGAAGCGGCCCAGCCGGGTGGCCTCGGCCAGCGGCTGGTTGGTCGCCGCGATCAGGCGCACGTTGGTGCACAGCTCGCGTGCGCTGCCCAGAGGCCGATAGCGCTGGTCCTGCAGAAAGCGCAGCAGCGCGATCTGCGCCTTCGCGCTCAGCGCATCGACCTCGTCGAGGAACAGCGTGCCGCCGTTGGCTTCGGCGACCAAGCCGCGGCGCGCCAGCTTGGCGTCGGTGAACGCGCCGCGTTCGTGGCCGAACAGCTCGGCTTCGAGCAGGTGATCGGGCAGCGCGCCGCAGTTGACCGGCACGAAGGGCCCGGCGCAGCGCGTGCCCCAGTAGTGGACGGCGCGCGCCGCCAATTCCTTGCCGGAGCCGGTCTCGCCTTCGATCAGCACCGGCGCCTCGCTGCCGGCCACGCGCCGCAACTGCGCCAGCAGCGCCAGAAACGCCGGTGAGGCGCCGACGATCTCGCCACGCAGGTCGTCAACACGGCGCTCGGACGCCAACGAGGGGTTGACGTCGCCACCGGGCTGGAGGACGCGGCTCATGAAGTGGATTTGTTCGATGCCCCCGGCATGCCGATGTCGGCAGTGGAGCTGCGGGGGATCGTGTTCCAGACGCCGGAGTCGCGTCAAGACATGTTCTAGGGGCCCTGGTGTCGGGCCGTAACGACGTGCAACGGCGCTGGCCGCGCCACGCTCACTTGACGCGCTTGAGCGTCGGTCGGCCGCCCGCTGGAGGTTCCGGTGGTGCCTCGTCGGTACCGTCTTGTGGCTGCTCAGCGCCGGTGGGCTCCGCCGTTGACTCGGCGAGCGCGAGCTTCGGACCCTTGATCGCCGCCACGGAGGTCGCCGATGCATCGGCCGCGCCGCCGGCGGGTGTCGTGCCGGCAGGTGCATCGGTGGGTACCGGGAATGCCATGCCTTGACCATTCTCGCGCGCGTAGATGGCGATCACATGGTCCACCGGCACGACGATGTCGCGCGAGCTGCCGCCAAAGCGCGCCTTGAACTCGATGAATTCGTTTCCCAGCTTGAGCGCCGTGGTGGCCTCGAAGCCGATGTTGAGCACGATCTCGTTGTTCTTCACATACTCGACCGGCACCTGCACGCTCGCGTCGACGAACACCGCGACATACGGCGTGAAGCCGTTGTCGGTGCACCAGTCGTGCAGCGCACGGATCAGGTACGGCCGGGTGGACGTGCCGGAGCTGGCGGGTGCGGGGGGCGTGGCCATGCGCGACGACGCGCCTACTTGCGCATCACCTTTTCCGAAGGCGTCAGCGCTTCGATGTAGGCCGGACGCGAGAAGATGCGCTCGGCGTACTTCAGCAGCGGCACCGCGTTCTTCGACATGTCGATGCCGTAGTAGTCAAGGCGCCACAGCAGCGGTGCGATGGCCACGTCGAGCATCGAGAAGTCGTCACCCAACATGTACTTGTTCTTCAGGAAGATCGGCGCGAGCTGCGTGAGCCGGTCGCGGATCTGCGAGCGCGCCTTTTCGAGCTGCTTGTCGGTGGGCTTGATGCCGCGCGACTCGAGCACGTTGACGTGGGCGAACAGTTCCTTCTCGAAGTTGAGCAGGAACAGCCGCACGCGGGCGCGCGCGACCGGGTCGCCGGGCATCAGCTGCGGGTGCGGGAAACGCTCGTCGATGTACTCGTTGATGATGTGCGACTCGTACAGGATGAGGTCGCGCTCCACCAGGATGGGCACCTCGTTGTACGGGTTCATCAGCGCGATGTCTTCGGGCTTGGCGAACAGGTCGACGTCGCGGATCTCGAAGTCCATGCCCTTTTCGAACAGCACGAAGCGGCAGCGGTGCGAATAGGGGCAGGTGGTTCCGGAGTAAAGCACCATCATGAGCGTGGGCTCCTTGGAATGTCAGAAAACGAGGCCGCAGTGGACTGCCCGGTGGGGCTCGCCACTGCGCGGAGGGCCTGGCGGGCGTGTCGCTCGCCGGGCGGCTTGAAGACTACTTCACGTCTTTCCAGTACGCGGCGTTGAGCCGCCACGCGATCACGGTGAACAGCGCCAGGAAGATCAGCACCCACACGCCCAGGCGCACGCGCGTGCCCTGCGAGGGCTCGCCCATCCACTGCAGGTAGGCCACCAGGTCGGCCACGCTCTCGTCGAACTGCTGAGGCGTCTGCGTTCCCGGAGTCAGCTGCTCGTAGCCGGCAAAGCGATGTTCGATCTTCGTCGGGTCATGCGGATCCTTTTCTTCGACGAACTTGGCCGTGCGCTGGCCCTGCAGTTCCCACAGCACGTGCGGCATGCTCACGCTCGGGAACGCGAGGTTGTTCCAGCCGGTGGCCTTGGTGTCGTCGCGGTAGTAGCTGCGCAGGTAGGTGTACAGATAGTCGGCGCCGCTGCCGCTGCCGCCGGCACGCGAACGCGCGATCACCGACAGGTCGGGCGGGTTGGCGCCGAACCATTCCTTGGCCTGCCGGGGATCGAGCGCGGCCTTCATGACGTCACCCACCTTGTCGTTGGCGAACAGCAGGTTCTTGCGGATCTGGTCTTCGCTCAGATCGATGTCACGCATGCGGTTGTAGCGCATGTAGGCGGCACTGTGGCAGTTCAGGCAGTAGTTGACGAACAGCTTGGCGCCATGCTGCAGCGCGGCGACGTCGGACATTTTCTCGGTCGGGAACTTGTCCAGCTGCATGCCGCCTTCGCTGGCCAGGGCGCCCGTGGCGAACACGAACGAAGCCAGCAAGGAAACGATGAGTTTTTTCATGGTGTCGGCTCCGGCAACGTCAGTGGGCGGCGTAGGTCACGCGGTCGGGGACCGGCTTGAACTCACCCAGTTGGCTCCACCACGGCATCAGCACGAAGAAGGCGAAGTAGATCAAGGTGCCGATCTGCGACACGCGGTTGCCGACATCGGAGGGCGGCTGCGCGCCCAGGTAGCCCAGGACCAGGAAGAACACCACGAACAGCATGTAGACGTACTTGTGCCAGTCGGGCCGGTAGCGGATCGACTTGACGGGGCTGTGGTCGAGCCAGGGCAGGAAGAACAGGATCACGACCGCGCCACCCATCACGACGACGCCCCAGAACTTGGCGTCGATGCCGGCCAGCGCCGCAACACCGGTGAACTTGAGCCCGCCGACCGAGACGAAAACCGCCGCGGCCCCCACGGCGACTGCGATCTTCGCGATGCTGCCCAAGCGACCCTTGACGATCGCCGCGAGCGCGACGACGACGACACCGGCCTGGAACACGTAGAGCATCTCGTCGGTGGTGGCGCGCAGCATCGAGTAGTAGGGCGTGAAGTACCACACCGGGGCGATGTGCGCCGGCGTCTTCAGCGGGTCGGCCGGGATGAAGTTGTTGTATTCGAGGAAGTAGCCACCCAGTTCCGGCGCGAAGAACAGGATCGCGCTGAACACCATCAGGAACACGCTGACGCCGTAGATGTCGTGCACCGTGTAGTAGGGGTGGAACGGAATGCCGTCGAGCGGGATCCCTTGCGCGTTCTTCTTCGCCTTGATCTCCACACCGTCGGGGTTGTTCGAACCCACTTCGTGCAGCGCGATGATGTGCGCAACCACCAGGCCCAGCAGCACCAGCGGCACCGCGATCACGTGGAAGCTGAAGAAGCGGTTCAGCGTCGCGTCGCCGACCACGTAGTCGCCGCGAATCAAGAGTGCCAGGTCGGGGCCGATGAAAGGCACCGCGGCGAACAGGTTGATGATCACCTGCGCGCCCCAGTAGCTCATCTGGCCCCACGGCAGCAGGTAGCCCATGAAGGCCTCGGCCATCAGGCACAGGAAGATCGCGCAGCCGAAGATCCACACCAGCTCGCGCGGCTTGCGGTACGAGCCATACAGCAGCCCGCGGAACATGTGCAGGTAGACGACGATGAAGAACGCGCTGGCGCCGGTGGAGTGCATGTAGCGGATCAGCCAGCCCCACGGCACGTCGCGCATGATGTACTCGACCGAGGCGAATGCCAACGCGGCATCGGGCTTGTAGTGCATGGTCAGGAAGATGCCGGTGACGATCTGCATCACCAGCACCAGCAGCGACAACGAGCCGAAGATGTACCAGAAGTTGAAGTTCTTCGGCGCGTAGTACTGGGCCAGATGCTCGTTCCACAGCTTGCTGGCCGGGAACCGGTTGTCGACCCAGTTCAGCAGCTTCTGGGCGGCGGTCGCGTCGGCGGGTGCTTCTTTGTATTCAGCCATGTCGTGTTCTCGTCAAGGAACGTGAAGCGTATGTAGTCGCCCGGAGCGCAAAGCGAAGCAAGCGCGACCCCTCAAGCCACGCCCGAGGATCCGGCTCTGCCGGGCCGACGGGCGGCGCCCCTTGGGGGCAGGAGCGAAGCGACTGGGGGGCCGTCATGTCAGGCCTTCTTGTCCTCGCCGATGATCAGGCGGGTGTCGGACAGGTACATGTGCGGCGGCACCTCGAGGTTGTCGGGCGCGGGCTTGTTCTTGTAGACGCGACCGGCCATGTCGAAGGTCGAACCGTGGCAGGGGCACAGGAAGCCGCCGGCCCAATCATCGGGCAGCGAGGGCTGAGCGCCGGGCTGGAACTTGTCGGACGGCGAGCAGCCCAGGTGCGAACAGATACCGACGGCGACGAGGATCTCGGGCTTGATCGAGCGGCCTTCGTTGCGCGCGTAGGGCGGCGTGAGTTCGTCGGGTTTGCGCTGCGAATTCGGGTCGGCCAGCAGCGGGTCGACCTTGGTCAGCGACGCCAGTTGTTCGGGTGTGCGCTTGACGATCCAGACCGGCTTGCCGCGCCATTCGACGGTGAGCTTCTCACCGGGTTTCAAGGCGCTGATGTCGACTTCGATCGGTGCGCCGGCGGCACGCGCACGCTCGGACGGCTCGAAGGATGCGACGAAGGGAACGGCCGCGGCCACACCACCCACCACGCCGGCGCAACCCGACGCGATGAGCCACGTGCGCTTGCCGTTATCGACTGGCTGGTCACTCATGGGGATCCTCGAAAGATGCTTCTACTCAGGGGCAACCCGCAATTCTAGCGGACGCGTCAAGGGGGTAGGGCTGTTCAGCGGGGCGCCGCCCGCTCAGGCAGCGCTGCGTGCCGGTCAGCCACAGCGGCGCGCGCCGTCCATTGACTTGGGCGCCCGCTCGTGAATACTCGCGGGCTGCGTCAGCCGACCGGCCGCGGCACCCGTGCAGCGCTGCAAACCCACACCATGAGGGCATCACGTATGAGCTTTGCAACCGAGTTCAAGCAGTTCGCCA
>JBGQEX010000184.1:0-8137 GCA_041496605.1 Piscinibacter sp.
CTGCGGCCCGAGTATGGTGTTCACCAATGTGTTCAACCCGCGCGCCGCGGTGCCGCGCAAGAGCGAGTACCGGCGCACGCGGGTCAAGCGCGGCGCGACCTTGGGAGCCAACTGCACGATCGTCTGCGGCACGACGATCGGTGCCTACGCCTTCGTCGGCGCCGGCGCGGTGGTCAGCCGTGATGTGCCCGACTTTGCGCTGGTGGTCGGCGTGCCGGCCAAGCGTATCGGCTGGATGAGCCGGCACGGCGAGCGGCTCGCGTTGCCCCCGTTCGGCGAGGGCGAGGCCGCGTGCCCCGAGACCGGAGAACGCTACCGCCTCGACGGCGAGACTGTGAGCCTATGCAATTCGTTGACCTGAAGGCGCAATACGCTGCGCTCAAGCCCCGCATCGACGCGCGCATCCAGCGCGTTCTCGATCACGGCCAGTACATCATGGGGCCCGAGGTCGCCGAACTGGAGCAGCAGCTCGCCGCCTACACCGGCGCCAGGCACTGCATCACCGTGGCCAGCGGCACCGAGGCGCTGCTGATCGCGCTGATGGCCATCGCCCTGAAGCCCGGCGACGAGGTCATCACCACGCCGTTCACCTTCGCCGCCACGGCCGAGATGATCGTGCTGCTCGGCGGCGTGCCGGTGTTCGTCGACATCGAGCCCGACACCTGCAACATCGACGCGTCGCTGATCGAAGCCGCGATCACGCCGCGCACGCGCGCCATCATGCCGGTCAGCCTGTACGGCCAGGCGGCCGACATGGACGAGATCAACGCCATCGCGGCGCGGCACGGCAACATCGCGGTGATCGAAGACGCAGCGCAGAGCTTCGGTGCCGACTACCACGCTCGCAAGAGCTGCAACCTGTCGACCTTCGGCTGCACCAGCTTCTTTCCCAGCAAGCCGCTGGGCTGCTACGGCGACGGCGGTGCGATCTTCACCGGCGACGACGCGCTGGCCCAGGCCTGCCGCGAGATCCGCGTGCACGGCCAGAGCAAGCGCTACACGCACACGCGGGTCGGCGTCGGCGGCCGCATGGACACGCTGCAATGCGCGGTGGTGCTGGCCAAGTTCGAGCGATTCGAGTGGGAAGTGGCGCAGCGCCTGGCCATCGGTGCGCGCTACAACGAGCTGCTGGCCGGCAAGCTGCCGTTCGTTGTACAGCGGCCGGAGCGCAGCAGCGTATTCGCGCAGTACACGGTGTTCGTCGACGAGCGGGCGGCCGTGCAGGCGCGGCTCGCCAGCCTCGGTGTGCCGACCGCCGTGCACTACCCGCTGCCGCTCAACCAGCAAGCGGCCTACGAAGGGCGCTGCCGCGGCAACGCGACGCCGCACGCCCGCGCCGCGGCGGCCCGCGTGTTGAGCCTGCCGATGAGCGCCGACCTGTCGGTGGACGACCAGCAGCGGGTTGTGCAGTCCCTGCTCGGATGAAAACCACGGCGGCCAGCGCGTCGGCACGCCATGTGCTGACGTTGATGACCGGCACCAGCCTGGCGCAGGCGATCGCGCTGGCCGTCAGCCCGCTGCTGACGCGCCTGTACACCCCCGGGCAGTTCGGCGTCTACGCGCTGTACCTGAGCGCCGTGGCGCTGCTGGCGATCGTCGCCACCGGGCGTTACGAGCTCGCGGTGGTGCTGCCCGAGTCGGACGACGACGCCTGGCATGTCTGCGCGCTGGCGCTGCTGATTGCGCTGGCGGTCAGCGCGCTGTGCGTGGTCGGCGTCTGGGCCTTCAGCGGGCGGATTGCGGCCTGGGCCGGCGACGCCGACCTCGGTGGCTGGCTTTATCTGCTGCCGCTCGCCGTCTTGCTGACCAGCGTCACCAACACGCTGGGGTGCTGGGCCAACCGCCGGCAGCACTACACGCAGATCGCGAGCAACCGGCTGTCGCAAAGTGCGACCACCGCGGCGGCCAGCGTCGGCTTCGGCGCGGCGGCGCAGACGGGGCTGGGCCTGGTGTGGGCCAGCGTGCTGGGGCAGGGCTTGTCGGCCGCGTTGTTTGCGCTCGGGCTGCGACGCGACGAGCGCGTGGCGGCCGGCGGCCTCAAGCGCGAGACCTTGCGTGCGCAGGCTGCGCGCTACATCAATTTCCCGCGCATCAACCTGCCGCATGCGCTGCTCGACGCGGCGCAGGCCAGCGCCTTGCTGGCATTGCTGGGCCTCACGTTCGGCAGCGGCGTGCTGGGGCTGTACGCCTTCGCACTGCGCATCGTCAAGACGCCGCTGGGCATGCTGGGTTCGTCGGTCGGCCAGGTGTTCCAGCAGCGCGCGGCGCAGCTCTACAACGACGGCGGCGATCTGCGCGGCCTGGTGCGGCGCACGACGCTGCGGCTGGCCAAGCTGATCGTCCCGTTCGTCGCGCTGATGCTGGTGGCGCCGCAACTCTTCGCCTGGCTGTTCGGCGACGGCTGGCGCGAAGCGGGCGTCTACGCGCTGATACTCACGCCGTGGATGGCGCTCAACTTCATCACGTCGCCGCTGTCGCAGCTGCCGCTGATCGTCGGGCAGCAGGCGCGCGCGTTCATGTACGGCCTGGCCTACCAGGCGTCGATGCTGCTGCCCTATGCGTTGGCCTGGGCGATGCACCTGGACATCCTGACGGCGCTCGCCCTGCAGTCGGCGCTGTCGTCGGTGGTGCTGGTCTTCTATGCGCTGTGGCTGCACCGCCTCGCGAGTTCGAGGCCCGCCCATGGCTGACACCGCCTTTTGGGCCGAGCGTGTGCGGCGCTACGGCCACACCGGCTGGTCCGACTTCGCCACCTACTGGTACGACCAGCGCTTGCGGCTCAAGGCAATCGAGCAGACTGTGCTCGGCGACCTGCCGCGCGGGCGCCACAGCGCGCTCGACTTCGGCTGCGGCGTCGGTGACTTCTGCACCGCGCTGGCGCCGCACTTCCGCCACGTCATCGGCTATGACGTGTCCGCCGATGTGCTCGAACTCGCGCGTCGGCGCAACGCTGGCCCCCATATCGCCTACAGCTCGCAACTGGACAATGCGCTGGCCGGGCCGCACGACCTCATCCTCAGCGTCACCGTGCTGCAGCACATCGTGGACGACGCGGAACTGAGCCGCTTGCTGGCGCGTTTCGCGCAGGCCCTGGCGGCCGGCGGGCGCGTGGTCGTGCTGGAGACGCTGGCCGAAGCATCGAGCAACGCCGGCTACCTGAAGCGCCGCACGCTGCCGCAACTGACTGGCCTGTTCATGGCTGCGGGCCTGGCGCTTGTTTCCGCGCGTGGCTTCTACCACCCCACCGAGTCCCCGACGCCTGCGTATCGGCGCTATCGCAGCCGCTTCAGCGTTCGTGTGCTGGGCCGGCTGGCCGGGCTGAAGCTGCCGTTGGCCGAGGCCGTTCTGCGCGGCGTGGCACGCCGGCATGCCGAGCAGGACCGCGCCTTTCTCGACCAGCCGGCGTCGCCGACGAAGATCCTCGTGTTCGGCAGGAAGGACGAGCTAGGATGAAACTCACCTGTCCTGCACACGTCACCCCACCCGTTCGGGCTGAGGTCCGACCAGTCCTGAGGTATCGAAGGAAGCCCTCGCCCGCTTGGGGCGGGCCCTTCGATACCTCAGGGCGAACGGAACCGATGGAGTGCCGAGAGTTCAGTGCACCAGCAGCGTTTCATGCGCCGTGGGTGGCGCGAAGCGCAATGGATCACTGACATGACGCCCGAAGTGCAGCCCGAAACTGGCCGCGCGAATGCGCCGGTGCTCGTGATCGGCAGTGCCTCGGTGCACGTGGCGCGCTTCGTGCGCGGGCTGTGCGAGGCCGGGCAACGCGTGGTCCTGGCAACGCACGGCGAACTGGCCATCGAACCGCATCCGGCGCTCGTCGAGGCCGTCACGCTCGACCTCGGTGTCACCCAGTGGCGCGCGCCGCGGCAGATCCTCGACCTGGCGCGACGCTGGTCGGTGCGCGCCATCCACGCGCACCAGGCCAACAGCGTGGGCTGGCATGCCGCGCGCGCTGCGCGTGGCAGCGGATTGCCGGTGGTGTTGACGCTGTGGGGCTCCGATGTGTTGTTGCTGCCGTCGCGCAGCCGCTTTCATCACTGGATGGTCTGCCGTGCCTTGCGCGGTGCCAGCGCCTGGACGGCCGACGCGCGGGTGCTGCTGGAGGCGGCTGATGCACTCGTTGGGCCGGGCCACGGGCCGCGCCAGCGATGCTGGATCCCGCTCGGCATCGACGAGCCCGACGCCGCTGCCGCGCCGCCGCGTGAGCGGCGCATCCTGTCGTGTCGCCTGCACAAACCGCTGTATCGTGTGGACGCCATCGTTCGCGCGTTCGCCCGGCTGCCCGCACGCTGTTCGGGATGGACCCTGGAAGTGGCCGCAGCGGGTTCGGAAACCGATGCGCTGAAGCGGCTGGCCGTCGAATTGGGCGTGGCCGAACGAGTCGAGTTCACCGGCATGCTGAGCCCGCAGGGGCTGGCGCAAAGCTATCGCCGGGCCGCGCTGTTCGCCAGCGTGCCGCTGACCGACGGCACCTCGGTGAGCCTGCTTGAAGCGATGGCCGCCGGCTGCGTTCCGGTGCTGAGCGATCTGCCCGCCAACCGCGAATGGGTGGTCGACGGGCTCAACGGCTGGCTGGTCGGCGACCTCGATCATCTCGACGCAGCCTTCGTTGAAGCCATCGCCGCCTGGGAATCGGGGCAATGGGCGCAGCACGGCGGCCAGTGGAACCCGCAGTTGATCCAGCGCTCGGCCAGGTTCAAGAACAACATCCAGCAGTTCCTGGCGCTCTACGCGCGGCTCGACGCCGGCTGAAGCGACCATGCCGACCATGCGGATTGCCCACGTCACGACGGTTCACCCGCGCTATGACATCCGCATCTTCCGCAAGGAATGCGTGTCGCTGGCGGCGGCGGGCTACGAGACCTATCTGGTGGTCGGCGACGGGCTCGGCGACGAGCTGCGCGATGGTGTGCACATCGTCGACATCGGCGTGGCGCCGAGCGGCCGGCTGGCGCGCATGCGCGAGCAGCCGCGCAAGGCCTTGCAGATGCTGCGCCGCCTCGACCCGGCGGTGATCCACTTCCACGACCCCGAGCTGCTGCGCATCGGCGTGCGGTTGGCGCGTGAAGGACGCAAGGTGGTCTACGACGCGCATGAAGACGTGCCGCGGCAGATCCTCACCAAGCAGTGGATTCCGGCGCCGCTGCGGCGGCCGCTGGCGTGGCTGTTCGAGCGCTACGAGAACTCGCTGGTGCGGCGCCTCTCGGCGGTGGTCACCGCCACGCCGCACATCACCAGGCGCTTTGCCGCGGTGCAGCCGCTCTCGGTGAGCGTGTGCAACTTTCCGCTGCTCGAAGAGCTGTCGGCCGCGGTCGACGGCGGCCCGCGGGAAAGTGCAATCTGCTATGTCGGCGGCATCACCCGCACACGCGGCATTCGCCAGTTGGTAAGCGCACTGGCACTCGTACCCGAGGTCCGGCTGATACTTTGCGGCAGCTTCGAAGATGCCGCGCTCGAAGCCGAGTTGCGAGCTCATCCCAGCTGGTCGCAGGTCGAGTACCTGGGCCAGGTCGGCCGCGCCGAAGTGCGCGACGTGATGGCGCGTTCGCGCGCCGGCATGGTGACCTTGCTGCCGATGCCGAGCTACATGGACGCGCTGCCGATCAAGATGTTCGAGTACATGTCGGCCGGGCTGCCGGTGATCGCGTCGGACTTCCCACTGTGGCGCGACATCGTCGTCGAACATCGCTGCGGCTTGTGCGTCGACCCGACCAACCCGCGTGCAGTGGCCGATGCGATCCGCAGCTTGCTCGGATCGGCCGAACTGGCCGAGCGCATGGGCGCCGCCGGCCGCACGGCCGTCGACCGGCAGTTCAACTGGCCGCACGAAGAGCAGCGCCTGCTCGAGTTCTACCGCACGCTGGCCGCATGAACATCCTGTACCTCGAGCACTATGCCGGCGCGCCGGCGCTGGGCATGGAGTACCGGCCGTACTACCTTGCCCGCGAATGGACGCGCATGGGGCACCGCGTGCAGATCCTCGCCGCCTCGTTCTCGCATGTGCGCAGCCGCCAGCCGGCGGTCGGCAGCGTGCCGGTCGACGAGCTGATCGACGGCATCGCCTACCGCTGGTTTCCGACGCCGCGCTACGCCGGCAATGCGCTCGGGCGAGTGCGCAACATCTGGGCGTTTCTGCGCCAGGTGTGGCGCGAGACAGCGCAGCTCGCGCTGCAGTTCCAGCCCGACATCGTCATCGCCTCCAGCACCTACCCGATGGACATCTGGGTCGCGCGCCGCATTGCGAGGCGCTCGAAGGCCAAGCTGGTGTTCGAGGTGCATGACCTGTGGCCGCTGTCGCCCATCGAACTGTCCGGCATGTCGCCCTGGCACCCGTTCGCGCTGCTGTGCCAGAAGGCCGAGAACGATGCCTACCGGGACGCCGATGTGGTGGTGTCGATGCTGCCCAAGGTGCATGACCACATGGCCGCGCACGGGCTCGCGTTGAACAAGCTGCATGTCGTGCCCAATGGCATTGCCCTCGACGAATGGCAGGGCGAACCGACGCCGCTGGCCGCGCCGATCGCCGCGCACATTGCCATGTTGCGCGCGGCCGGCCGCACCGTGGTGGGCTATGCCGGGTCGCACGGCTTGCCCAATGCGCTGGACACCTTGCTCGATGCGGCGAGGCTGCTGCGCAGCGAAGCGCTGTCCTTCGTGCTGGTCGGCGACGGGCACGAGAAAGCGCGCCTGTTGCAGCGCACGGCGTTCGAGGGTCTGGTCCACGTCGCGATGTTTCCACCGATCCCGAAGGCACAGATCCCGGCGCTGCTGGCGCAGCTGGACATCGCCTACATCGGCTGGCAACACACCCCGATCTACCGCTTCGGCATCGCGCCGAACAAGCTGATGGACTACATGATGGCCGGCTGCGCGGTGCTGCATTCGGTCGAGGCCGGTAACGACCCGGTGGCCGAGGCGGGCTGCGGGCTCACGGTGGCGCCGGAGTCGCCGCAGGCGGTGGCGCAGGGCTTGCGCCAGCTCGCCGCACTGAGTGCCGACGAGCGCCACGCGATGGGAGCGTGCGGTCGTGCCTTCGTGCTGGCTCACCACAGCTACCCGGTGCTCGCGCGGCAGTTCCTGCGCGCATGCGGAGTCGATGCATGACAAGCGAGCCGAGCGACGAACCGCAGGCGGTGGCCGAGCGCTATGCGCGTCGCGTTGCCGGTGACCGCTACAGCCTGCTCAAGCCGGACGTGTGGCAGACGGTGCAGGAGCGGCAGCGCGCGATGCTGCGGTTGTTCGTGCGGCTCGGCTGGCACGACCTGGCCGAGCGGCGCTTGACCGAAGTGGGCTGCGGCTCGGGCGGCAACCTGCTCGAGCTGCTGCGCATCGGCTTCAGGCCGGAGCACCTGACCGGCATCGAGCTGCTGCCCGAGCGCTATGCGCAGGCGCGCCACGCGCTGCCCGCCGCGACGGTGCTGCATGAAGGTGACGCAACCCAAACGATCATCGAGCCGGCCAGCCAGGACATCGTGTTCCAGTCGACCGTGTTCTCGTCGCTGCTCGACGACGCCTTCCAGCAACGCCTCGCTGACACCATGTGGGGCTGGGTCAAGCCGGGCGGCGGCGTGCTCTGGTACGACTTCACGGTCAACAACCCGCGCAACCCGGACGTGAAGGGGGTCCCGGTGGCGCGCGTGCGGCAACTGTTCCCTGAAGCGCGTGTGCAGGTGCAACGGGTCACCCTTGCGCCGCCGATTGCCCGCGCACTGGTGCGAGTTCATCCGGCGCTCTACGGCGTTGCCAATGCCTTGCCGCTGCTGCGCACCCATGTCCTGGCCTGGCTGGCCAAGCCGCCCGCGGGCTGACGGGCCAGCGCGGCCGGAGCAACACGATACAATGCCGCATCACTTCATCAACGCATCACTGCATCAATTTCGCGGAGCTCATGCATGCGCACGACGCTGGACATTGACGACGATCTGCTCGCTGCGGCCAAGGAGCTGGCAAGGCGCGAGCGCAGCACCGCCGGCCAGGTGGTGTCGCGCCTGCTTCGGCGTTCGCTCACCGGCGCCGAGGCGGCACCCGCTCCCGCCCGGGCGAGGCGTGTGCCGGTCGCCGGTTTCCAGCCGTTTCCGGCGCGCCCGGGCGTGGTGGCCACCAACGAGCAGGTCGATGCCCTGCGCGATGC
>JBGQEX010000185.1:0-8052 GCA_041496605.1 Piscinibacter sp.
AGGACTTCGCGACATGAACGACAAGCTTCTTCCATCTGCGCGCCGGCTGGCGGTGGATCCCGGCTTTCGCCGGGATGACGTCGACTGGCCCTGCGAATCCGTCATCCCGGCGAAAGTGCCACCCCGTGCTCGACACGGGGCCGGGATCCACGCCCCATGAACCCCGCCTTTTCGGTCATCTTCCTGACCACCCTCATCGGCGCCGGACAAGGCCTGTTCCTCGCGCTGTATGCCGCCGAGCTGGGTGCCTTCGGCGTCACGTCCACGACCGATCTGCGCGCCTTCATGCTCGCCGGAAGTGCGTTATCGCTGGGCTTGAGCGGCCTCGGCCTGTTCGCCTCGTTTTTTCACCTCGGGCACCCGCTGCGCGCCTGGCGCTCCGCGGCGATGTGGCGCACGTCGTGGCTGTCGCGCGAAGTGATCGTGCTGCCGCTGTTCATGGCGGGCGTGTTCGCCTATGGCGTCGCGCACGGGCTGCGCCTGCCCGGCACGCTGCCGCTCGGCGCGCTGGTGGTGGTCGTGTGCATCGCGCTGTTCGTCTGCACCGGGATGATCTACGCGTCGATTCGCTTCCTGCAGGAATGGGCCAGCCCGCTGACGCTGGCGAACTACCTGCTGCTCGGCTGCGCCTCCGGCCTCACGCTCGCGACCGCGCTGGCCGCGGCCACGGCCGACAGCCTGGTGCGCCCCAGCGCCGCCGCGGCGGCGCTGCTGACGCTGGCCGCCTTCGCCAGCCGCGCCGCCTCGCTGCGGCGCAACGCGCAGCTCGCACCGCGCTCGACGCTGCAGTCGGCCACCGGCATCAAGCACCCACGCATCGTGCAGACCGCGCAAGGCTTCATGGGCGGCTCGTTCAATACGCGCGAGTTCTTCCACGGCCGTGGCCCGCGCGTGCTGCGCTCGCTGAAGTGGGTCTTCATCGCCGCGGTGTTCGTGCTGCCGCTGCTGCTGCTCGCGGCTGGCACCGCGAGCGCGTCCGAGCCGTTGCTGGTCGGCGCGTTTGCCGTCCAGTACGCCGGCTTGCTGGTCGAGCGATGGTTCTTCTTCGCCCAGGCGAACCATCCGCAGAACCTCTACTACCAGGCGATCTCATGATGGCCGAGCTCGCACCGACGGCGGCCATCGCGTGGTGGATCTGGCCGCTCGCGCTGTTCGCCGCCTGCTTCGTGATCGGCATCGTCGCGGTGCCCGCCGGCATCGGCGGCGGCACGTTGTTCGTGCCCCTCGTGAGCGGCTTCTTCCCGTTTCACCTCGACTTCGTGCGCGGTGCGGGTTTGCTGGTCGCGCTGGCCAGCGCGCTGGCCGCGGGGCCGCTGCTGCTGCGTGGCGGGCTGGCCAGCCTGCGCCTGGCGCTGCCGCTGGCGCTGCTCGCGTCGGCCAGCTCGATCGGCGGCGCGTTGCTCGGCCTGGCCCTACCGGCCGCGGCGGTGCAGACCGCGCTGGGCGTCATCGTGCTGGGCATCGTCGCGCTGATGTTCATGGCGGGCAAGTCCGAATTCCCGCGGGTCGCACAACCCGACGCACTGGGCTCGGCACTGGCGATGAACGGCGTCTTCATCGACCGCGCCGGCGGACAGCGCGTCGACTGGCAGGTGCACCGCACACCGCAGGGCGTGGCGCTGTTCCTCGTCATCGGCGTGCTGGCCGGCATGTTCGGCATCGGTGCCGGCTGGGCCAATGTGCCGGCGCTCAACCTGCTGATGGGCGCGCCGCTCAAGGTCGCGGCGGGCAGCTCGGGGCTGGTGCTGTCGCTCGTCGACTCGGCCGCGGCCTGGGTCTACATCAACAAGGGTGCAGTGCTGCCGCTCATCGCCGTGCCCTCGGTGGTCGGCATGATGCTGGGCGCGCGCATCGGCGCGCGCTTGCTCAACGTGCTTCCCGGTCCGGTGATCCGCCGCATGGTGATCGCGGTGCTGCTGTTCGCCGGCGTGCGCGCGCTGCTCAAGGGGCTGGGGCTGTGGACCTGAGCCTATCGCCCGCCCTGCCCACTCGCGTGGCGGCGCTGCCCGCGGTCAAGCAGCCGCCGGAGCAGCTGCTCTACGCCCGGCTGCTCGACGCGGGCACGAGCTTGGGGCTGCTCGTGCTGGTGCTCACCTTTGTCGCCTACGTGCTGGGCTGGCTGCCGGGGCGCGTGCTGGTGCACGAACTGCCGCTGCTGTGGCACCACCCGGTCGGCGAGTTCCAGCGCCTCACCGGTGCGCCGCTCGGCTGGGCATGGCTCGCTCAGGTGCAGCACGGTGACCTGGCAGGGCTGGTCGGCATCGCGCTGCTGGCCGGCTGCTCACTGCCCTGCCTGCTGGCGCTGGTGCCGCTGTATGCGCGCGCCGGCGATCGGGCCTACGTCGCGATCTGCCTGGCCGAGGTCGCGGTGCTGCTGGTCGCCGCGTCGGGCGTGCTGACTGCCGGTCACTGAGGACGCCGCAATGACTGCCGTCTTCACGCGCCTCTTGCTCGCCACCGAGCACACCGAATACGACAGCGGGGCCGAGCCGCTCGCGCTCGCGCTGGCACAGAAATGCGCTGTGCCGCTGGCCATCGTGCTGCCGCTCGTCAGCAACCCCGAATACGAAGCGCTCGCGCCGCAGCTGGCGCAGCGCGCCGAGGCCGAAGCCGCCGCCAAGCTGCAGGAGCTGCGCCAGATGGCGCAGGCGGCCGGCGTGGCGGTCGAGCTGCGCGCCCGCCGCGGGCCCGAACCGTATCGCGAGATCGTCGACGAAGCCAGCGAGCGCGGCAGCGACCTGATCGTCATCCGCCGGCGCGGCCAGCGTGGGCTGCTGGCGAATCTGCTGGTCGGCGAGATGGTGCGCAACGTGGTGGCCCACGCGCCCTGCAGCGTGCTGGTGACGCCGCGCGGCGCACGCATGTGGTCGCGCCGCGTGCTGGTGGCGATCGACCCTCGATCGACCGACATGACACCCGTCACCACCGCAGCGGCCATCGCGGCCGCGTGCGCGCTGCCGCTGTCCGTGGTCGGCGTGGCCGACACCGCGGCCGATGCGATGCAGCAGGCCGAGAAGGCGCTGCAGCGCGCCTGGTCGACGGCGCGCGCCTTCGGCATACCGGTCGACGGCTTCGTGCGCATCGGCCGGCCGCATTCGCAGATCCTCTCGGCGGCCCAGCAGTCGCTCGCCGACCTGCTGGTGATCGGCCGCCACGGCGACGACACGCTGGCGCGCGCCTGGCTGGGCGGTGTGGCGCAGAAGGTCATCGGGCTGGCCGATCTGCCGGTGCTGGTGAGCGTCACGCCGAAGTCGGTGGAGGCACCCAGACCATGAGCAATGCCCTCGAATACCTGCTGAAGGCACGACCCGATGCGCTCGGCCACTACTTCAAGTTCCTGAAGGAGTGCGGCAAGCACCTCGATCCGAAGACGCGCAACCTGATCTCCGTCATCACCAAGGTGCATGCGCAGACCGATCGGGGCTTTCGCCAATACCTCGGCCGTGCGCTGCGCGAGGGCTGCACGCCGATGGAGGTGCTCGACGCACTGCTGATGGCCTTCCCGGCGCTGGGGCTGGCGAAGATCATCTGGGCCGTCGACATCATCCTCGCGATGGACATCCCCGAGTTCCGCCCGGAAGCGTTGGCGGCCGAGGGGGAATGGCATGACGTGATGGCCGCTGCCGACATCTGCGCCGGCGAGGTCACGCGCGTCGAGTGCGACGGCCGCGGGCTGTTCATCTACCGCGACGCCAAGGGCCTGCGCGTCTACGACAGCCGCTGCCCGCACCAGACGACCGACATCCCGCACCTCGCGCTGGATGGCACCACGCTGACCTGCCCGAAGCACCAATGGGTGTTCGACGTGCGCAGCGGCGACTGCATCAAGAAGGGCAACAGCCCCCTCAAGCACTGGGAATCCAGGGTCGTCAAAGGACGACTGATGGCCCGCTGGTAACGCAACTTCCCAACCATTCACTCACCGACCGGAGACAGACGATGAAGACAGCTCGCAACACCCTCAAGCTCGCCCCGCTGGCCGCGCTGCTCGCAGCGAGCTCCGCGATGGCCACCAACGGCTACTTCTCGCACGGCTACGGCATGAAGGCCAAGGGCATGGGTGGCGTCGCCACCGCGCTCGCGCAGGACAGCTTCGGCGGCGCCAACAACCCCGCCAGCATGGTCTTCGCAGGCTCACGCCTCGACGTCGGGCTCGACTGGTTCAGCCCGGTGCGCAGCGCCGAACGAAGCGGCGCCGGCTTCGCCACGCTCAACGGCAAGGTCGACAGCGGCAGCGAGAACTTCCTGATCCCCGAGTTCGGCTACAACCAGATGGTCCGCAACGACCTGTCGCTGGGCGTGTCGGTCTACGGCAATGGCGGCATGAACACCACCTACCCGCAAGGCACCTTCGACTGCGGCGGCGGGCCGGCCAACATGCTGTGCGGCAGCGGCGAACTGGGCGTCGACCTGATGCAGCTGATCATCGCGCCCACGCTCGCCTTCAAGCTCAATGCGCAGCACTCGGTGGGCGCGTCGCTGCTGCTGGGCTACCAGCGCTTCAAGGCCAACGGCCTGCAGGCCTTCGACAACGCGCCGGGCTTCCCGCCGTTCAGCGGCTCGCCGGGCAACGTGACCAATCGCGGTTACGACAGCGCCACCGGCGCCGGCCTGCGCGTGGGCTACATGGGCCGCCTGAGCGACGCGTTCTCGATCGGCGCGGCCTACTCGAGCAAGGTGAACATGAGCAAGTTCAAGAAGTATCGCGGCCTGTTCGCAGGCGACGGCGACTTCGACATTCCGTCCAACTACAGCGTCGGCGTGGCATTCATGCCGAGCGCCGCGTGGACGCTCGCACTCGACTATGGCCGCATCAACTACAGCGGTGTCGCATCGGTGGGCAACCCGAGCCTGCCAGTGGCCCCGCTGGGCGCCGCCAACGGGCCCGGCTTTGGTTGGAAAGACGTGAACGTCGTGAAGATCGGCACCGCCTGGCGCATGAACGACGCGTGGACGTTGCGCGCCGGCTACAACCGCGGCGACAACCCGATCACTCCGGCCGACGTGACCTTCAACATCCTGGCGCCGGGCGTGATGAAAGACCACTACACGCTCGGGTTCACCTGGGGCGCGGGCAAGGACAGCGAACTCACCGGGGCACTGATGGTTGCGCCACGTCAACGCGTCAGCGGCCCATCGCTGTTCAATGGCGTGATGGGCCCGGGTGCAGCCGGCAACGAGACCATCAGCATGCGCGAGACCTCGCTCGGCCTCGCGTGGAGCAAGAAGTTCTGACAGCAAGGAGACCAATCATGGCCCACATCGTCATCATGGGCGCCGGCATCGGTGGCATGCCCGCCGCGTACGAAATGCGCGAACTGCTGCCCGCCGCGCACCGCATCACCGTCGTCAACGCGACCGACTTCTTCCAGTTCGTTCCGTCCAACCCGTGGGTGGCGGTGGGCTGGCGCGACCGCGAAGCTGTGACGCTGAAGATCGCGCCACTGCTCGAACGCAAGGGCATCGCGTTTGTCGCGAAGCCGGTGAAGACGATCGACGCGGCGGCCAATCGGCTGACGCTCGACGATGGCGCCACGTTGGACTACGACTACCTCGTCATCGCCACCGGCCCGAAGCTCAGCTTCGACGAGGTGCCCGGCGCCGGGCCGACCAACGGCTTCACCCATTCGGTGTGCACCGTCGGCCACGCCGAGAAGTTCTACGGCGACTACCAGAAGTTCCTGGAGAACCCGGGGCCGGTCGTCATCGGCGCGATGCCGCTGGCGAGCTGCTTCGGCCCGGCCTACGAGTTCGCCTTCATCCTCGACGCCGACCTGCGCAAACGCAAGCTGCGCCACAAGGTGCCGATCACCTTCGTCACCAGCGAGCCCTACATCGGCCACCTCGGCCTGGGTGGCGTGGGCGACAGCAAGTCGATGCTCGAGAGCGAGCTGCGCAGCCACGACATGAAGTGGATCACCAACGCGAAGACGACCAAGGTCGAAGACGGCAAGATGTTCGTCACGCAGCTCGACGACCACGGCGCCGTCTACAAGGAACACGAGATCCCGTTCAAGCTGTCGATGATGCTGCCGGCGTTCAAGGGCGTCGATGCGGTGGCCGCGGTGCCCAACCTGTGCAACCCGCGCGGCTTCGTGCTGATCGACGAGTTCCAGCGCAGCAAGGGCTACAAGAACATCTACTCGGCCGGCGTCTGCGTCGCGATCCCGCCGGTCGAAGTGACACCGGTGCCCACCGGCGCGCCGAAGACCGGTTACATGATCGAGACCATGGTCACGGCGATCACGCACAACATCGCCGCCGATCTGGCGGGCAAGCCGGCGACCACCAAGGCCACGTGGAACGCCATCTGCCTGGCCGACATGGGCGACACCGGCGCCGCCTTCGTCGCGCTGCCGCAGATGCCGCCGCGCAACGTGAACTGGTTCAAGAAGGGCAAATGGGTGCACTACGCGAAGATCGCGTTCGAGAAGTACTTCATGCGCAAGATGAAGACCGGCAACTCGGAGCCGGTGTTCGAGAAGTACGTTCTGAAGGCGCTGGGGATCGTGCGGCTGGTCAGTTGACGGCCCCCCAGTCGCTTCGCTCCTGCCCCCGAGGGGCGCCACCCATCGGACCGGCAAAGCCGGATCCTCGGGCGTGGCTTGAGGGGTCGCGCTCGCTTGGCTTTGCGCTCTGAGGCCACTGTCACCCCGGCGTACGCCGGGGTCCACTCGATGAGGGCATGCGTCCTCGCGCGGTGGATCCCGGCTTTCGCCGGGATGACATTCAGGCGGCCGCGCGCTGCAGGTTCTGCCGCACCCACGCCAACAGCTGCGCCGCCGGCACCGCGCCCGACATGCGCGCCACTTCGGCGCCGCCGCGGAACAGGATCAGCGTCGGGATGCTGCGAATGCCGTAGCGCATGCTCGCCTGCGGCGCGGCGTCGCTGTCGACCTTGACGAAGCGCACCTCGGGCAGTTGCTGCGCCGCGCTGGCGAAGTGCGGCGCCATCGCCTTGCACGGACCGCACCACTCGGCCCAGAAATCGACCAGCACCGGCAATTCGGTGCCGGTGAGGAACTTGGGCAGCGCGGCGTCGCTCAGGTTCACCGGCTCCGGCGCCATCAAGCGCGCGCTGCAGCGCCCGCACACCGGGTCGTCGTGCAGCCGTTGCTCGGGAACGCGGTTGCCCGTGCCGCAGGAAGGGCAGACGAGAAGCATCGTGTATCTCCTTCAAACGCCCGCGGGAACACCGAGCTTGCGCATGATGGTTTCCATCAGGCACCACTTGGTGACACCGCTTTGCAGCAGGTTGACGCCGACGAAGGCGGTGAAGGCGAGCCACCAGGGGCTGACGAAGATCGGGCTGCCGGGAATGCCCAGCGCCAGCGACAGCAGGATGAAGGTGCCTGCAACGACACGAACGAGTTGCCACGATGTCATGGTGTTTCTCCTTGAGGAACGGACGGGTTGACGGAAGGGGTGAGCGCCGCGAGGCGATGGCGGTAGGCCATGAAGTACAGCAGCGGGATCACGACCAGCGTGAGCACGGTGGAGACGAGGATGCCGAAGATCAGCGAGATCGCGAGGCCGTTGAAGATCGGGTCGTCGAGGATGAAGAAGGCGCCGAACATCGCCGCCAGCCCGGTCAGCACGATGGGCTGGGCACGCGTGATCGCCGCGTTGACCACCGCCTGCTTGAAGTCGGCGCCAGCGCGCACCTGCAGGTTGATGAAGTCCACCAGCAGGATCGAGTTGCGCACGATGATGCCGGCCAGCGCGATCATGCCGATCATGCTGGTGGCGGTGTACTGCGCGCCCAGCAGCGCGTGGCCGGGCATGACGCCGATGATGGTCAGCGGAATCGGCGCCATGATGATCAGCGGCGTGAGGTAGGAGCCGAACTGCGCCACCACCAGCAGGTAGATCAGCACCAGCCCGACGGCGTAGGCGGCGCCCATGTCGCGGAAGGTTTCGTAGGTGATCTGCCACTCGCCGTCCCACTTGACGGCGTAGTCGCGGTACGGGTCGGCGGGCTGGCGGATGAAGTACTCGGCCACCTTGCCGCCGCCCGGGGTGACGATGTCCGCCAAGCGGCTGCGCATCGAG
>JBGQEX010000186.1:0-8047 GCA_041496605.1 Piscinibacter sp.
ACGCCTACTTCGCCCCCGACCCGCAGTTGCTCGCCGCGCTCGAAGCCGCCGCCGGGCGCGGCGTCGACGTGAAGCTGATCCTGCCCAGCCAGACCGACTCCTGGCTGGTGTTTCACGCCGGACGCGGCTACTACGACCGGCTGCTGCGGGCGGGCGTGAAGATCTACCAGCGGCGCGGCGTGATCCTGCATTCCAAGACAGCATTGATCGACGGCGTGTGGGCCACCGTCGGGTCGACCAACCTCGACTGGCGCAGCTTCCTGCACAACCACGAATTGAACGCCGTGGTGCTGGGGGCCGAGTTCGGCAGCCAGGTGCAGGCGATGTTCGAGAAAGACCTGGCGGCCTCCGACGCGATCACGCTCGAGCAGTGGGAGCGCCGCTCACTCGGCTCACGCATCAAGGAGTTGTTCGCGCGGGCCTGGGAGTACTGGCTGTGAGCACGCCCTCGGCACGCGTAGGGCTGGGACTACGCACGCGAGGCATGCCGGCCGAATCGCGAAACCGCCCCGCGCCGATTCACGGCGCTGCATATGGCGCCGACAGTGAAGACCCGGCACTCCCATCGGGTGCCACTCCATTCACGTCAACAGAAAGAGGTGCTCCATGAGCGCGCGCAAGCTAACCATACTTTGTTCAGTCTCGTCTCTGGTGCTGATCACGGCCTGTTCATACAACCCGCCGCGCAACGAATCGGCCGCCAACGCACCCGCCGTCGTCAGCAATGCCACTCGCTTGGGCTACGTGAGCAACATCGAAGTGGTGCCGGTCACTGCGCGTACCTCCGGTGGCGGTGCCGTGCTCGGCGCGGTGGTCGGTGCCGTGATCGGCAACCAGATCGGCAGCGGCAGCGGGCGCGCCGCGGCGACTGGCCTGGGCGCCGTCGGCGGCGCGGTCATCGGCAACAGCATCGAGCAACACAACAAGAGCGAAAGCGACATCTATCGCGTCAGCGTGCGCCTGGATCACGGCAGGGTCGAGCAGTTCGACTACCAGACCATCGGCAATCTGCGCGTCGGCGACCGCGTCAGGGTCGAAGGCGGTCAGCTTTACCGCGACTGAGCTCGCGGTCCGGCCAATATCGACGCCGCGTTTGCATTCGCACAGGCGTCGTGTGTGCACGGGCAAACAGACAACGTGCTCGTCGCAAGGCTACAAACAAGCCCAGACGATCCACCCTGAAACTACCAAAGGCCACGACATGATCCAACTCCCTTCCACGCGCGCGATGCTTCGATTGACATTGGTCACGCTGATCGCAGTGCCCTGGGTGGCCTCAGCCGCCGATGGGAGCTTCGAATCCGCTGCGCACGCTGCGGGCATTGCATTCACCCATGGCCACTTCAACGGATGGGCCGATGACGCCGACCGCAACGCCCACGGGGCCGCATTCGACGCCGGGCAGACCCGCCGGACGATTCAAGTCGTTGCATCCCCGCGGGATGCACCGCACACGGCGAGCCCGGCCGACCGCGTTGACTCGTTCTGGAGCGAGCGCTCGCAAGGCGTGCTCAGCAGCGACGTCCAAGCCGCCGCTGGCGACAATGGCATGCCCGGCGGCACGATCGATGTCGTGGCGCTCACGCCGGCCGTGCCGGAGCCCGGAACCTATGCCCTGATGCTCGGCGGGTTGGCTGCCATCGGCTTCGTCATCCGTCGTCGCCGCAACGACTGAATTCGCACTGCCGAGGGGAAAACGCCTCGCCTCGCCGAGGCGTTTTCCATGGGGTCGCGCACGGGCGATGTACGTTGGCGTACAGACGAAGCGCACTTGGCGTGGGTACAAGGGGTCAAGACGACATGGCGAACCGTGGACCCGGACGCAGCGTCCTACTTGCAGTGGCCCAGCCATGCATCAACCTGTCACATCCAAGGCCCCGACATGATCCGACTCGCTTCCAGACGCGCCCCCCGAAGTCAAGACGCTGGCACGGCAGCACACCGATTTCACCGCCGAGGGTTCGCCCCCGCCGGGCTGGACACTGCGGCCTTGGGCCGGCAGATGGCTCAGCGCCAGAAGATCTTGAATGACGACGTGGCCCGCATCGGTGCGCAGTACTCGACGGCCGGTGCGGTGACCCGGCCGGTGGTGTCATGCGTGCTGATGGCCTGAACGAGTGCGAAGCGATGATCGTGCAAGAAAACAGCAGCCCAAGGACGCGCCCCCACGACACGCCGACAGCGCCGGCAACGCTGAACGGCCGTGCTTGCGCGGAAGTCGTCCCGACGCTCAATCCCGAGGACCCGATGCCCAGATCGAAGTCTCAATCTGCCAACGAGGCCAGTGCGGCGGAGGTGGCAATCATGGACTGGGACGACCTGTTCAGCGCCGTCGAAGCAAGGCTCAGGCTGACCGTTGATGTGTCGCCTGGCGCGGGGGCCGAGCTGCAAGCGCACGACTCCGTGGTTCAGGTCCGGGCCAGCGTGCTGGAGTGCGTGATGGAACTCGACCATCTGCACTCGACGCTCAAGCACGTGCTCGGCCGAACTCAGCGGCTCGAACTGGAAGTGTTCGACGCCCAGACCGCGCTGGCGCAACTGCGCGCCGAACTCGTCGGCACCCAGGCCGGCGAACGGCGTGCTCGCCATCTGGCCTTGCACGACACGCTGACCTCGCTGCCGAACGGTGGCTACTTTCGCGAGCGGCTCGATCACGCGCTGGCGCGTGCCGAGGCGCCGCACCATACGCTCGCGGTGCTGTACCTGGACCTCGACGGCTTCAAGCCGATCAACGACGCCCACGGGCACGCCGCCGGCGACGAACTGCTCAGGATCGTCGCTGCACGGCTCGCGCGCGCGGTGCGTGCCGAGGACATGGTGAGCCGCCTGGGAGGCGACGAGTTCGCCTGTCTGCTCGGCGGTTTGCCCAGCCGCGATCAGCTGAGCCATCTGGCGTGCAAGCTGTTCGATGCGGTGTCGGCCCCGTTCCAGCTCGGCGAGCTGAAGCTCAGCGTGCGCCCGAGTATCGGCATTGCGATGTGCCCCGCCGATGGAACGACCTCCGACGCATTGATCAAGAATGCCGACACCGCGATGTACCGCGCCAAGCGGGGGCAAGTCGGCTATGCATTCTTCGATCCACGTGCCGACCATCCCGTCGCCCGGGCGGCAGAGTCCAGCGGCCGCAGCGACCGGCTTGCTCAGGCCGTGTCCAGCGTCGACTGCGGCAACGTCACTTGAATCAGCGTGCCTTGCCCGGGCGCGGACTCCACGGCCAGGGTTCCGCCTTCGGCCTCGACGCGAAAACGCATGCCGACCAATCCGTATGCAGAACTCGCCTTCGCGCGGGTGTCGAAGCCAACGCCATCGTCGCGCACCGACACTTCCACCTGGCTGTCGCGTACGACCAGGCCCACCCAGACGTGGCGAGCATTGGCGTACTTGGTGATGTTGGTGATGGCTTCCTGCGCCAGTCGATAGATCATCAGTTCGGCGGTCGCTTCGAGCTTGACGGGCGCCAGCGCGCAATGCACCTCCACGCCGGAGCGTTCGGCGAACTCGCGCACCAGGATCTCGAGCGTGGCCACCAGGCCCAGGTTGCTCAGTGTCGAGGGCCGCAGGTCTTCGATGATGCGGCGCCCGAGCGCAATGCTGCTGTTGAGCGTGTCGACCAGATGGGTGAGCCGTTCCATGGCCTCGGGTGCCGTGCCGGCCAGGCGCGAGCGGATACGCGCAGCGTCGAGCTTGGCCGAGGTGAGCAATGCGCCCAGCTCGTCATGCAGGTTGCGCGCCAGGCGATTGCGCTCGTCCTCGCGCGCGGTGAGCAGGTGGTGGGTCAGTTCGGTCAGCTGCGCCGTGCGATGGGCCACCTCGATTTCCAGCCGGTCGCGTTCGGCCTGCACGATTTGTTGCAGTTCCTGTTGCTGCTTCTTGAGCGCAAAGGTCTGGCGCAGGTACAGGAACAGGGCCAGCAGGCTGATGGCACTCAACGCCGCCATGCCGATGCGGCTGAGCATCAGCGTCTGGTAGAGGTGCTTGCGGCCTGCCGTGACGTTGCGCGCCTCGTGTTCCAGCAGTTCGGTGCTGAGCGTGCGGATGGCATCCATCTGCTTCTTGTTGAGTTCGCTCAAGACGATGTCCGTGCTCGCCGCGCTCTTGCCTTCGTCGTACAGGCGGATCGCCACGGCGAGTTCCGACAGCTTGGTTTCGGTCAGGCCGTGCAAGTCGCCGAGCACCTTCATGGACGATGGAACTTCGCCGTAGTAGCGATCCAGGAATTCGAACGCTTCGCCGATTTCCGCGAGCGCCTTGTCATAGGGTTGAAGGTACTCTTTACGGTCGGTCAACAAGTAGCCGCGCTGCCCGGTTTCGGCGGCCAGGATGCTGCGCTCCAGGCCCTGGATGCTCGTGCGAGCCGCCCCGATCGCGCCCAGTTCGTCGAGCTTGCTGACCGACTGCCAATACGAGCCTTCGCTGATGACCACCATCGCCACCGCGGCAGCGCAGGCCAGCGGGAAGACGATCAGGTTACGTTTGACAACTGTTAAGACATCCATCTTCAACCCTCGCCCGAAAAGGTGGGATCATTCAGCGCGCAAGCGTGCGCCACATCATGATTCGAATTGCCATCGTTGACGACCATGCCATGGTTCGCGCCGGGCTGCGCCAGTTCTTCGCCGACCAGGCGGACTTCAAGGTCGTCGCCGAAGCGGCCAGCGGCCGCGAGGCGATGGACATCGTGCGAAAGGGCGAGGTCGACGTGATCGTGCTGGACATTTCAATGCCCGACCAGAGCGGCGTCGATACGCTGGCCGCCATCAAGGCGCGCGCGCCCGATCTGCCGGTCTTGATCCTGAGCGGCTTTCCGGAAGAGCATTACGCGACCACCTTGCTGCGCCAGGGCGCCGCCGGCTACTTGAGCAAAGACTGCGACCCGGAAGAGATGGTCAAGGCGATCCGCACGGTGGCGCGCGGGCGCAAGTACATCACCGCGGGCGTGGCCGAACGCCTCGCCGACGGCCTGACCAGCGGCGGCGACAGGCCGCTTCACGAACAGCTTTCGGAGCGCGAATTGCAGGTCTTCCTGCGGCTGGCCAAGGGCGAGACCATCGGCCACATGGCCGACAGCATGTCACTCAGCGTCAAGACGGTCAGCACCTATCGCACCCGGGTGATGGAAAAGATGAAGCTCGAGTCCAACAGCGACCTGACCTACTACGCGCTGAAGAACGGGTTGATTCAATAACGTTCAATAGCGGTTCATTGGGTAACCTTCGCGCTGCGCGCTGCGGTATTCGCCTTGGGAGCGGCCCGGCGGCTCATGCCAGTGCGCCGTGGCCGGTCTCGCCGGCGGCGAGCCGCCCGCAATAGACGATGAGCGCCTCGATCTCGTTGGACTTGTCGAACACCCTGTCCGCGCCCAGTTCCAGGCACTTGCGCCGGATGTCCTCGGTGGCGTAGTTGCTCAACACGACCACGTTGCGCCGTTGCGGCAACGCGCTGGCAGCCCTGAGCACGCCCAAGCCGGAGCCACCCTTCAGGAAGATGTCGACGATCACCAGGTCGAAACGGCTGCTGGGCCGGGTGAGCCATTGCACCGCCGTCGACTCGTCCTCGGCCGTGCCGACCACCTCGACCGGACCGAGTTCCTCCAGCGTGGCGATCAGATCGTCACGAATGACCTGGCTGTCTTCGACGATGTAGGTCTTGAGCGCTTGCATGAATGGTGATGCCTTGTTGGGGTCCAGAGTCGGCGGCTTCGATACTGCACTACCTGGGCCCTCGTCGCCTGGACGATTCGTGGCTGTGAGGCGCATGACACACATGACTCTGGTGGAGTGTGCCCGCAAACTCGACGGCGCAACATCGGTCGCGAGCGCGGCCCGTTGACGGACTTTTCCTACACGGCGGCGCCGGCAGGTCGCTGCGGCGAACCCGCCTCGGCGCCCGCCCGAGGCACAGCCCGCGTAGGAAATCTACTACGGCGATCGGCGGCGCAGTCCGCTGTTCGCGCTTCATCGCGCTCCCCATACTGCGCTCACCCTACAGGAGACATCCTTGAATGCACTATTGAGAAACGTGCTGGCAGTCGCCGCGGTGGTCATCACCACGCAGGCAGTCGCTCAGGTCACCTTCTACGAGCGCGAAGGCTTCGAAGGCCGGTCGTTCGCCACGCAGGCACCGATTCGCGACTTCGCGCGCTATGGCTTCAATGACCGTGCCTCGTCGGTCGTGGTGGAACGCGACCGCTGGGAGGTCTGCGAAGACGCCCGGTTCCGCGGTCGCTGCATCGTGTTGCGCCCGGGCAGGTATGCGTCCTTGGCCGCGATGGGCTTGAACGACCGCGTGTCGTCGGTGCGGGCCGTGAGCAGGAACGCGCGCTTCAATGAAGATCGCTATGCCCCCGCGCCTGTCATGGTCGCCGACTACCATCGGCGCGACAAGGAGCGGCTGTACGAGGCGAACGTCACCTCGGTGCGCGCGGTGGTCGGAACACCCGAGCAGCGCTGCTGGGTCGAGCGTGAACAAGTCGTCCAGGATCGCAGCAACGTCAACGTTCCCGGGGCGCTTGCCGGCGCCATGATCGGCGGCATTCTCGGTCACCAGGTCGGTGGCGGCGGCGGCAAGGACGTCGCCACCGCCGTTGGCGTCGTCGCGGGTGCCGCGGTGGGTGCCAACGTCGGTCGCGACGGCAACGGCCAGCAGGTGCATACGCAAAACGTCCAGCGTTGCGCCAGCGCACCGAGCCAAGCCCGACCCGACTATTGGGACGTCACCTACAACTTTCGTGGTCAGGAGCATCGCATGCAGATGACCGCGCCTCCCGGACGCACGGTGACCGTCAACGGGCAGGGTGAGCCCCGCGCCTGACACGGCCGACCCCGTCACACGGTTCAATAGGAGCATTCATGAACGCCCTCGCGTTGTTTGTCGCTGCCGTCGCCATCCTGTGCGCATTCGGCCTGACGGTATGGCTCTGGCTTGTGGTGGCGAATGCGGCCAACGAGTTGCTCACGTTCGTGGGCGTCGAAGGCATGCACCTCCAAAAGTGAACATGCCCGGCGCTCGCGCCACGGTGGGGCGAAGCCCCCGTACTCTTCTTACCCTGACGATCCAAAGGACTTCCATGAACAATCTGTTCACGCTCAAGGCTTCACTCGCCGTTGCCGCCATGCTGGTGCTGCCGATGGCACACGCCGGAAACCTCACCAAAGCCGACTACGACGCCGGCAAGACGCGCATCAGCACCGACTACACGGCCGACAAGACGGCGTGCGATGCGCAGGCCGGCAATGCCAAGGACATCTGCGTCGAAGAAGCCAAGGCCAAGGAGAAGGTCGCGGAGGCCGAACTGAATTACGGCTACACCGGCAAGGCCAGCGACCACAACAAGGTGCTGACGGTGAAGGCCGAGACGGCCTATGCGGTCGCCAAGGAAAAGTGCGACGACAAGGCGGGCAATGACAAGGACGTTTGCGTCAAGGAGGCCAAGGCCGTCGAGATCAAGGCGCTGGCTGACGCCAAGATGGGCAAGGAAATCGGCGCGGCCAGGAAGGACGCTGCTGCAGACAAGCGCGATGCCGACTACAAGGTTGCAGTCGAGAAGTGCGACGCGATGGCGGGCGATGCCAAGGCCAATTGCTTGGCCATTGCGAAGGCGAAGCTCGGCAAGAACTGAACCAGTGGTGTGACAGTGCAGAAGGCCCGCCACCGCGGGCCTTTTGCACAATCACCGGCACAAAGTTTCTCGAGGGCATCACCAGCGCCATGTCATTCGCCGAGTGGTCCTTGTTCGTCGGCTTGCTGCTGGTGACGATGGTGCTGGCGGGCTCGTTGCTGGGCCGCTTGCCGCTCACCAGTGCGATGGTCTACCTGCTATTGGGCTGGTTGCTGGGCCCCAGCGCGATGAACGTGCTGCGCCCCGATCCCGTTCTCTACGCCAGCCTGTTGGAGCGGCTGGCCGAAGTCGCGTTGCTGATCTCGCTGTTCGCTGTCGGCTTGCGACTGGGTGTGCCGCTGCGCGACCGGCGCTGGCGGCTGCCGCTGCGCCTGGCCTTCGTGTCGATGGCTGCCATGGTGGCGATGGTCGCGGCCATCGGCGTCTGGG
>JBGQEX010000187.1:0-7938 GCA_041496605.1 Piscinibacter sp.
CTCGCGCTGCGTGAGCTGCAAATACGTGTCGTGCAGCGACGGCCCGAAACTCACGAGGTAGCTGTCGCCACGGGCGCGCGACGCGCTGTCGGCCGTCGATGCGATGACCTGGTCGAAGCCGTCGACGAGCTGCACGTCGTACTTGCGCGCCAGCCACCACGGCACGCCGCGCCTGAGCAGCACCGCCGGCGCGAAACGCGCGACCAGCATTCCGGCCGGCGCGTCCGCGGAACCGATCGGCGCCACCAGGTGCATCGACAAGCCGGGCTCGTCCTGCGGGCTCGCCACGGCCGGCTGCGGTACCGGCGAGCGTTCCGGCACGTGGGCAATGATGCGGTTGCGCGGGTCGAGCCAGGTCACGCTGAGCCAGAGGCGGCGCAGGCCGGCGGCCACCTCGGGTTGCGCGCCGAGCGCGCCGGGCTCGGGCCGCGCCGCACGCAACTGCCCCGCGAGCGCGGTGAGCCGTGCGGTCTCTTCGTCGACCCGGTCGCGCAGCTGGGCCTCGAGGCTGAGCGCGTCCGAGATCATGGTCTTGCGCAGTTCTTCGCGCTCGTCGCGGTCGTTGCGCTGCGCCCAGACGATGACGCCCAGCACGAACAGCAGCGACAACCACAGCGGCAGCGCCCACAGCGCGCGCCTCCCGGCGGGCCGTGCAGCGGCCTCGATCGGCGGCGTGACAGCACCCATGAGGCAAGTCTACGTGCGAGCACCGGGCGCCGGCGCGCCGATGTGGAACTCCACAACTTGGCATGCACGGCCGGCGGCGCGAGACTTCAGCATCCATGAACCCGACCCGGAGACACACCATGAGTCGCTTCGCCACCCGCCGTCTCGCGCTGGCCGCTGCCGCGCTGATCACACTTGCGCCCGCCGCGTTTGCACAGGCTCCCATCGTCATCAAGTTCAGCCACGTTGTCGCCACCGACACCCCGAAGGGCAACGCGGCCGAGTTCTTCAAGAAACGCGCCGAGGAACTGACCGGCGGCAAGGTCAAGGTCGAGATCTACGCCAACTCGTCGCTTTACAAGGACAAGGAAGAAATGGAGGCGCTGCAACTGGGCGCCGTGCAGATGCTGGCGCCGTCGCTCGCGAAGTTCGGCCCGCTCGGCGTCAAGGAATTCGAAGTCTTCGATCTGCCCTATCTGTTCGACAACTACGCCGAACTGCACAAGGTCACGCAGGGCCCCGTCGGCAAGCAGCTTCTGGACAAACTCGAATCCCGGGGCATCAAGGGCCTGGCGTATTGGGACAACGGCTTCAAGGTGATGAGCTCGAACAAGCCGATCAAGACGGTGGCCGACTACAAGGGCCAGAAAATGCGCATCCAGTCATCCAAGGTACTGGAAGCACAGATGCGCTCGCTCGGCGTGTTGCCGCAGGTGATGGCGTTCTCCGAGGTCTACCAGGCGCTGCAGACCGGCGTCGTCGACGGCACCGAAAATCCGCCGTCCAATCTGTACACGCAAAAGATGCATGAGGTGCAAAAGCACGTCAGCGTGACTGAACACGGCTATCTCGGCTACGCGGTGATCACGAACAAGAAGTTCTGGGATGGCCTGCCGGCAGACGTTCGTGGTCAACTCGAGAAGGCCATGAAGGAGGCCACCGACTACGCGAACAAGATCGCCAAGGAGGAAAACGACCACGCGCTCGACGCAGTGAGAAAGTCCGGCAAGACGGAGGTCGTGGTGCCGACGCCGCAAGAGAAACTGGCACTGAAGAAATTGCTCGTCAAGACGCATGAAGAACTCGGCGCACGGGTCGGCAAGGATCTGATGCAGTCGATCTACAAAGAGACTGGATTCGATCCAGCCAAGTTGTAAGCTCTGCCGCGCCAGCATCGCGGACGCCCGCCGAAGCCCGGTGTCGGCGGGCGTTTCTGTATCCGAAGGGAGCATCAATGTCCAAAATTCTCGATCATTTGGAAGAGTGGATCATCACCTTCCTCATGGGCGCAGCCACCGCCGTCATCTTCCTCGCGGTGTTGCATCGTCACGGGGCCGGTTACCCGATTCCCTACGTGCAAGATTGGCTGATCGCGCTCAACTTCAGCTGGGCGCAGGAGCTGTGCATCTACATGTTCGTATGGATGTGCAAGTTCGGCGCCGCCTACGGGGTTCGCACGGGCATTCACGTGGGCGTGGACGTGCTCGTCAACCGTCTGCCCACAGACTGGCGCCAGAAAGCGGTTCTGGTGGCGCTCATCGGTGGCATCGTCTTCACCGGCATCATCGGCACGCTCGGCCTGACCTTCGTATGGGAAAACGGCATGCACTACGCGGTGTTCCATGCCCTTGGCCTCGCCACCGGCGATCTACCGGAAGGACCGACGACGCCGGATCTCGGATGGCCGACGTGGGTCGTGTATTCCGCCGTGCCGCTGGGATCTTTCCTGATGTGCTTTCGTTTCCTGCAAGTGATGAGAGGGTTTCTGCGCACTGGGGAACTGCCGCAGCACGATCATGCGCATGTGGAGGGCTTGACCGCTGACGAGCCGAGCTTCGACAGCTCCGTACTGGCCACGGTGAAAGGAGGTGCGAAATGAGCACCGAAGCAGTCGCAGTTCCATTCCCGCCGCTGACCAAGAAGCGTGCGGCCATTTGGCTGATCAGTATCGCGGTGGTGTTGCTGGCGGTCGCTTCCTTCGGCAAGGTCGGCATCGTCTTTGCGCTGTTGTTCGCCTTGATGTTGACCGGCATACCCGTCTCGATCGCGCTGGGTCTGACCGTATTGGCGTTCCTGTTTCTGCTGACGCACGTGCCGATCGAAGCCGTGGCACTCAAGCTCTTCACCGGCATCGAGAAGTGGGAAATCATGGCGATTCCCTTCTTTATCCTCGCCGGCAATTTCCTGACTCACGGCGGTGTTGCCAAGCGCATGATCGCTTTCGCCACCAGCGTGGTCGGGCACTGGCATGGCGGTCTTGCGCTCGCGGGGATCATCGCCTGCGCCATGTTTGCACTGGTCTGCGGGTCGAGTGTCGCCACCGTCGTCGCCATTGGCTCGATCCTTCTGCCGGCCATGGTGGAGCATGGCTATCCCAGGCGCTTCGGTGCCGGCGTCATCGTCACCGCCGGCTCGCTCGGCATCCTGATGCTGCCGTCAATTCCGAAGGTGATCTACGCCATCTCGACCAACACCTCGATCGGTGCATTGTTCGTGGCCGGACTGCTTCCCGGGAGTCTGCTCACGGTGATGCTTTGCACCGTCACCTGGTACATCGCGAGGAAGAACAACTACCCGCGCCTGCCGAAAGCGAGCTGGGGGCAACGCTGGACGGCGTTTCGCAAGAGCGCCTGGGGGCTGATGCTCGTCGTGATCATCATCGGCGGCATCTACAGCGGGATCTTCACCGCGACGGAAGCGGCGGCGATGGCCGCGGTTTATGCATTCTTCATCTCGGTGTACGTCTACAAGGATCTGTCGCTCAAGGACGTGCCGCGCGTGCTGCTGGCGTCGGCGAATCTGAGCGCCATGCTGCTCTACATCATCACCAACGCGGTGCTGTTCTCGTTCTTGATGTCGCACGAAAACATCCCGCAGGCGATGGCCGACTGGATCCTCGGCAAAGACCTCGGCGTGGTGACGTTCCTTCTGTTCGTCAACGTGATACTGCTGCTCGCCGGCAATGTGATGGAACCCTCATCGATCATTCTGATTTTTGCGCCGATCCTGCACCCGGCCGCGATGAAGCTCGGCATCGATTCCGTGCACCTCGGCATTCTGATCGACGCCAACATGGAGGTGGGTCTGTGCCATCCGCCGGTTGGACTCAACCTTTACGTGGCGAGCGGAATTTCAAAGTTGAGTATTACCGAGTTGACGGTCGCGGTGCTGCCGTGGCTCGCCACCATGGTGGTGTTCCTGGTGATCGTGACGTACTGGCCGTCGCTGTCGATCTGGCTGCCGAGAGCCATGGGGATGATGTAGCGGCGCGAAAGCAAGGCAGCCGCAGACACGCCCGCCTTGTGGCGGGCGTGTCATTTCAGACTCGTCGGCAAATCCGAGCCTTTGCGCTTCCTGCCGAGAACCGCGACCAGCGTCACCAACCACGGACCACCGAGGAGCAATGCGCTGGCAGCCGTCGTGAGGAGTCGTTCGGTCGGTGACTGATCAGCAACGTGGCCGTGGATCGCCCCGCTCGCGATCAACAATCGCATCGACAGCATGACGACCACCGGAATTCCGATGGCGAACAATTGATATTTCCACCGTCCGCCGGCCGGAAATTTCAGACGCCGGATGAGCATGACTTGGGCGAACGCGTTGAGCGCAACGATCAAATAGATGAACACTTCGTCAGGCATATCCGGCTCTTGTGAGAAGTTAACAGGGTGAGCTTCGGTATAACTCGATCGGCCAAACGCTTGTTCGGCACTCAGTTGTCGATCATGGCCGGGTTCCAGGCATGCACGCGCTGGCGCTGCTCGCCCAGCCCGGTGATCCCGAGGCACATGTCGTCGCCCGGCTTCAGGTACCGCGGCGGCTTCTGGCCCAGGCCCACGCCGGGCGGCGTGCCGGTGCTGATCAGGTCGCCGGGGTACAGCGTCATGAAGCGGCTGATGTAGCTCACCAGCGTCGCGACGCCGAACACCATCGTTCGTGTGTTGCCGTTCTGGAAGCGCCGTCCATTGACCTCGAGCCACAGGTCCAGCGCCTGCGGGTCGCCCACCTCGTCGCGTGTCGCGAGCCAGGGCCCGACCGGGCCGAAGGTGTCGCAGCCCTTGCCCTTGTCCCACTGGCCGCCGCGTTCGAACTGGTACTCGCGCTCGGAGACGTCGTTGACGATGCAATAGCCGGCCACATGCGCCAGCGCGTCGGCCTCGGACACATAGCGCGCCCGGCTGCCGATCACCACGCCGAGCTCGACCTCCCAGTCGCTCTTGACCGATCCTTGCGGCAGCACGACCGGGTCGTTGCAGCCGACCATCGCGCTGGTCGGCTTCAGGAACAGCACCGGCTCGCTGGGCACGGCGGCGCCGGTTTCGGCCGCGTGGTCTGAATAGTTCAGGCCGACGCAAACGAACTTGGCGCAGCCGCTCCAAGGCGGTGCGCAGCGGCCGGGCGCCGCAACGACGGGCAGCGTGTTCGGATCGACGGCGCGCAGGCGCGCCAGGCCGTCCGGCGACAGCACGGCGGGGCCGATGTCGGCGAGCACGTCCGACAGGTCACGCACGCGGCCTTCGGCATCGACAAGGGCCGGTCGTTCGGCCCCTTTGGGGCCGTGGCGCATCAGCTTCATGGTCAGGATCCTTTGAGAAACCACCCGCACGGTAGGCAGCCATCGCACCAGCGTCAACCCAGCACGTCGCTGGAGCCCGAAGCTGGACGCACAGCCCTAGTTCCCGCTATCGAATCCCCTGATACGGGGGCCGCCAGCCATCCGTCAGAATCGCGGACCGATCACGGAGTGCACGATGGAACAGACTTGGCTGAAGCAATACCCGAAGGGGGTGCCGGCGAATATCGACGTGGAGCAGTATCCCTCGCTGGTGGCGCTGATCGAGGAAAGCTTCAAGAAGTACCGCGACCTCGCCGCCTACCGCTTCATGGGCAAGACCGTCACCTTCGGCCAGGTCGATGAGCTGTCGCGCGCGTTCGCGGCCTATCTGCAGGCCCAGGGCTTCGACAAGGGCGATCGCATCGCGGTGATGCTGCCCAACGTGCCGCAGTATCCGGTGGCCGTGGCGGCGATCCTGCGCGCGGGCTATGTGGTGGTGAACGTCAACCCGCTGTACACGCCGCGCGAACTCGAGCACCAGCTGAAGGATTCGGGCGCCAAGGCGATTCTGATCATCGAGAACTTCGCCACTACCTTGCAGAAGGTGCTGCCGTCGGTGCCGACCAAGAAGGTCATCGTCACCGCGCTCGGCGACATGCTCGGCTTCCCCAAGTCGCTGATCGTCAACTACGTCGTGCGCAAGGTGAAGAAGCTGGTGCCCGAGTACGAGCTGCCCGGCGCCGTGCGTTTCAACGATGCGCTGGCGCAGGGCCGCGGCAAGCCGTTCACGGCCGCCAGGCTCGGCCCCGACGACATCGCGGTGCTGCAGTACACCGGCGGCACCACCGGCGTCAGCAAGGGCGCGGTGCTGCTGCATCGCAACCTGGTGGCCAACCTGCTGCAGGCCGAAGCCTGGTATCAGCCGGCGCTCGTCAAGATCCCGCCGGGCGAGCAGATCGTCACCATTTGCGCGCTGCCGATCTATCACATCTTCGGCTTCAACACGAACATGATGCTGGCCATGCGCATGGGCGGCTGCAACATCCTGATCGCCAACCCGCGCGACCTGCCGTCGATGTTCAAGGAACTTGCCGGCCACAAGTTCCACAGCTTCCCGGCGGTCAACACGCTGTTCAACGCGATGGCGCATCACCCCGACTTCGGCAAGGTGGACTGGAGCGGGCTGGTCATTTCGGTCGGCGGCGGCATGGCGGTGCAAAGCGCCACGGCCAAGCTGTGGCTCGAGAAGACCGGCTGCCCGATCGTCGAAGGCTATGGCCTGTCTGAGACCTCGCCGTCGGCCACCTGCAACCCGGTGGACAGCACGTCCTACAGCGGCAACATCGGTCTGCCGATGCCCAACACCGACATTACCTTGCTCGATGACGACGGCAACGAGGTGCCGCTGGGCTCGCCCGGCGAGATCGCGATCAAGGGGCCGCAGGTGATGGCCGGCTACTGGCAGCGGCCCGACGAGACCGCCAAGGTGATGACGGCCGACGGCTTCTTCCGCACCGGCGACATCGGCGTGGTCGACGAGCGCGGCTACTTCAAGATCGTCGACCGCAAGAAGGACATGATCCTCGTCAGCGGCTTCAACGTGTACCCCAACGAGGTCGAAGACGTGGTCACGCAGATGCCCGGCGTGCTCGAATGTGCGGCCGTCGGCGTGGCCGACGCGAAGGCCGGCGAGGCGGTCAAGCTCGTCATCGTGAAGAGCGATCCGAACGTGTCCGAAGCGCAGGTCAGGGCCTATTGCGAGGCCAACCTCACCGGCTACAAGCGGCCGAAGATCGTCGAGTTCCGCACCGATCTGCCGAAGACGCCGGTCGGCAAGATCCTGCGCCGCGAGCTGCGCGACAAGGCGTAAGCTTCAAGCTCTTGTTGGTGCTTGCACCATGGAGCCACACCCACTCGCCATTGTCAGTGCGATGCACGAGGAGCTGCGCGCACTCGTGCCGGCACTCGTCGATGCGCAGCAGCACACGCTGGCCGGCCGGCGCTTCTTCGTCGGCAGCATGCATGGCCACGCGGTCGTGCTCGCGCTGTCGGGCATCGGCAAGGTGAGTGCGGCCACGACGGCCACGCTGCTGATCAACGAATTCAACGCGCGGGCCCTGGTCTTCACCGGCGTGGCCGGCGGGCTGGGCGCCGGCGTGCGTGTCGGCGACGTGGTGGTGGCGCGGCAACTGCTGCAGCACGACATGGACGCATCGCCGCTGTTCCCGCGCTACGAGGTGCCGCTGACCGGGCGCGCGCGCTTCGACGCCGATGCCGGCCTCAGCAACGCACTGGCCACCTCGGCGCTGCGCTGCATGGCACGCGCCGCTGAGCTGCTGGGCGAAGCGCACATGATCGACTTCGGCATCGACAGCCCGCTGGTGCACGAAGGGCTGGTGGTGAGCGGCGATCGCTTCGTGTCCACCGCCGCTGAAAGCCGCGTGCTGGCCGAGGCCCTGCCCGACGCGCTGGCGGTCGAGATGGAGGGCGCTGCGCTGGCCCAGGTGTGTGCCGACTTCCATCGACCGTTCGCCGTGCTGCGCACCGTCTCCGACCGCGCCGACGACAGCGCGCATGCCGACTTCACCCGCTTCATGACCGAGGTCGCGAGCGTCTACACGCGTGTCATCGTCCAGGACTGGCTGCATACCAACGCCGCGCGCGCCGTGGCCTAGGGCCTGTTCACACCAAATGCGTGCCCACGTGACTCAGGAAAC
>JBGQEX010000188.1:0-7918 GCA_041496605.1 Piscinibacter sp.
CCACGGCACCTTCGATTCGTTGCGCACGATCTTCTCGCTCTCGTGCTTGGTCATGAAGTAAGGGTGGTCCAGCCCTTCGGCCTCGTCGAACATGTCTTCGCGGAACACGCCTTCATAGAGTCCCGCCGCGGCGATCGAGCTGACGTGGTGCAGGTGAGCGACATCGATGGCCTTCGCGAATTCGACCGCGTTGCGCGTGCCTTCGATGTTGACCTGCACCTGCGATTCCGTGTCGGCTGCCAGGTCGTATACCGCCGCCAGGTGGTACAGGTGATCGATGCGGCCCTTGAGTTTCTTCACGTCGTCGGACGAGACGCCGAGCTTCTTCGTCGTCAGGTCGCCATAGACCGGAATCGCGCGCGTCTTGTTCGCGCCCCAGTAGTCCAGCAAATCGGCGACCTTGCCAGCGCTCTCGGGCCGCAGCAGGAAGTACACCGTCGCGCCGCGGCGCTGGAGCAAGGTCTTGACGAGGCGTTTGCCGATGAAGCCGGTGGCTCCGGTGACGAAATACTGCATGGTTCCTCCTTGTGTGGCGCGCGGCTCGGTGCCAAGCCGGCATTCTGGTCCGAAGGCCCGGCGAATCGACTTCGTCGTTTACCCCAAGCGGCCGGCGAGGTTAGCGCAGCGGCGCCGGGCTCGTGCGTAGAGCCCGCTCACTAGAGAATTAGGATGTTCGACTCAGAGCGCGGTCCTATAGTGCTTGTGCAGTTGCTGCACGATGCAGCCCCACCGAACAACACAGAGGGCATACACCATGGTCAAGAAGCTCAAGCAAATGGCTGACAAGAAAGCCGTCTCCGCCGCCGGTCTGCTGGACAGCGCGTTGGCAGGCACCGTCAAGGAATCGGCACAGCAGATCTGGCTGGCCGGCCTTGGCGCCTTCTCCAAGGCGCAGGCAGAGGGCGGCAAGGTCTTCGAGGCGCTGGTCAAGGAAGGCGTGTCGTTGCAGCGCAAGACGCAGGCGGTCGCCGAAGAGAAGATCGGTGAAGTGACGAGCCGCATGAGCAACATGGCCGGCGACGTGTCGGCCAAGGCCGGCCAGCACTGGGACAAGCTGGAAACGATTTTCGAAGAACGCGTCTCGAAGGCCCTGAACAAATTGGGCGTTCCGTCGTCGAAGGACGTCGATGCGCTGATCAAGCGCATCGACGCGCTGAGCACGCAGGTCGCCAAGTTGTCGAAAGCGGCGCCGGCGAAGGCTGCCACGGCGCGTGCCAACGGCGTGGCCAAGCCGGCCGCCAAGCGCGCAGCGGCACGCAAGAGCGCTTGAGATTTCGATGCTCGTGAGCAAGGGCGCTTAGGCGCCCTTTTTCGTGGACCCACGGATTGAACGCATGCCCAGGAACCAGCGCAAACCGCGCATCGCCCTTGCACTCGCCGGCGGCGGCCCGCTCGGCGCGATCTACGAGATCGGCGCGCTGTGCGCCCTCGAGGAATCGCTCGGCGGCCTGAACTTCGCCGACGTCGACGCCTATGTCGGCGTGTCGGCCGGGGGGTTCATCGCCGCGGGGCTGGCCAACGGCATGAGCCCGCGCGAGCTGTGCGCCTCGTTCATCGAGAACGTCGGCGCCGAGCACGACGTGTTCCAGCCGTCGGTGCTGATCCGCCTCGCCTGGGGCGAGCTCGCGAGGCGGCTCGCATCGGTGCCGGTGCTCACCGCACAAGCGTCCTACCGCTACCTCTTCAAGCGCCGCTCGCTGTCGTCGGCGTTCGAGCGCCTGGGCCGCGCGCTGCCGGCGGGGCTGTTTTCCAACGCGATGATCGACGAACAGTTGCAGCGCCAGTTCGCGGCGCCGGGGCGAACCAACGACTTTCGTCAACTCAAGCGCAAGCTGGTGCTGGTGGCCACCGATCTGGACAGCGGCGATTCGGTGCCCTTCGGCCAACCGGGGCACGACCATGTGCCGATCTCCAAGGCCGTGCAGGCCAGCGCGGCTTTGCCGGGCCTGTTCCCGCCGGTCGAGATCGACGGCCACCACTATGTCGACGGCGCGCTGAAGAAGACGCTGCATGCGTCGGTGCTGCTGGACGAGGACGTCGACCTGCTGATCTGTCTGAACCCGCTGGTCCCGTTCAACTCGACGCAGGCGCCGCAACACCGCGTATTGTCCGGTGGCGAGGAGCGCATTCCGAAGCTCGTCGACGGCGGGTTGCCGGTGGTGCTGTCGCAGACCTTCCGCACGATGATCCACTCGCGGCTGCAACTCGGTATGAAGGGCTACGAGCGCAGCCATCCGAACACGACGATCCTGCTGTTCGAACCGGACCAGCGCGACCCCGAGATGTTCCTCGCCAACACCTTCAGCTACTCGCAGCGTCGGGTGCTCGCGGAACACGCCTACCAGCAGACGCGCAAAATGCTGCGCGCGCGCCGCGCGGAGCTGGCGAGCAAGCTGGCGCCGCACGGTGTGACGATCGCGAGCGACGCGCTCGACGACAGCGAGCGCCACCTGGTGAGCCGCAGTGCAACGCGTTTCGTGCGCACGCGCTCAGGGCGCGCGCTGCAGCGGCTGGAGCAGGTCCTCAATGAGCTCGACCACGCGCTGGCCCATCGATCGCGAATGAAATGTTGACCCCCACGTCGCTTCGCTCCTACCCCCCCGCGGGGGCGCGCAGCCGCAAGGGCCACGAAGGGGCCCCTTCGTGGCCCCTGGCGGCCGGGCGCCGGCTGCGGCCGTCAAGGCGTGAATTGCCCCGGCCACAGCCACAACAATGCCACCGTCATCGTGACGTAGCGCGCAAACTTGCCGATCGCCATGTAGGCCACGCAGGCCCAGAACGGCATGCGCAGCCAGCCAGCCACCGCGCACAGCGGGTCGCCGACGCCCGGCAGCCAGGCCAGCAAGCACGCCTTGGCACCGAAGCGTTCCAGCCATGCGAGGGCCCGCAGCTTGGCGGGCTCGTGCTTGATGCGTTCGTAGGCGCGTTCCGCGCCGTAACCCATCCACCAGGTCACGACACCCCCCAGAGTGTTGCCGGCAGTGGCGACCAACACCGCCGGCCAGAACAGGTCAGGGTTCAGTTTGACGAGGCCGAACACCGCGGGCTCGGAGCCCATCGGCAGCAGCGTGGCCGAGATGAAGGCGACGACGAAGACCGTGCTCAGCCCGAACTTGGGCAATGCGAGCAGGGCCAGCAGCGATTCGATCCACGCTTCCATCACCGGCATTATCCAAAGCGTGCGGCGGCTATACTTCTGCCTCCTTTTTCAGCACGCCCCCACCCCCGCGCCCCATGAAGATCGGCCACATCGAGCTGGCGAACAGCCTGTTTGTCGCGCCGATGGCGGGCGTGACCGACCGGCCGTTTCGACAGCTGTGCAGGCGCCTCGGCGCGGGCTATGCGGTCAGCGAGATGGTGACCTCGCGGCGCGACCTTTGGACCAGTCTGAAGACCAGCCGGCGCGCCAACCACGACGGCGAGGTGGCGCCGATCGCGGTGCAGATCGCCGGCACCGACGCGCAGATGATGGCCGCGGCCGCGGCCTACAACATCGACCGCGGCGCACAGATCATCGACATCAACATGGGCTGCCCGGCCAAGAAGGTGTGCAACAAGTGGGCCGGCTCGGCGCTGATGCAGGACGAGCCGCTGGCACTGGCGATCATCGAGGCCGTGGTCGCCGCGTGCGCTCCGCGCAACGTGCCGGTCACGCTGAAGATGCGCACCGGCTGGTGCCAGACCGAGCGCAACGCGGTGGCTCTGGCGCGCGCCGCCGAAGGCGTCGGCGTGGCGATGGTCGCCGTGCATGGCCGCACCCGCGAGCAAGGCTACAAGGGCGCAGCCGAGTACGACACCGTTGCCGCGGTGAAGGCGCAGCTGCGCATTCCGGTCGTGGCCAACGGCGACATCGATTCGCCGCGCAAGGCGCGCGAGGTGCTGCAGGCCACCGGTGCCGACGCGATCATGATCGGCCGCGCGGCGCAGGGCCGGCCGTGGATCTTCCGCGAGATCGCGCATTTCCTCGCCACCGGCGAGCAGCTTGATGCACCCGAGGTCGGCGAGGCCAAGCGCTGGCTGCTCGAACACCTGGACGATCACTATGGGCTGTACGGCGAGTTCGCCGGCGTACGCAGCGCGCGCAAGCACATCGGCTGGGCGGTGCGTGCGCTGCCCGGTGGTGAAGCGTTCCGCGCCGCGATGAACCGTCTGGAAAGCTGCGATGCCCAGGTGCGTGCGGTGACCGACTGGTTCGACGAATTGGCCGATACGCATCGACTGCTGCCGGCACCGAGCCCGGCTGCCAATGAAGATTTCATCGAACAACAAGCATGAGCAAGAAGCACATCGAAGAATGCATTCGCGAAAACCTTGAGAGTTATTTCAAGGACTTGCGCGGCGTCGAGCCCACGGCGATGTACGACATGATCCTCAACGTGGTGGAGAAGCCGCTGCTCGACGTCGTCATGAAACACGCCGAAGGCAACCAGAGCCGTGCCGCCGAATGGTTGGGCATCAACCGCAACACCTTGCGCCGCAAGCTCGTCGAACACAGACTGATCAAGTGACCCCCATGACCCAACTCACCGCCCTGATTTCCGTTTCCGACAAGACCGGCGTGCTCGACTTCGCGCGTGAACTGCATGCGCTCGGCTGCAAGCTGCTCTCGACCGGTGGCACCGCCAAGCTGCTGGCCGACGCCGGCCTGCCGGTCACCGAGGTGGCTGACCACACCGGTTTCCCGGAGATGCTCGACGGCCGCGTGAAGACGCTGCATCCGAAGGTGCACGGCGGTCTGCTGGCGCGCCGCGACGTGCCGGCGCACATGGCGGCGCTGAAAGCTCATGGCATTGCGACGATCGACCTGCTGGTCGTCAACCTGTATCCGTTCGAGGCGACCGTCGCCAAACCCGGCTGCACGCTCGAAGACGCGATCGAGAACATCGACATCGGCGGCCCGGCGATGGTGCGCTCGGCGGCCAAGAATTGGAAGGACGTGGCGGTACTCACCGACGCATCGCAGTACACGCAAGTGCTCGGTGAGCTGAAGGCGTCCGGCGTCGTCAGCCAGCCGACCAAGTTCGCGCTGTCGGTCGCCGCGTTCAACCGAATCTCCAACTACGACGCGGCGATCAGCGACTACTTGTCGTCGCTGCAGCCCGACGGCGCGCGCAGCGCGTACCCGGCGCAGAGCAACGGCCGCTTCGTCAAGCTGCAGGACCTGCGCTACGGCGAGAACCCGCACCAGAGCGCTGCGTTCTATCGCGACCTGCACCCGGCTCCCGGTTCGCTGGTCACGGCGCAGCAGCTGCAGGGCAAGGAACTCTCGTACAACAACATCGCCGACGCCGATGCGGCGTGGGAGTGCGTGAAGAGCTTCGAGACGCCGGCCTGCGTCATCGTCAAGCACGCCAACCCCTGCGGCGTCGCGCTCGGCGCGAGCGCGGCCGAGGCCTACAGCAAGGCCTTCAAGACCGACCCGACCTCGGCCTTCGGCGGCATCATCGCCTTCAACTGCGAGCTCGACGCAACCGGTGCTGCGCTGGTGGCCAAGCAGTTCGTCGAGGTGCTGATGGCGCCGAGCTTCACGCCCGAAGCGCTGCTGGTGTTCGCCGCCAAACCCAACACCCGCGTGCTGCAGATCTCGCTCGAAGGCGTGCAGCGCCACGGCAAGACGGCGTGGGAACAGGGCCGCAATGCGCAGGACATGAAGCGCGTCGGCTCCGGCCTGCTGATCCAGAGCGCCGACAACCGCAAAGTGAACCGCAGCGAGCTGGTCGTCGCGACGAAGCTCGCGCCCACCGAAGCCCAGATGAATGACCTGCTGTTCGCCTGGACCGTGGCCAAGTACGTCAAGAGCAACGCGATCGTGTTCTGCGGCGCCGGCATGACGCTCGGTGTCGGCGCCGGCCAGATGAGCCGCATCGACTCGGCGCGCATCGCGAGCATCAAAGCCGAGAATGCCGGCCTCACGCTGAAGGGCTCGGCGGTGGCAAGCGACGCGTTCTTCCCGTTCCGAGACGGGCTCGACGTGGTCTGCGACGTCGGCGCCACCTGCGTCATCCAGCCCGGCGGCAGCGTGCGCGACGACGAAGTGATCGCCGCGGCGAACGAGCGTGGCATCGCGATGGTGTTGACGGGAGTGCGCCACTTCCGCCACTGAGCACACGGCCGTTACCATCGGCCCCCATGAAACTCCCCGAGGCTGCCGGCCTCTTCATGGCTTTTCTCGCCCGCCTCATCACCGGCGCCCAAGGCCACTGGTACGGTTGCCCACCGAAGGCCGAGCAGCGCATCTACTTCGCCAACCACCAGAGCCATTTCGACTGGGTGCTGATCTGGGCGGCGCTGCCCGGTGACCTGCGTGCGGTGACGCGGCCCATCGCGGCGCGTGACTACTGGACCGCGAGCCCGCTCAAGCACTGGATCACGCGCGAGATCTTCAACGCGGTCTATGTGTCGCGCCAGCGTACCGACGACGAAGACCCGCTGGAGCCGCTGGTCGAGGCACTGCAGCACGGCGATTCGCTGGTGATCTTCCCCGAAGGCACGCGTGGCAACAAGGGCGACCCGCAGCCCTTCAAGTCCGGCCTCTATCACCTGGCCGAGCAGTTCCCCAACGTGCAGTTGATCCCGGCCTGGATCGACAACGTCCAGCGCGTGATGCCCAAGGGCGAAGTGGTGCCGGTGCCCATCTTGTGTTCGGTGACCTTCGGGGCGCCGCTGCAGCTGCTGCCGGGCGAGGACAAGCGCGTGTTCCTCGATCGGGCGCGCGAAGCCGTTGTGGCACTGAGAGACATCCACTGATGGGCGCACTGCGCGACCTCACGATCAGCCAGCAGGTCGGCCTGTTGTTCGTCGGCCTGTTCGGCTTGTTGATCGCCGTGACGTTCGTCGCGTTCTGGCGCACGCTGCGCGAGTTGACGCCCGAGCAGCAGGAAACGCACGAGCGCTTCGCGCGCGACCTGCGCGCCATCTGGCTAGGCGCGGTGCTGTTCTGGATCTCGTGGGTGCTGGGCGCGGTGGCCGCGACGCTGCTGTTCGGCGTGGTGTCGTTCGTGGCCTTCCGCGAGTTCATCACGCTCACCCATACGCGGCGCGCCGACCACCGCAGCCTGCTGCTCGCGTTCTTCCTGATCCTGCCGCTGCAGTTCGTGCTGGCCGGCGGCCGCCGCTTCGACCTGTTCACGGTGTTCATCCCGGTCTACGTGTTCTTCGCGATTCCGGTGGTCAGCGCGTTCGGCAACGACCCGCAGCGCTTCCTGGAGCGCACGGCGAAGATTCAGTGGGGCATCATGGTCTGCATCTACGGCATGAGCCACGCGCCGGCGCTGCTGCTGATCGACCTGCCGGCCTACGCGGGCCGCGGCGCCTTCCTGGTGTTCTATCTCGTCGCCGTGGTCGCCACCGCGCAGATCGTGCAGGAGGCGGCCAGCCGCTACCTGCGCCGCCGCCCCGTGGCGCGCGCGATCAGCCGTTCGTTCTCGTGGCGCGCCTGGTTGATCGGCGCGCTGAGCGCGGCCTTCGTCGGCACGCTGCTGTACTGGGCCACGCCGTTCAAGCCGATCCCGGCGCTGGTGATGGGTTTCATCGCCGGCGCGACCGGCTCGCTGGGCGAGTTCGTGATGAAGGCCTTGAAGCGTGACGCGGGCGTGCGCAGCTGGGGCGGCAAGGCCTCGGTAACCGGCGCAGTGGGTCTGCTCGACCGCGTGGCGCCGCTGTGTTTCGCGGCACCGGTGTTCTTCCACGCCGTGCGCTGGTACTTTGGGCTTTGACATGACTCGCATCCTCGGCATCGACCCCGGCCTGCGAACCACCGGCTTCGGCGTCATCGACTGCGAAGGCGCGGCGCTGCACTACGTGGCCAGCGGCACCATCAAGACCGACGCGGTGGATATCGGCCAACTGCCGGCGCGGCTGAAGATCATCTTCGACGGCGTGCGCGAAGTGACGGCGCGCTACCAACCGAGCTGCGCGG
>JBGQEX010000189.1:0-7888 GCA_041496605.1 Piscinibacter sp.
GCCTGGGCCTGGTACCGGTACACGCCGGCAGGCAGGTCGGTGACGCTGCCCGCCACCAGGTAGACCTCGAGCGGCGCGAGCGCGCCGGCCGAAGGCGCCGTTCGGTACCCCTTCGGGTGCGTCACGCCCTGCGCCGCCCACAGCACCTGGGACACGTCGGACAAGTTGAGGGGCGAAGCCGCGAACTCGCGTCTCGATCGGCGCTGCTGCAATGCCTGCTCGACCGACAACTCTCCCTTGAGCTCGGGCGCCGGCAGCTTCAGCGGCTCGCCGGATTCCGGCCCACCCGTTGCTTGGGCGAATCCGGCCCACAGCACAAGGGCCCACAGCAGCGCTTGGATGTGCCGGGTCATCGCTGGCTCAAGGTTTTCGCGTCCCAAGCATCGTAGGGCGATGCCGGCGACGCCGATTGAGCAATCGCAACGCCATGGCGCCGTGACGGCCTATGGTTCGATCAGGAGTTGCCGTCAAAACGGGGGTTGCATGCCTGCATTCATTCTGCTCACCCGGCTGTCGCCCGAAGCGCTGCACCAGCCGAAGTCCTTCGAGACGCTGGAACACCACGTGGCCGACCAGTTGCGCTCGCATTGCCCCGAGGTGAAATGGCTCAGCAGCTATGCGGTGCTCGGCCCCTGGGACTACATCGACATCTTCGAGGCGCCGGACTTCGAGTCGGCGACGCGTGTTTCGGTGCTGGTGCGCAGCTACGGCCGCGCCCACTCCGAGATCTGGCCCGCGATGGCATGGACCGACTTCAAGGGATTGCTGCGGCACCTGCCTGAGCACGGCTGAACCGGAGACCTACATGAAGATCGGCTCCATCTGCACACCGCATGTCATCAGCATCGATGCGTCGGGCAGCCTGAAACAGGCGGCCACCCTGATGCGTGAACACCATGTCGGCGCGCTGGTCGTGACCACCGAAGGGCAAGAAGGGTTGCGGGTCAGCGGCATCGTCACCGATCGCGACCTGGTGATCGACGTGCTGGCGCGTGGCCTGAACGCCGACGATGTGAAGATCGGCGCTCTGGCGCAAACCCGGGTTGTCCTGGTGTCGGAAAACGCGGATCTCGCCGAGGCGATCACCGCCATGAAAGAAAGCGGCGTGCGGCGCCTGCTGGTCAGGAATGACGACGACAGCCTGTCGGGCATCGTGTCACTCGACGATCTGATGGATGCCTGCGCGTTCGAGATCGCGGGGCTGGCCATGGTGATTCGAAGCGGCATCGAACGAGAGGCGGGCAAGAGCGCTGCGTCCGCGCCGGCGGCCGCGCGACTGCGCATTCCGGCCATGGGTACCGCGGCTTGGACCAGTGTCGTGTTGTAGGGGCCGCTCGTCGACGATGCGCCCGCCGATGCTGCCGGAGAACGTCCATGTCCACGATCGCGCTGAATCTGGAGACCGACATGGTCGTGCTGCCGCCGCCGGTGATTTCGCCCACGGCCGCGCTGCTGCGGGCGTTGAAAAGCCGCCGCAGTTCGCGCGCGTTCTTGCCCGACACGCTGTCGGTGGAAACACTCTCGGCGCTGTTGTGGGCCGCGTTTGGCATCAACCGCCGCGACAGCGGAGGTCGCACCGCGCCGTCGGCGCACAACTGGCAGGAGATCGAGGTCTTCGCGGTGCTGCCCGAAGGGGCCTACCGCTACGAGCCTGCGACCCACCGACTGCTGCTGGTGAAGACCGACGACCTGCGCGGCGCCACCGGCACGCAGGACTTCGTCGCCACGGCCCCGTTGAACCTGGTCTACGTGGCCGACTTCGCCCGCATGCATGAGGCCCGCGCCGACGAGCGCAGTTTCCTCGCCGGGGCCGACGCCGGCTGCATCGCGCAAAACGTCTACCTGTATTGCGCGATTGCCGGCCTGGCCACCGTGGTGCGCGGCATGATCGACCGGCGCCGGCTGGCCGCCGCGCTGGGGCTGGCCAAGACCGAGCGCATCACGCTGGCGCAGACCGTGGGCTATCCGGCTGCCGCGTGAAGGCCCGGAGCTGCTGGGAGCAAACCGCATGGACTTGACCTCGACCGCCTTTGCGCCGCACAGCGAGATCCCGCGGCGCCACACCTGCGAGGGCGACGACCGCGCTCCTCCGCTGCGCTGGAGCGCCGTGCCAGACGCCGCCCGCAGCCTGGTGCTGATCGTCGACGACCCCGACGCACCCGACCCGGCTGCACCGCGGCGAACCTGGGTGCACTGGGTGCTGTACGACCTTCCGCCGAGTGCGGCGGGCCTGCCCGACGGCGGCCAGCCGCTGCCGGCCGGAACCCGCGAAGGCCTGAACGACTGGGACCGGTGCGGCTACGGCGGGCCCTGCCCGCCGATAGGCCGTCACCGCTACTTCTTCAAGCTGTACGCCCTCGACACGACACTGCCGGCACTGCGTCAGCCGACCAAGGCAGCGGTCGAGCAGGCCATGACAGGCCACGTGCTGGCGCAGGCGGAGCTGGTGGGCACCTACCGCAAGTCGCACCCGTGAAGCCGAGGGCGCGCATCACTGCACGTACTTCGTCCCCGGGCGCGACATCCAGCGCTGCACCGCCGCCTGCAATTGCGCCATGCTGACGGGCTTGGTCATGTAGTCGTCCATGCCGGATTCGATGCAGCGGTCGCGGTCGCCGGTCAGCGCTGCGGCGGTCAGCGCGACGATCGGCGTTCGCGTCAAGCCACGCTCGAGTTCGTGGGCACGGATGTGGCGCGTCGCCGTGTAGCCGTCCATCACCGGCATGTGGCAATCCATGAAGATGAGGCCGTATGCCTGTTGCGATGCGGCCTCCTGGGCGGCGAAGCCGTCGTTCACCACGTCGACGTGGCAGCCCAGCTTGCTCAGCATCTCGTGCACCACCAACTGGTTGACGAGGTCGTCTTCGGCCAACAGCACATGGCCGTTCACGCCATGGGAGCTTGGCGCCGGGGGCTCGGGCTCAGGCTCGGGCGGCGCCTTCTTCAGACTCACGTTGAACCAGAACATCGAGCCCTTGCCGGGCGTGCTGTTGACGCCGACTTCGCCGCTCATCAGCTGGGTCAGCTCTCTGACGATGGCCAGGCCCAGGCCGCTGCCGCCGTGGCGGCGGGTGCTGGAGGTGTCGCCTTGCATGAAGGCGTCGAACACCGAGTCGATCTGCGCGCCGGGCACGCCGATGCCGGTGTCGCTGACCTCGAAGCGCAGGTGGGCCGTGTCACGCTGCTCGTCGAGCAGCGTGACACTCAATGCCACGCTGCCGCGCTCGGTGAACTTGATGGCGTTGTGCAGCAGGTTCACCAGCAGTTGCCGCAGCCGCACCGGGTCGCCTTCAAGGCGTTCGGGCAGGTCGCGCGCAACCCCCCAGCTCAGCTCCAGCGGTTTGTCGAGCGCGGTGGCGGCCATCAGCTCCATCGTCTCGGCGACCAGTGCGCGCAGGTCGAAGGCCGCCATGCGCAGCGACAACTTGCCGGCCTCGATGCGCGACAGGTCCAGCACGTCGTCGACCAGCGCCAGCAGTGCGCTGCCGGATCGGTGGGCCGTCTCGGTGTACTGGCGCTGTTTGTCGGTAAGGGGGGTGTCGAGCAGCAATTCGGTCGTTCCCAGGATGCCGTTCAACGGCGTGCGCAGTTCGTGGCTGATCATCGCGAGGAACTGCGACTTGGCCACGTTGGCCTGCTCGGCCAGTTGCCGCGACCGCTCGAGTTCGTGGGCCTGCGCTTCGAGGTCGCTGGTCTTCTGCTCCAGCGTGTCGACCAGCTGGCGCGCAGCGCGCACGGCCGAACGGGCGCGGTTGCGCAGCCTTTGGATCACGAATCCGGTCAGCGCGAGGTAGCCGCCGATCATGTACATGCCCGCGGCGATCGACAGCCGTTCGGGCCAGTGCACCGCGGCCGGGTCGGCCACCGCCACCCATGCCGCATAGCCGAGGTAGGCAACGATGACCACGTGATTGAAGTAGAACGCGCGGCGAAACCCGAAGCCCACCTGGTCGGCCACGCGCACCAGCAGCAGATAGGCGAAGAACAACTGGCTTTGCTCGAGGTGGTGCAGGTTGACCAGCCACATCAGCACGTCGAGGTGCAGGAACAGCAGGCTCAGGTCGAGCCGCCCGGTGCGGCCATGGCCTTTCCACAGCACGGCCCAGCTGAACACCGGGTAAGCCAGGTTCAACGCGATCAACAGCAGCAGGGCAGCGCTGGGAAACGCCGCGTCGATGCGCAGATCGTTCAGCACGGCGATCACGCACAGGACCACGAAGCCGATGCTTCGGATCAGCGGCAACTGGTAGGCGTGGACGCGGCGCGCATTCGCTGCCCGGCGTTGCTGCAGCAGCGCCGCGTCGAGCGTAAAGGTCGAGTCGAGTTCCGACGCTGGTTCGGCTGGGCCCACGTCAGCCCCCTTGCTGAGGTCCGCGCTCGGCCGATGGTGGTCCTTTTCCGCCGGGGCGGCAATGCGGTCTGTACGGAGGCGGACGCTGTGCCCTACGCCACATGGCGTATTTCATGAATGCGGGAGGCTCCGTAACCTCCGCTCGCCTGCCCCAGAAGGGGTCGCACACTCAATTCCAAGGAGCGCCTATCCATGAAGCACACCCGTCGCACATTCACGAAAACCTTGAGCGCCGTCGGCCTGGCCGTCGGAACTTTGACCCTGAGCAGCCTGGCCCATGCCGCCGACACCATCAAGGTCGGCATCCTGCACTCCCTGTCGGGCACGATGGCCATCTCCGAGACCGTCCTGAAAGACGTCGCGCTGATGACCATCGACGAGATCAACGCCAAGGGTGGCGTGATGGGAAAGAAGCTGGAGCCGGTGGTGGTCGACCCGGCCTCCAACTGGCCGCTGTTCGCCGAAAAGGCCAAGCAGCTGATCTCGCAGGACAAGGTGGCCGTGATGTTCGGCTGCTGGACCAGCGTGTCGCGCAAGAGCGTGCTGCCGGTCGTCGAGGAACTCAACGGCCTGCTGTTCTACCCGGTGCAGTACGAGGGTGAAGAGCTCAGCAAGAACGTGTTCTACACCGGCGCCGCGCCGAACCAGCAGGCGATTCCGGCGGTGGAATACCTGATGAGCAAGGAAGGCGGCGGCGCCAAGCGCTTCGTGCTGCTGGGCACCGACTACGTCTACCCGCGCACCACCAACAAGATCCTGCGCGCCTTCCTGAAGAGCAAGGGCGTGGCCGACAAGGACATCGACGAGAAGTACACCCCCTTCGGCCACAGCGACTACCAGACCATCGTGGCCGACGTGAAGAAGTTCGCCGCCGGCGGCAAGACCGCAGTCATCTCCACGATCAACGGCGACTCCAACGTGCCGTTCTACAAGGAACTCGGCAACCAGGGCCTGAAGGCGACCGACGTGCCGGTGGTGGCGTTCTCGGTGGGCGAAGAAGAGCTGCGCGGCGTGGACACCAAGCCGCTGGTGGGTCACCTGGCCGCATGGAACTACTTCATGAGCCTGAAGAACCCGAGCAACGACGCGTTCAAGAAGCAGTGGGCCGCCTACGCCAAGGCCAAGAAGCTGCCGGGCGCCGACAAGCCACTGACGAACGATCCGATGGAGGCCACCTACATCGGCATCCACATGTGGAAGCAGGCGGTCGAGAAGGCCAAGAGCACCGACACCGACAAGGTCGTCGCCGCGATGGCCGGCCAGACCTTCCCGGCACCGGGCGGCTTCACGTCGACGATGGACGCGAAGAATCACCACCTGCACAAGCCTGTGTTCATCGGCGAAGTGAAGGCCGACGGCCAGTTCAACGTCGTGTGGAAGACCCCGGCGCCGGTGAAGGCCAAGCCGTGGAGCCCGTACATCGAGGGCAATGACAAGAAGAAGGACGAACCCGAGAAGAAGTAAGAACTCGCGCGGCCTCTGGGGAGGGGGCCGCTTTTTTGCGCTGCGCCGGCGTGACGAGAGAGCGTGGACACGAGACACGTCAGCGCAGCGCTTCTCGATGTTGTTTCCGGTTTCAAGTGATTTCCGATTCCATGCCTTCAAGTTGGTGCCAGGCCCTGATCCGACTGCTGGTGCCCATCAGCCTGGCGCTCGCCGCCGTTTCCGCCCACGCATTGAGCGCCGACCAGGTGCGCGCGATGGCGATCGGCGAAAGCGACGCGCGTTCCGCCGCCATTGCGCAGGCCGCGACCAGCGGCGACCCGAAGGCGCCCGAATTCTTCCAGGCCCTGCTCGACGACGCGGTGAAGGTCGCCGGCGACAAGGTCTTCATCGTGACCGGCGACAAGGCGCGCGATGCGGCCAGTGGCGCTGAGGTGGCGCTGCCGGCCGACGCCGAAGACGTCGTCAACAGCAACCGCATGCGCCGCGAACTCGAGGGCGCGCTCGCTTCGCTGAAGCTGCTGTCGCCCGACGCGGTGCAGCGTGCCGCCGCGATCAAGGAGATGCGCGACAGCGCCGACGAAGCGAAGCTGCCGTTGATCGAAAAGGCGCTGGCTGCCGAGACCGACCCGCGCCTGAAGGGCGAGCTCGATCTGCTGCGCGCCGCGGTGCTGATTTCGTCGAGCGACAAGGCCAAGCGCCTCGACGCGGCACGGTCGCTGGCCCACAGCCATCAGCCGGCGACCAAGACGCTGCTGCTCGAGCGCCTGAAGCCCGATGGCGAGACCGAGGTCGACGTTCGCGCGCAACTGCAGATCGCGCTCGCCGCCATCGAGTCGCGCCTGGCGTGGGGTGAGCGGCTGGGTGTGGTGTTCACCGGCGCGAGTCTTGGCTCGATCCTGTTGCTGGTGGCGCTGGGGCTGGCGATCACCTATGGATTGATGGGCGTCATCAACATGGCGCACGGCGAGCTGATGATGATCGGCGCCTATGCGACCTACGTGGTGCAGAACGTCTTCAAGGCGCACCTGGCCGGCGTGTTCGACTGGTACATCGTGGCGGCCATTCCTGCCGCGTTCCTGGCGTCGGCGCTGGTCGGTGCGGCGCTGGAGCGCAGCGTCATCCGCTGGCTCTACGGCCGGCCGCTGGAAACACTGCTGGCCACCTGGGGCATCAGCCTGGTGCTGATGCAAGGCGTGCGAACGCTGTTCGGCGCGCAGAACGTGCAGGTCGAGAACCCGTCGTGGCTCTCCGGCGGGGTGCAGGCGCTGTCCAACCTGACGCTGCCCTTCAACCGCATCGCGATCATCGGCTTCGCGGCGCTGGTGCTTGCGGGCCTGGCGTTCATGGTGGCGCGCACGCGGCTCGGATTGTTCGTGCGCGGCGTGACGCAGAACCGGCCGATGGCGGCGTGCATGGGCGTCAACACCGCACGCGTGGACACCTATGCGTTCGCGCTCGGCTCCGGCATCGCCGGGCTGGCGGGTTGTGCCTTGTCGCAGGTGGGCAATGTGGGGCCGGACCTGGGGCAGGGCTACATCGTCGATTCGTTCATGGTCGTGGTGCTGGGCGGGGTGGGGCAGCTGGCGGGTACCGTCTATGCGGCGCTCGGGCTCGGTGTGCTTAACAAGCTGCTCGAGGGGTGGGCGGGGGCGGTGCTGGCCAAGATCATGGTGCTCGTGTTCATCGTGGTGTTCATCCAGAAGCGGCCGCAGGGGCTGTTTGCGATGAAGGGGCGGAGTGCGGAGGCATGAGTTGCTTGTTGCTCGGGGCTTCTTCTTTGCTCGTTGCACCGCGCCGGGTCCCGGCCCGGCGGCCGGGTAACTTTCTTCTGTTGGCCCAGAAGAAAGTCACCAAAGAAGAGGGCCTCAATACGATTTGGCCCAATCACTTGGCTACGGCGACTCAAGAGGCTCTGGCCCCCGCGTACCCATGTCGCTCTCCACGGCTCGCTTGGTCTGCGGTGGTACGCGGAGTTCAGAGCCTCTTGAGTCGCCGTAGCCGAAGCGAGCAGGCCAAATGTGGGGCTCTTTTCTTTGGTGACTTTCTTTTGAGCCCTCAAAAGAAAGGTACCCGCCCGCCGGGGCGGAATCC
>JBGQEX010000190.1:0-7848 GCA_041496605.1 Piscinibacter sp.
ACCAGATCGACCTTGTGGAAGAAATGGTGCGCCGTCACGTCCATCTTGTAGCCGGTCACTTCCTTGCGCACCGGGTCGAAACGCACCGAGTGGGCGATCGGGACCCACGGCGCTTCTTCGTGCGCGACCTCCTGGGCCTTCATGTACAGCGCCGCGCGGGCGGCTTGACTCGTCACGAGCTTGGCCTTTTGCACCGCGTCTTCGAAGTCCTTGTCGCACCAGCGCGAAACGTTGCCGCCGCCTTTCACCGCCGAGCAACCCAGCAGGGGCACGAAGAAGTTGTCGGGGTCGCCGTTGTCGCCCGACCAGCCGAACATCATCGAGTGCTGTTCACCGGTCTTGCTGCGCTTGCGGTACTCGCCCCACTCGAAGGTCAGCAGCCGGGTCTTGACGCCGACCTTCTCCCAGTCGGCCTGGATCAGCTCGGCCATGCGCTTGCCGTCCGGGTTGTACGGGCGCGTCACCGGCAGGTACCACAGTTCGACTTCGGTGCCGTTCGGATAGCCGGCCTTGGCCAGCAGGTCCTTCGCCTTGGCCGGGTCGTAGGGGTACTCGCTCACCTTGTCGTTGTACGACCAGAGCGTCGGCGGGATAGCGTTCTTGGCCGGCTGGCCCGCGCCCTGGAACACCGAATCGAGAATCGCCTTCTTGTTGACCGCGAAGTTCAGCGCCTGGCGAACCAGCTTGTTGTCGAACGGCTTCTTCTCGACGTTGAACGCGATGTAGCCGACGTTCAGGCCGTTCTGCTGCACCAGGTTGATGTTCGGGTCGGCCTTCATCAACGCCACGTCGGCCGGCTTAGGAAAGGCCATCACATGGCACTCGCCGGTCTTCAGCTTGGCATAGCGCACCGAGGCGTCGGTGGTGATGGCGTAGACGAGGTTGTCGATCTTCGGTCGCCCGCCCCAGAACGCGTCGAAGGCCTTGTAGCGGATCACCGCGTCCTTCTGGTACGAGACGAACTGGAACGGGCCGGTACCGATCGGCTCGCGATCGAACGCTTCGACATTGCCGGCCGCTTTCATCTTCTCGGCGTATTCGGCGCTGAGGATGGACGCGAAGTCCATCGCCATGTTGGCCATGAACGGCGCCTCGGGTTTCTTCAGCACGAAGCGCACCGTCAGCGGGTCGAGCTTCTCGACATGGTCGACGATGTCCTTCATGCCCATGTCTTCGAAGTACGCGTAGGTCTGGCCCTGCGTGGTCTTGGCGAAGGGGTGGTTCGGGTCGGCCTGGCGGTTGTACGAGAACAGCACGTCGTCGGCATTGAAGTCGCGCGTCGGCTTGAACTTGTCGTTGCTGTGGAACTTCACGCCGCGGCGCAGCTTGAAGGTGTACGACAGGCCATCCGGCGCGGCCACCCAGCTCTCGGCCAGGCCGGGCACGAGGTTGGTGGTGCCCAGGTCGAACTCGACCAGTCGGTTGTAGAGCGGCACCGACGACGCGTCGGCCGTGGTGCCGGTGGTGAAGTACTGCGGGTTGAAGCCCTCGGGGCTGCCTTCGGAGCAGTAGACCAGCGTCTTGGCTGCGAAGCCGGTGCTGGCGCAGGCGAGCAGCGCGGTGGCCGCCAACGCCTTGAGAGTGAAGCCGCGTGTTTTCATTGGGGTGTTCCTGAAACTTGGGCACTGCGGGTGGCATGGCTCGGCCGCCTTGTGAGCGGTGAGGGCGCGATGATAAACGCCGGCTGACGCGCCGGCGCGTCAGGGGAAACGGGTGGTCAGTTCAAGTGGCTGAGGAGGGTCAGCCACAGCGGTGCGGTCACGACATACGCGAAGGTGGAGAACACGACGGCCGCGGTGGCTTCGGCTTCGAGCGTCTCGTAGCGCTGCGAGAAGATCAACGCGTTTGAGCCGACCGGCAACGCGGCCGCCATCACCACCACCGACAAGGCCAGGCCCTGCAGCCCCATGCCCCAATGGCCGATGACCAGCACGACGGTGGGCAGCACCAGCAGCTTGAGCAGCGACATCAGCACCGCGCCCTTCGCGGCGCCGCGCATGCCGTAGTAGGCGAGCGACATGCCGATCAGCACCAGGCACAGCGGCACCACCGGCAGCGCGAGCGTTTGCAGCGTCTCGTCGATGATCTCCGGCAGCGTGAGGCCGAGTGCGTTCCAGATCAGGCCCGCCAGCACCGGCAGCACCACCGGGTGGATGATGGTGTTGCGCGCGGTCTTGGCCAGCGTCGCGAGCAGATGCGTCTCGGCCCGGCCCTGCTGCCGGTTTGCACGCGCCAGGTCCAGTTCGACCAGTGCGGTCAACACCGTCAGCAGCGTCAGCGCGTGCAGGCTGATGATGGTGATGTGGATCGCCAGCCCGGCCTCGCCGAACAGTGCCGTGGCGACCGGCACGCCCACCTGCAGCGTGTTGCCGAAGGTCGCCGAAATGGCCCGCACGCTGGGCGCGGCGGCCGACAACTGCCCGCCGCGGTTGGAGCGGCGCTGCCACGCATAGACGATGACCAGCAGCAACAGCACCGGCACGAAGAACGCCGCCAGCGTGCCCCATGGCAGCGTGCCGAAGTCGACGCGCGCGGTGGTGCGAAACAGCAGCGCCGGAATGAAGATGTAGAAGGCCGCGTTGGACAGCGTGCGTGCCGGATCGTTGTCGCCCAACCAGCGCAGGCGCCCCGCGACCCAGCCCAGTGCCACGACGATGAAGATCGCCAGCAGCTTGAGGAAGATGGGGGTCGACATGCGCGCGCAGTATGCTTCGATCCGTTCGGGCTGAGGTATCGAAGGCCCGCGCGAGGCTTCGATACCTCAGCCCGAACGGGGGGCTTGTCAACGCGCGAGTTCGCTGCGCCGCGGCAAGTCCGCGCCACGGCGCGAGCAGGTGATGGCCGCGGCATCGACGGCGAACTTCAGCGCCGCTTGCAGTTGCGACGCGGACATCGAACCCATCGCTTCGATCGACAGGCAGTCGTGCTCGGCCAGCCAGGTCAGCAGCGCAGCCTGGAAGGTATCGCCGGCACCGACCGTGTCGATCACCTGCACCGCGATGGCCGGCGCACTCACCGACTCGGACCGGGTCCACGCCAGCGCACCTTCGCCGCCGCGCGTGACGACGATGAGATGCACGCCCTGCGCCAGCGCGCTGTCGGCGAACTGCTGCGGGCTGACGTCCGGCAGCAGCAGCGACAAGTCCTCCTCGCTGATCTTCAGAAGGTCGGTGCGCGGCAGCATCCACTGCAACATGTCGCTCCAGCGAGCCAGGTCGGGCTCGACGTTGAGCCGGATGTTCGGGTCGTAGCAGATGAGCGTGCGAGCGTGCTCGCGCTCGACCAGTGCGCGCAGCGTGGAAGCGATGGGTTCGACCACCGTCGCATACGAGCCGAGGTGGATGGCGCGGATGTCCGCGGGCAGCAGGCCAAGTGCGTCGATCGCGAGTTGCCTGTCGGCACCGCCTTCGCCATAGAACGCGTACGAGGGCACGCCCTGCGCATCGAGCCCCACCAAGCCGAGCGTGGTCGGCGCGTCGACCTGCGCCACCGACGCAGTGTCGACGCCTTCGTCGCGCAGCGCGCGCATCAGGCGCTCGCCGAGAAATCCGCGCGACAGCGCACCGAAGAACGCCACCGGTTGCGCCAGCCGCGCCAGGCCCACCGCCACGTTGAAAGGCGAGCCGCCAACACGCGCGTCCAGCGCCGTTCCCGTCGGCGTGTCGCCGGCAGCGAATACATCCATCAAGGCCTCACCGCACACCACGAACATTCACGTTCTCCGATTGATTCAAAACGTTATTGAGCGCATTGTTGCGCCCTGGCCAGCAACGAGAGCATGTCGCGCTCGCGAGCCGCAGGATATCCGGGTAATCACTTAATAAATCAACTTGATTTATTAATCATGCGCGCCGAAAATTCCCCCTGCGCCGCCACCCCCGCACCGCGGGTGACGGCGGTTCCCCCGAGAATCCGCGGTCGGCACGCCGACCGCTCCAATGCATACGGAGACACACCATGTTGAAGACGCCTATTCGGATCACGTCCACCCTCGCCGCCCTGTTTGCCGCCGGCGCCTGTGCCGCCGCCAACCAGCCGGTGATCGGCCTGATCACCAAGACCGAGACGAACCCCTTCTTCGTCAAGATGAAGGAAGGGGCAACCGCCGAGGCCACGGCCAAGGGCGCGAAGCTGCTATCCGGCGCGGGCAAGACCGACGGTGACAACGCCGGCCAGGTGACGGCGATGGAGAACATGATCGCCGCGGGCGCGAAGACCATCCTGATCACGCCGAGCGATGCGAAGGCCATCATTCCGGCCATCAAGAAGGCGCAAAAACAAGGCGTCCAAGTCATTGCGCTGGACAGCCCGACCGACCCCGCCACGGCCGTCGACGCCTTGTTCGCTACCGACAATTACAAGGCCGGCGTGCTGATTGGCCAATACGCCAAGGCCGCGATGGGTGGCAAGGCCCCGAAGATCGCGACGCTCGACCTGTTCCCCGGCCACCCGGTCGGTGCGCAGCGTCACAACGGCTTCCTGAAGGGTTACGGTCTGAAGAGTTTCGACGCCAAGAACAACGAACTGGCCAAGCCGGCCGAAGTGGTCTGCATGGCCGACAGTTTCGGTGACCCGGCCAAGGGTCAGACCGCGATGGAAAACTGCCTGCAAAAGGCCCCGGACATCAACATTCTGTACACCATCAACGAACCCGCTGCTGCCGGTGCCTATAACGCCCTGAAGAAGGCCGGCAAGGAAAAGGACGTGCTTATCGTGTCGGTGGACGGTGGCTGCGACGGCATCAAGGACGTGGCCGCCGGCAAAATCGCCGCGACCTCGCAGCAGTACCCGTTGAAGATGGCCTCGATGGGCGTCGACGCGGGCGTCGCCTTCGCAACGACCGGCAAGAAGGTCAAGGCCGGCTACACCGACACCGGCGTCACGCTGATCGCCAACAAGGCCATCGCCGGCGTGGACAGCAAGGATCCGAACGTGGGTCTGGACCTCTGCTGGGGCAACAAGTAGTCCCGAGTCCGACACGCTGTGAAGCGCCGAGTGGCGGCGCTCCGCGGTGAAGGGATCGCCTTCGCCGGTGGAGCGGCCGCCGCAATCCCCCCTCGAAAGGCCAAGATGAGCGCACTCAAAGAAAAATTGCCACCCCTCGGGCAGCTCGGTCCGTTCATTGCCCTGTTGATCGCCTGCGCCGTGTTCGGCGTGACGACCGAGCGGTTTTTCAGTGGGGGGAACTTCTCGCTGATACTTCAGCAGGTGATGGTGGTAGGCGTCATCGCGATCGGCCAGACCCTCATCATCCTGACCGCGGGCATCGACCTGTCGTGCGGCATGGTCATGGCGTTGGGCAGCATCGTGATGACCAAGATCGCCGCCGATTTCGGCGTGCCCGCACCGCTGGCCGTCCTGTGCGGCATCGCGGTGACCGCGCTGTTCGGGTTGATCAACGGACTGCTCGTCACGCGCATCAAACTGCCCCCGTTCATCGTGACGCTGGGCACCTACAACATCGCCTTCGCCATCACGCAGCTCTATTCAGGATCGCAGACGGTCACGGTCGTTCCCGACTTTATGACGGCGCTGGGCGAAACGTTCCCGATCGGTGGCACCAACGTGGCCTACGGCACGGTGCTGATGGTCCTGCTTTACCTGGGCGTGTGGTTCTGGCTGCGCGAAACCGGCGCCGGGCGTCACGTCTACGCAGTCGGCAACAACCCCGAAGCGACGCGCCTGGTCGGCATTCCGCCCGAGCGGGTGCTGCTAGGCGTGTACGTGCTGGCCGGTGTTTTCTATGGCATCGCCTCGCTGCTCGCCGTGGCGCGCATCGGCGTCGGCGACCCGAACGCCGGCCAGACCGAGAACCTCGATGCGATCACCGCGGTGGTGCTCGGCGGCACCAGTCTGTTCGGCGGCCGCGGCGTGGTCCTCGGTTCGCTGATCGGCGCGGTTGTCGTCGGCGTCCTGCGCAACGGCCTCACGCTGATGGGCGTGTCTTCGGTTTACCAGGTCCTCATCACCGGCATCCTCGTGATCCTCGCGGTTACCGTCGATCAACTTTCGCGCAGGGGAGGCCGCTGATGGCTGCCGAACAAATCGTCATGAAGGCCACCGGGCTGGTCAAGCGCTACGGCCACGTGACCGCACTCGACGGTGCCGATTTCGAATTGCGCGCCGGTGAGATCCTTGCGGTCATCGGCGACAACGGCGCCGGCAAGTCGTCGCTGATCAAGTGCCTCTCGGGGGCGACGATCCCCGACGAAGGCGAGATCACGCTGGACGGCAAGGTCATCCACTTCAAGGGCCCGATCGATGCGCTCCGCGTCGGAATCGAGACGGTCTACCAGGACCTCGCGGTGGCTCCCGCGATGACCATCGCCGAGAATCTGTTCCTCGGCCGGGAGATCCGGCGCGAAGGCTTCGCCGGCAAGGTGCTGCGCATGCTGGACAAGAAGAAGATGCTCGAGTTGAGCATCGCCCGCATGAACGACCTGAAAGTCGGCATCCGCTCGATGACCCAGGCGGTCGAAACCCTGTCGGGCGGCCAGCGCCAATGCGTTGCGGTGGCGCGCGCTGCGGCCTTTGCCGAACACGTGGTCATCCTCGACGAGCCGACCGCGGCGCTCGGCGTGAAGGAAGGGAACATGGTGCTCGAGCTGATCCGCCGCGTGCGCGACAAGGGTCTGCCGGTGGTGCTGATCTCGCACAACATGCCGCATGTGTTCGAGATCGCCGACCGCATCCACGTGGCGCGTCTCGGCCGGCGCGCCGCGGTGCTGAACCCGAAGAAGATCAGCATGAGCGACACGGTGGCGGTGATGACCGGCGCGATGGCGCCGGACCGCATCCCCGCCGAATGCCTGGCGCAATGAGGAGACCATCATGTTGAAGGGCATCGACCCGCTGCTGTCGCCCGAGCTGCTCAAGGTGCTGGCCGAAATGGGCCACGGCGACGAGATCGTGCTGGCCGACGCCAACTTCACCGCCGAGTCGCTCGGCCGCGGCAAGCCGCTCGTGCGCCTGCCCGGCGTGGGCATGCGCGAGGCCTGCGAGGCCGTGCTGTCGGTGCTGCCGCTCGACGCGGCAGTGGCCCAGCCGGTCGCATACATGCACGTGAGCGACACGCCCGAGGGCTACTGCTCGGCACTGCAGCGCGACGTCATCGGCCAGCTCGGCGCCCGCGGTGAAGCGCTGCCCGCGCAGTGCGAGGCGATGGAGCGCTTTCGTTTCTACGAGCGCGTGTCGCGCGCCTACGCGATCGTGCAGACCGGCGAGATGCAACCGTTCGCCAACTTCCTGTTCAAGAAGGGCGTCATCGCCAACGCGCTGGCTCGATGAATGCCACCGCGCCAGCCCCAGCCCACCTGCGCCCGCGTGGCTCCAACCAGTTGGGCATGGGGCAGTTCAACGAGCGCGTGGTGCTGCAGTCGATCCGCCTGCACGGCGCGCTGCCGAAGGCCGAGATCGCGCGGCTGACCAACCTGACGGCACAGACAGTTCAGCTGATCATCGCCCGGCTGGAATCCGAGGGCTTGGTCGTCAAGCAGGCGCCGTTGCGCGGCAAGGTCGGCCAGCCGTCGGTGCCGATGGCGCTGAACCCGGACGGCGCGTTCTCGATCGGCATCAAGATTGGGCGGCGCAGCCTCGATGTGCTGCTGGTCGACTTCGCCGCGCAGGTGCGCGAACGCCTGACGCTGGACTACGAGTTCCCCGACCCCGACACGCTGTTCGACGAGATCCGGGTTCGCCTGCAGGCGCTGCGCAAGACCTTGGGCCCGAAACGCGCGCACTTGCTGCACGGCGTCGGCATCGCGGCGCCGCTGTCGCTGGGCGGCTGGCAGTCGCTGCTCGGCATCGCGTCGGCACAGGCCGGCAAGTGGGCGGCCATCGACATCCGGG
>JBGQEX010000191.1:0-7722 GCA_041496605.1 Piscinibacter sp.
GGGCAGCGTGCGCGACTGGCCGTTGACCGAGATCTCCATGCTGCTCCTTCCCTGCCGCCTCGAAAGGTGCCCATTCTGCGGCAGGCGGCGCGGCGAACTCGCGACGAAATGTTCGCGGTTGCTGGGGTGGCACCGATGATCTCGGTCGTGGGGCATTGAGCCCCACTCCCTCGCCGATCGCTGCGCTGGTCGATCCCCGTAGACGGGGCCCCTCGCCCTTCGCTGCGCGCTCTCAGTCCAGACTGACTTCGGTGCGCACGACGCCCGCCCGATCGACGCGTGCGCTGAGCGCGACGTGGGTGCCTTTCGGTGCGCGCACCACCCACTCACCCACCGCGCGATCGCCGGTCACTTCGGGGGTCGGCAGGAAGGCCTGCAGCGAACTCTTCGGACCGTGCCCTTCGAGTTGCGGCCCTTCCATGCGCGGCTTGCCGCTGACCAGCGAGATGTTCGGGTTGCCGTCGGGCAGGTGGATCTCGAACAGCACGCCGCGCACGATCTTGCGCTCCAGCGCCCGCTTGGTGACGTAGGCGCTCAGGTAGCCGCTGTTGGCCACCGCCAGGCGCACGCGCCAGGTGTCGGGGCCGAGCGCGCGCACCTCGGTGCGCAGCAGCTCGAGGCGCGGCAGGCTAAGCGCGATCTGCGTCATCCAGGCCGGGAAGCGTGCCGCTTCGCGCTCGCGCAAATGCGGCGGCGGGTTGCGCCAGTAGTTCATCTTGTCCCAGCCGCCGATCTCGACCGCACCGAGCTGCGGGTGATGGAACGGCTTCCAGTCCACATGCGCCGCGCCGGCGCACTGCTCGTCGCTCCATTTCAGCAGCTTCAGATCGTCTTCCACCGGATGGTCTCGGAACCAGTCGATCCACTCGTAGTCGGTGATGCCGGCTTCCTTGTTGGGCGACCAGATCTCGACCACCCAGAACAAGGCACCCAGGTGTTCATAGAGCCAGTCCTGCGTGCCGGTGATGACTTCCTTCGGGTGGTACTTGAAGTCGTGCCAGATGCTGATCGCCGGGTATCCGGTGAGCTTCTCGCCGAGCGCGCTGAAGCGTTTGTACGTCCACAGGTCCTCGGGGATCATGTCGTCGTCGCTTTGCGTGCCCATCGGCCGCAGGATCACGCCGCTGTGGGTGTGATAGCTGACCGCCGCCCCGATGTTGGGGTGGCCGACGATGAAGTCGATCATCGCCTTCACCTCGGGCTCGCTGGCCGGATAGGGGCCGGCGCCGACCTGCTCGAACTCCTGGCGCCACGACGCCGGGAAGTTGCGGTTCAGGTCGAGCCCTTCGGTGTCCTTGTTGACGTTGACGGTCAGCCCGTCGTAGTGCTTCAGCGTGCCTTCGGGCATCAGCCGGTAGTAGTCGCCGCCGAATTCGCCGGGCTCGCGCGGCACCATCAGCCGCGGGTCGGCGTCGCATTTCTTGTAGGCGCCGTGCGGGTCGCGAATGCGCATGAACAGGACGCGGCCGTCACCATCGACGTCTTCGACGGTCAGGCCCTCGACCGGCTCCTCGTCGAACGGGTAGTGGCGCGTCGACGAGCGGATGTGTCTTGGCCGGTCGGCCAGTGCCAGCTCGGCACCGTCGGGGTTCAGGCGCGGGCACAGGTAGACCACGCGCGTATCGAGCAGCCGCGTGATCTGCGGGTCGACGCCATGGCCGGTGACCAGCTGGTGCAGGTAGTACAGGCAGGCGGTGCTGGCGGCCAGCTCGCCGGCGTGGATGTTGCCGTCGACCCAGAACGCCGGCTTGTCGGTGTCGGGGCCGGTGACGGTGTTGGTGACCGCGGCGACCCAGATGTCGCGGCCCTCGAAGCTCTTGCCGATGGACTGCACCGACACCAGCGCCGGATGGGCATCGGCGTAGTCGAACAGCAGCCGGCTCAGGTCGTCATGTTTGTAGAAGGTGTCGAAGCGGGGGGTGGGGGTGGCGGGCAGCGTCATCGTTGCGAACGTTCAGGAGGTTGCCCGAGTTCGCCTCGTGAGCGACGCGGGAGGAGGTGGGCAGTGTCTCAGGACGGCCGCCAGTGCGCGACCGCAATAACGCGAAGACGCGCAGCGGCCCGTCACGCCGCCGTGAACAGGCCCTCGAAATGGCGCGACACCGGCAGCCGCTCCGGGCGGCCGCGCAGCGCCACCACCACGCCGCCCTCGTCGAGGCTCTGTGCGTTGGCGATGTGGCGCTGGTTGACGATCACCGAGCGGTGGATTTGCCAGAACAGCGCCGGGTCGAGCTGACCCAGCAGCTCCTTCAGCGGCACGCGCAGCAGGGCGTCGCCGTCGCTGTGCACGACACGCGTGTAACGGCCTTCGGATTCGAAGTAGACGACGTCTTCGGTGCGGATCAGTTTCATCTCGCGGGGCAAACCGCCCTGGATCACATCGAGGTATGCCGGCCGGCGCACCTGCCCGGCGAGCCGGTCGAGCAGGCCCGGCACCGACGTCGGCCCGGCATCCGGGTTCGCGAGCTGGGCCTTCAGGCGCGTGACGACCTGCGACAGCGGCTCGATGGTCACCGGCTTCAACAGGTAGTCGACCGCGCCGGCGTCGAACGCGGCCAGCGTGTGGTCACCGTGTGCCGCGACGAACACGATGTCCGCGCTGGTGCCGATGCGTTGCGCCACCTCGACGCCGGTGAGGCCCGGCATGCGCACGTCCAGGAAGCACACCTGCGGCTCGTGCTGCAGAAAGGCGTCCCAGGCGTCGACGCCGTTGCGCGCTTCCTCAACCACCTGCAGTTCAGGCCACACCACGTGCAGCGCGGCGAGCAGCTGCGCGCGCGGTGCTTCCTCGTCGTCGGCAATCAGGGCGGTGGTGATCACTGGGGAGTTCGGTCGGTCAGGGCGCGCGCCGCGCGCAGCACGGCCGCTCCTTGTCGTCGACGCAGCTGAGCGCGTTGGAAACGGCAGGCATCGAGTTTGCCCGAATTCCTCGCCGTCGACCCGTCTCACCCCCCTGAAACGGTGGTCGTTCGGGCGACGCTTGGCGTGCGTTGGCGCGCACCTCAGGCGCCGGCCGGTGCGCCGTGGACGAACACCTTCAGCTCGCCCGGCGCGAACGCGGTCCATGGTTCGTCGGCGGTCAGCGGCTCGGTCACGACGATGGCGACGCGGTCGCGCGGCGTGGTCAACTGCGCGAAGTCGACGCTCAGGTCCTCGTCCTGCAGATGGGCCTTGTGAAACGGATGCTGACGCACGATGTAGTACAGGCTCGTCGAGCAATGCGCCCACAGCGCCTGGCCGTTGCTGAGCATGAAGTTGAAGCTGCCGTGCGCGGCCACCTGCGGCACCAGCTCGGCCAAGGTCGTCGACAGCTCACGCACGCTGGGCACGCTGGCGTGCGCCTTGCTCATCTCCTGCAACAGCCAGCAGAACGCGCGCTCGCTGTCGGTGTCGCCGACCGGGCGAAAGGCGCCGTGCAAGCGCGGCGCGAACTGCGGCACGTTGCCGTTGTGCGCGAACACCCAGTAACGGCCCCACAGCTCGCGCACGAAGGGGTGGCAGTTCTCCAGCGCGACGCGGCCCTGTGTCGCCTTGCGAATGTGGGCAATGACGTTGTCGCTCTTGATCGGGTAGCCCTTGACCATTTCGGCCACCGGGGAATGGCGTGCGCTTTGCGCATCGACGAAACAGCGCACGCCGCGGTCTTCGAAGAAGGCCACGCCGAATCCGTCCTTGTGTTCCTCGGCGCGCGTGGCGAAGCCGGTGAAACTGAACATGATGTCAGTCGGCGTATTGCAGTTCATGCCGAGCAGTTGGCACATGGCGATGCGGGTTCGAGGCGGACATCGATTGTCCCGCCGCCGCCAAGCGATGCCTAGCGCGATTCGACGTCGATCTGCCGGGTCTGGATCGGCGTCGCCTCCCAGCGGCGCTTGAGTTCGAAGTGCAGCTCGAAGCGCCCGGCGTGCTCGGTCTTCAGATGGAACACCTGCGTGCCCCCATCGCCGATCGCGGCATTCGGTGCTTGCGAAAAATCGGTCCCCAGAAGCTGCACGCCGGCGGGGACCGATTCCAACTGCCACATGTAGCCCGTGGTCGGCCCGGAGCCGAGCTCGACATCGAAGGGCGCGCCAGCCGCCACGGTCAACATCTGTTCACCTCAGCCGGCCCCGAGCCCCATCGAGCCACACCCGAGGCCCGGGTTCCCCGGGCCAACGGGTGGCGCCCCTTGGGGGCAGGAGCGAAGCGACTGGGGGGCCAACCACTCATACATACCACTTGTGATACATCGCCGAGTTGGTGCCCTCGACGAAGCAGTCGAGCCGGCCCGCGGCCCATGAGCTGACGCCGACACCCGACGACAGCACGCCACCCAGGTCTTCTTCGCCGCTCCAGGCCGAGCCGTTCCACCACTTGTGCATCATGTGGAAGGTGGAGCCCGGGTAGAACACGTCGATGCGGTTGGGCCCCCACGACACCGCGCCGGGCTCGCCGGCCACGTAGCCCTGCAGGTTTTCCCAGCCGCTCCAGGCCGAACCGTTCCACCACTTGTGATAGAGGTGGCTGTCGGTGCCCTTGACGAAGCAGTCGAGCCGGTTGGCGCTCCACGACGACACGGCGGGGCCGGAGTCGAGCACGCCGCCGAGGCTTTCCCAGCCGCCCCAGTGCGCGCCGTCCCACCACATGTGCCACATGGCCGAATCCATGCCGCGCGCGAACACGTCGATGCGGTTCGCACCCCACGAGACGGCGCAGGGCTCGGACGAGAACTGCCCGCCCAGCGTTTCCCAGCCGCTCCAGCCGCCCTGGTACCACTTGTGATACATCTTGTGGTCGGTGCCGACGGCGAACATGTCGAGCCGCCCCGAGGCCCACGAGCAGATCGCCGGCGCGCCCTGAACGATGCCGCCCAGGCTTTCCCAGCCCTGCCAATTCGCGCCGTCCCACCAGCGGTGATAGACCGATGAGTCGGTGCCTCGCGCGACCACGTCGATGCGGTTGTTGGCCCACGACACGGCGCTCGGCTTGGACGTAATGACGCCGCCCAGGCCTTCGTAGCCATGCCAGCCATGTGCCGGCGCCGGCAACACCACACCTTGCGCGGTGCCGAAGGTGTAGCTGTCGAACTTGCATTCACCGTAGCCGATCTTGAAGAAGCCGGAGATGCCGAAACCGGTGCCCCACGAGTTCTTGCAGATCCAGCATTGCTCGGCTTCGGAGTAGCCGATGACCTCGACGCAATGCCCGCCGACGTAGCCGCCGGTCACATGGTGATAGACCCCGTTGCCGTAGGAGAAGAAGTCGTCATAGACGTCGAATGACGCCGAGCAGGGGCCCACGTTGCTCAGGTAGTTCTTGCGGTCGGTGAGGCTGCTCAGGTTGGCGTGCGAGGTGATCTTCACCGCCGCGGCGGCGCGGTTCGGCACGTTGCCGCAATGGGGAATCCAGTAGTGCGGCGGGTTCGGGTCGAGCTGCGGCGGATTCTCGAATGCCGCCATGTAGGGGAACAGCGCGTCGGGCACCACGCCGCGCGACTTGATCTGCTCCAGGCAGTCGTTGGCGTTCCAGCCGCCGCAGCTCGCCCCGTGCGACGAGCAGAAATGCGCGTCGGCTTCCGACAGGTCGAGCAGCTGGCCTTTCTCGATCGACGCCATCGATTCGACCAGCGCCGTGCAGCAGAACGACACGCAGGAGCCGCAGTTCTTCTGGTCCTTGACCGAGGTGACGTGGTTGCCGTTGCGGTTGCGCCAGTCCACCGCCGGCGCGAAGGCCGGAGCTGCCTTGTCCTTGGCACGCGGCGCCGCAGCGGCGTCGAGCTCGCTTTGCGGGAGGATGTTGCCGAGCAGTGCCTTCTTCTGGTCGTCGCTCAACAGCGAATGCGGCGTTTGCCGCGGCGTCCATCGCGCCTTGGATTGGGTCAGGTGCGTTGACAGCGTCTTGATGTCGATGACTGGCATGGTGCCTCCGGGGGGTTCGGTTGACCTGGTTCGTCATGGCGCCACCCGAGCCCACGGGGCCCGGCGCGCGCGCCGACTGATCCAAGTTAGTCCACACCCACTCCGAAGGCAATGCAGGCCCCCTATGTTGCAGAGGCGCATCCCTAGCTTGTCGCTGCGGCTTACCTCTGCTTACTCAGTGAACAAGCGCACGAAGCCCTTGAGGGTCACCAGGTGGCCCGGGTTGCTGGTCTCGTTGAGCACGCCGCTCATGCGCCGCAGCAGCCGCGCGCTCTTGCGTGCGCGCCAGATCAGCAGGTCGGCCAGCCACGGGTGGCGGTTGACCATGTTGGCGCGGGCGTAGAGGTCGAAGCGTGGCTTCAGCGCGCGCAGCGCGGCCTCGTAGTTCGCGCGCACCTGGCTTTCGTCGAGCATTTGCGCGCGGCCGGCGAGCAAGGCTTCGGCCGCCAGGATGCCGGTTTCCATCGCCTTGCCGATGCCTTCGCCGCTGAACGAATAGGTGCTGCCTGCGGCCTCGCCGGCGACCATCATGCCGGGCCGCGAGTAGCGCGCGCCTTCGAGCGTGCAGCGCAGCGGCGCGCCCTTCAGCGGGCTGACCCAGACGCCCGCATCGAGCAGCTCGCGGGCGGGTTCGTAGACGCGAACGAAGTCATCGAAGGTCTGGCGCAGGTTGATCTCGCGCATGGCGAGCTTGCCGTTGCGCTGCGCGTCGTGGCTGTCGGCGACGCCCACGCCGATGTTGAAGACGCCGTCGCGGCACGGAAAGATCCAGCCATAGCCCGGGCTGACCGCGCGGTGCCAAACGATCTCGAGTTTGTCGATGCGGCCGACCATCGCATCGTTCTTCACATAGCCGCGCAGCGCGACGCCGCTGGGCGTGTGGCGCTCCGACATCCCGGCCGCGAGCAGGGCCTGCGGCACCGCGCCGGTGGCCAGCAGCACCCAGCCGGCGCGCAGCTCGTGGCTCGCGTCGCCTGCGGCCAGGCGTGCGCCGACGACGCGCCCGTCCTCCTCCAGCGCGGCCATGAAACGCACCGGCGCGAACATGCGCGCGCCGGCCGTCACCGCGCCGCGGCACAGGATGTGATCGAGCTCCTTGCGCGGCAGCACCGCCAGCGTGCCGGGCACGTCGATGCGCCCGCCGCGCGGACCGATGCAGCCGACGTGGGTCGCCGCCTGTGCCAGCGCCATCACCTCGTCGAGCACGCCCAGCTTGCGCAGCGCGTTGTGTGCATCGGGAATGAGTCCGTCGCCGCAGACCTTGTCGCGCGGGAAGCTGTGCTGATCGACGAGCACGACGTCGAGGCCGGCGTGGGCGAGCGTGATCGCCGCGGCGCTGCCGGCCGGGCCGGCGCCGACCACCAGCACGTCGCAGCGCGCCGGCAGTTCGCTCGGGGCGCTGTTCAAGGTCGGGTCGGGCAGGGGCGTGGCGCTGGTCATCATGGGGTGAAACGACAAGGAAAACGCGACAGGATACCGTCCCCGCGCGACACGCCGGCGCTCAGCCGGTGGGCGCGGGCTCCGCTGGCGCCATCCGCCACGCGGCGAGCGTGGCGCAGACGGTGATGACGCCCAGCAGCGCGAAGGTCTCGTGGAAGGCCTGCAGCGGCGCACCGGCATGCACCTGCAGCCGCCACTCGAGCACGATGCCGACCAGGTTCACGCCGACCGCGCCGCCGAGCTGGCGCAGGAAATTCACCGTGCTCGAACCCTGCGAGATCAGCGCCTGCGGCAGGCCGCGCATCGCGCCGAGGTTCAGCGAGGGCAGCACGAATCCGAGGCCGACGCGTCCGACGACGGCCCACAGCGTGATCAGCCACAGCGA
>JBGQEX010000192.1:0-7713 GCA_041496605.1 Piscinibacter sp.
CGTGGCCAGCGCCTGCATCTGCGCAATGGCCTTGTTCATCTCGCCTTCGACGGTCTGGTGGGTCAGGATGATGACGTCGGTCTGCGCTTCGCCTTCGGCCGACTCGCGCTGCAGCAGCGCGTCGATCGAAATGCCGTGGTCTGCCAGGATGCCGGTGATGCGCGCCAGCACGCCGGCCTGGTCGGCGACCACCAGGCGCAGGTAGAACGACGTCACCACTTGCTCGATGGGCAGGATCGGCGTCGTGGCCAGCTCGTCGGGCTGGAACGCAAGGTGCGGCACGCGATGGTTCGGATCGGCGGTGTGCAGGCGCGTGATGTCGACCAGATCGGCGACCACGGCCGAAGCGGTCGGCTCGGCGCCTGCCCCCTTGCCGTAGTAGAGCGTCGTGCCCACCGCATCGGCCTGCACCAGCACCGCGTTCATGGCGCCTTCGACATTCGCGATCAGGCGCTTGGCCGGCACCAGCGTCGGATGCACGCGCAGCTCGATGCCCTCGTCGCGGCGCTTCGTGATGCCCAGCAGCTTGATGCGGTAGCCCAGCTGTTCGGCGTAGGTGATGTCGGCCGCCTGCAGTTTGGTGATGCCTTCGATGTGCGCGCGATCGAACTGCACCGGAATGCCGAACGCGATCGCGCTCATGATCGTCGCCTTGTGTGCCGCGTCGATGCCTTCGATGTCGAAGGTCGGGTCGGCCTCGGCATAGCCCAGCGCCTGCGCCTCTTTCAGCGCGACGCCGAAGTCCAGCCCCTTGGCGCGCATCTCCGACAGGATGAAGTTGGTGGTGCCATTGATGATGCCGGCGATCCATTCGATGCGGTTCGCGGTCAAGCCTTCGCGCAGCGCCTTGATGATCGGGATGCCACCGGCCACGGCGGCCTCGAAGCCCACCATCACGCCATTCTCGCGCGCCGCCGCGAAGATTTCGGTGCCATGCACCGCCAGCAGCGCCTTGTTCGCGGTCACCACGTGCTTGCCCGCCGCGATCGCTTCCATCACGAGCGCACGGGCGATGCCGTAGCCGCCGATCAGCTCGATCACGATGCCGATGTCCGGGTTGGCGATCACCTCGCGCGCGTCGGCCACCACGCGTGCGCTGTCGCCGACCACGGCCTTCGCGCGCGCGGTGTCGAGATCGGCGACCATCGTGATCTCGATGCCACGCCCGGCGCGCCGGCGGATTTCTTCCTGGTTGCGACGCAGCACGTTGAAGGTGCCGCTGCCCACGGTGCCGATGCCCAGCAGGCCCACTTGGATTGGTTTCATGGTGTTCGGAGGGTCAATGCGAGTGGCGTTTGCGGTAGTGGTCGAGGAAGCGCGCAATTCGGCCCATGGCCTCGGTCAGGTCATCCGAATTCGGCAGGAACACGAGGCGGAAGTGGTCGGGCTGCGGCCAGTTGAAACCGGTGCCCTGCACGATCAGCACCTTTTCCTCGGCGAGCAGTTCGTAGGCGAACTGCTGGTCGTCGGTGATCGGGTACATCTTCGCGTCGAGCTTGGGGAACATGTACAGCGCGGCCTTGGGCTTGACCACGCTGACGCCGGGAATCTCGCTCAGGAGCTTGTACGCCAGGTCGCGCTGGCGGCACAGGCGGCCGCCCGGCGCCACCAGGTCCTTGATGCTCTGGTAGCCGCCGAGCGCGGTCTGGATCGCCAGCTGGCCCGGCGTGTTGGAACACAGCCGCATCGAGGCCAGCATATTCAGCCCCTCGATGTAATCCTTCGCATGCCGCTTCTCGCCCGACACCACCATCCATCCGGCGCGATAGCCGCAGGAGCGGTAGTTCTTGCTCAGGCCGTTGAAGGTGACGAACAGCACGTCGTCGGCCAATGCGGCGATGCTGGTGTGCGTTTCACCGTCGTAGACCGTCTTGTCGTAGATCTCGTCGGCGAAGACGATCAGCTGGTGCTGGCGAGCCACCTCGACGATCTGCTGCAGCACGCTTTCCGGGTACAGCGCGCCGGTCGGATTGTTCGGGTTGATGACGACGATCGCCTTGGTGTTGGGCGTGAGCTTCTTGCGGATGTCGTCGATATCGGGCAGCCAGCCTGACTGTTCGTCACAGACATAGTGCACTGGCGTGCCGCCCGAGAGCGCCACCGCCGCCGTGTACAGCGGGTAGTCGGGCGACGGAATGAGCACCTCGTCGCCGTCGTTGAGCAGCGCATTCATGCTCATGACGATCAGCTCCGACGCGCCATTGCCGAGGTAGACGTCGTCGACGGTCACGCCGCGAATGTGCTTTTCCTGCGTGTAGTGCACCACCGCCCGGCGCGGAGCGAACAGGCCCTTGCTGTCGGTATAGCCGGCCGTGTGCGGCAGGTTGCGGATCATGTCTTGCACGATCTCGTCGGGCGGCTCCAGGCCAAACGCGGCGATGTTGCCGATGTTCAGCTTGATGATCTTGTGGCCCTCTTCCTCCATCTGCCGGGCCTTGTCGAGCACGGGGCCGCGAATGTCGTAGCAGACGTTGGCGAGCTTGCTCGACTTGACGATGGGTTTCACCAGATGGCTCCTGCTCGCGGCCGCGGGCGGTTTTGCTGCAGCGCAAAACCTATAATTTAACCACATGCACTCTGGTGGCCGCCTTGAAGCTGCAAGCCGACCGAATCGAAGGAACCAACGCCATTTCGCGCCACGGCGCCGAGGGCGTCATCGTCAACGGCATCGAATACACGGCCAGCGTCGTCGTGCCGTGGCAGGGGCAGGTACTGGCCTGGCCCGTGAGCACATTCGCCGAGCTGACCGTAGAGCGCTTCGCCGCGCTCGTGCAGCTGCGCCCCGAACTTGTCATCTTCGGCAGCGGCCGGCGCCTGCGCTTTCCGGCGCCGGCTTTGCTGCGGCCGCTGATCGACCAGCGCATCGGGGTCGAAACCATGGACACCGCCGCGGCCTGCCGCACATACAACGTGCTGCTGGCCGAAGGGCGGTCGGTGGTGGCGGCGCTGCTGTTCGAAGGCCCCGCGCAGTCAACGGCTTGAGCGGCGTTGTCGCGAAGGGGCATGCCCCATGGCCTTATAATTGCTGGCTACGCCGTCGAGGCGCAACCAAGCAGAATACTTCATGACGCCAGCCCTCAACAAACCCCTCCCGGAATTTGAAGCGCTTGCAACCGGTGGCGTGAAGTTCACGCCACAGGCCTACGCCGGCCAGCTCGTCGTCCTGTACTTCTACCCGAAGGACAACACCCCCGGCTGTACGACCGAGGCCATGCAGTTCCGCGACCACCACAAGGACTTCATCAAGGCGGGCGCCGTGGTGTTCGGGGTATCGCGCGACAACATGGCGTCGCACGACAAATTCAAGCAGGCGCTGGAACTGCCGTTCGAGCTGATCGCCGACACCGAAGAAAAGCTCTGTCACATGTTCGGCGTGGTCAAGAACAAGATCATGTACGGCAAGAAAGTCAAGGGCATCGAGCGCAGCACCTTCCTGATCGACGGCCACGGCGTGCTACGGGCTGAATGGCGCGGCCTCAAGGTCGCCGGGCATGTCGAGGAAGTCCTCAAGACCGTCAAGGCGCTCAAGAAGACCGGCTGAACCAGGCCGCCCCTGGTGAAGGCCGACCCGAGGGTCGGCCCTTTGGTTTCCGCACACCCATGGCGCGGGCCCAACAATGGGTTGTCGTGACCCTTCGGATGTGCATAATGGCCTATGCCCGTGAGTTGTGAAACGCGCACTCTCTCCATCTAAGCCGCACAGGCGACTGTGCGGCTTTTTTCTTATTGCACTGAGCCGAAATCACCCATGCCATTGCCCAAGCCGCCTGCCAAACGAGCCCACCTCCTCACCCCCACCGACTTCGAATCGCAGGCTGCGCCGAAACCCGGCAAACGAACCCAAAAGACAAGCCTCTCGGCCGAGCCGGCTTCACCGGCCGAGTTGAGCCTGTACGACCCGGCGGCCGATGCCGCGCCGGTGATCGAACCTGTTGCCCGACCGGTGAGCGCGCCACCGGCACCCAGTCGGCCGCAACCCGAGCCGCGAGCGCGCAAGCCGCGCGGCAATGGCCCGGCGAAGTTGTTCGTGCTCGACACCAACGTGCTGATGCACGACCCGATGTCGCTGTTCCGCTTCGAGGAGCACGACATCTACCTGCCGATGATCACGCTGGAGGAACTCGACGGCCACAAGCGTGGGATGACCGAGGTCGCGCGCAACGCCCGCCAGGTGAGCCGCGACCTCGACGCACTGGCCGCCAGCATGGGCAGCCGTGATGCGAGCGGCATGTCCGAAGGGCTGCCGCTGTCGCGCACCGGTCACCGAGAAGCCGCCGGCAAGCTGTTCTTCCAGACCAACCTGGTCAACGTGAGCCTGCCGGCCGGCCTGCCACAGGGCAAGGCCGACAACCAGATCCTCGGCGTCGTGCAAGCTTTGCGCGAGCAGAAGCCGGCGCGCGACGTGGTGCTGGTGTCCAAGGACATCAACATGCGCATCAAGGCGCGTGCGCTGGGCCTGCCCGCCGAAGACTATTTCAACGACAAGACGCTGGAAGACGGCGACCTGCTCTACACCGGTCTGCTGCAGTTGCCCACCGACTTCTGGGAGCGCCACGGCAAGACGATGGAGAGCTGGAACCAGGGCGGCAGCACCTTCTACCGCATCAGCGGCCCGCTGGTGCCGGCGCTGCTGATCAACCAGTTCGTCTACCTCGAAGCGCCGGGCGCGGCGCCGCTGTACGCCAAGGTCACCGAGATCACCGGCAAGACGGCAGTCTTGAAGACGCTGCGCGAATTCACCCACAACAAGAACGCCGTGTGGGGCGTGACCGCGCGTAACCGTGAACAGAACTTCGCGCTCAACCTGCTGACGGACCCGGAGTGCGACTTCATCACGCTCACCGGCACCGCAGGCACCGGCAAGACGCTGATGACGCTGGCCGCAGGCCTGTCGCAGGTGATGGACGACCGCCGCTACACCGAGATCATCGTGACGCGCGTGACCGTGCCGGTGGGCGAAGACATCGGCTTTCTGCCCGGCACCGAAGAAGAGAAGATGGGCCCATGGATGGGTGCGCTGGACGACAACCTCGAGGTGCTGTCCAAGAGCGACGGCGGTGCCGGCGAATGGGGCCGCGCGGCCACCAACGACCTGGTGCGCAGCAAGATCAAGATCAAGAGCCTGAACTTCATGCGCGGCCGCACGTTCCTGAACAAGTACGTGATCATCGACGAAGCGCAGAACCTCACGCCCAAGCAGATGAAGACGCTGATCACGCGCGCCGGCCCCGGCACCAAGATCGTCTGCCTCGGCAACCTGGCGCAGATCGATACGCCCTACCTCACCGAAGGCAGTTCGGGCCTCACCTACGCTGTCGACCGCTTCAAGGGTTGGCCGCATTCGGGCCACATCATGCTGGCGCGCGGCGAACGCTCGCGGCTCGCCGACTTCGCCTCGGAGGTGTTGTAGCCCCCCAGTCGCTTCGCTCCTGCCCCCGACGGGCGCCAACTCGAGGCCCGGGAGAGCCGTGCGTGAGTCGTGGCTTGACGGGTTGCTTCGCGTGTAAACACGCGAAGCGCCGAAATTCGCGATCCATCGACTGTCAACCGGTGACGAGATCCTTGATCTGCTGCAGCGCGCTCGGGTCTTCGATCGTCGTCAGATCGCCCGGATCGCGCTGCTCGCAGACCGCTTGAATCGCGCGGCGCAGCAGCTTGCCCGAGCGCGTCTTAGGCAGCACGTTGACGAAGTGCACGCGTGACGGCCGCGCGACGGCGCCGAGTTGCTGGTCGACCGTCTTCATGATGTCGCCTTCGAGCTTCAGTCTGGCCGCGCTGTCGGTCAACGCGCTTGCCTCCTTGGCCACCACGAAGGCCATCGCGACCTGGCCCTTCAGCTGATCGGCGACGCCGACAACCGCCACTTCGGCGACGTTCGGGTGGCTGGAGATGCTCTCCTCGATCTCGCGCGTGCCGAGCCGATGGCCGGCGACGTTGATCACGTCGTCGGTGCGGCCGAGGATGAAGAAGTAGCCGTCTTCGTCGCGGATGCCCCAGTCGAATGTGCTGTAGATACGCCTGCCCGGGATGCTCTCCCAATAGGTTTTCACGAATCGTGCGTCGTCGCGCCAGACGGTCTGCATGCAGCCGGGCGGCAACGGACCCTCGATGACGACCACGCCCTTCTGGTTGGCGCCGGTCAACTCCTGGCCGGTGTTCTCGTCGAGCAGCTTGACGTCGTAGCCGTACATCGCCACGCCGGGGCTGCCGAACTTGCTCGCCGCGCGTTCGACGCCGTTGGCGATCGTCAGGATCGGCCAGCCGGTCTCGGTCTGCCAGTAGTTGTCGATGACCGGTATGCCGAGCCCGTCGGAAATCCATTTGGCCGTCGTTTCGTCCAGCGGTTCGCCGGCCAGGAACAACGCGCGCAATGAACTGAGGTCGTACTGCCGCAGGTACTTCTCGTCCTGCTTCTTCAGCACGCGGATTGCCGTGGGCGCGCTGAACATCGCGGTCACCTTGTACTTCTCGACCAGGCTCCACCAGATGCCGGCGTCGGGACGGATCGGCAGCCCTTCATAGAGGATCGTCGCCATGCCGGCGATCAGCGGGCCATAGACGATGTAGCTGTGACCGACGACCCATCCGATGTCGCTGGTGGAGAAGTAGGTTTCGCCGGGCTTGCCGAGGAAGATGTGCTTGATGCTGGCGGCCAGCGCCACCGCATAGCCGCCGGTGTCGCGCTGCACGCCCTTCGGGCGGCCGGTGGTGCCGCTGGTGTAGAGCGTGTAGCTCGGGTGCGTGGCGTCGACCCACACGCAGGGCACTTTGGTGTTGAGCTGTTGTTCGCGCAGCGCGGCGTAGTCGACATCACGGCCTTCGACGAGTTGCATCGGCGCCAGACCCCGATTGACCAGCAGCACCTTGGCCGGCTTGCATTCGCACAGTCGAAGCGCCTCGTCCAGCAAGGGCTTGTACGCCACCACCTTGCCGGCGCGACTGCCGGCGTCGGCACTGACGATCACCGCCGGTTGCGCGTCGTCGATGCGGCTGGCCAGGCTCACGCTGGCGAAGCCCCCGAACACCACCGAGTGGATGGCGCCGATGCGCGCGCACGCCAGCATGGCAAAGGCGGCCTGCGGAATCATCGGCATGTAGATCAATACGCGGTCGCCCTGCTTGACGCCCAGCGACAGCAGCACGGCCGCCATGCGCTGCACCTCGGCGTGCAACTCGCGAAAGCTGTAGACCTTCTCTTCGCCTGTTTCGCTGGAGACGAAGATCAGCGCGTTTTGATCGGCACGATCCTTCAAGTGCCGATCGATCGCGTTGTGGCACAAGTTGGTCTGGCCGCCGACGTACCAGCGCGCGAACGGCGGCTTGCTGTAGTCGCAAACCTGGTCGAACGGCCGGTGCCAGTCGATCAGTGCTGCCTGTTCGCCCCAGAAGCCGTCGCGGTCGGTGATGGAGCGGCGATGAAAGTCGGCGTAGCGGGTCATGTCATGTCTCCAATGTCGGCCCCTGGGGACGTCTGCGCGGCAAATTTCATTCCGCCGCGCTGACTGGGTACTGACGCTCAGCCAATGGACACGACGATGCGGCCGCGCGACTTGCTCTGCATCAAGGTATCGGCATGCGATGCCGCTTCGGCCAGTGTCACGTCGTCGATCATCGATTCCAGTTTCGCCAAGTCGAGGTCTCGCGCGAGCCGTTGCCACGCCTGTTCGCGCAGCGCCAACGGCGCCATCACGCTGTCGACACCCACCAGCGTGA
>JBGQEX010000193.1:0-7662 GCA_041496605.1 Piscinibacter sp.
CGCTCGACGGCGTTGCCGATCACCGCGCCGGCGACGGCACCCAGCACCCCCACCACCGCGCCTTCACGATGGCCGCCGACGGTCGATCCGGCCACGCCACCTGCCACGCCGCCGGCCACAGCGCCAACGCCGCTTTGGTTGCCTTCGACGACGACGGTGCGCACCGACAGTACGGTGGCGTCCTGCACCTGTGACATGCGCTGGGCGTCGCCCTTCTGGATGACGTCGGGGCTGGTGGTCGTGCAGGCGGCCAGCGCGGCGGTGGCCGCAATGGCGATAAGTAGTCTCTTCATGGTGTGTTCTCCGCGGGGATCTTCAGCCAACGTGATGAAGCCCGCGTCGGTTGACGCAGGCCAGCTCGGTTGAATGCCACCGAACGCCGGAAGTTCCGCGTCGCGGTGTAAAGATCGCATCGACGAGCGTGCTGCCCGCGACGCGCTCACCCGTGTAGACGGCTGTGCCTCGGAACGCTTGCCAGCAGGAACTCCATCTGGTCGGCGAGGATGCGCCGGCCGCGAAGAATCATGTCTTCGTGCAGGCTGGGCACATAGGGCAGGTACATCAGCGACATGTGCGCTTCCTCGGGCATGCGGTTGCCCTTGCGGCCATTGCACGCGCGGCAGGCGGTGATGCAGTTCATCCAGGTGTCGTGGCCGCCGCGCGAGGTCGGGATGATGTGCTCGCGCGTCAGGTCGTCGACGTGGAAGTCGTCGCCGCAATACGCGCAGACATGGCGGTCGCGCACGAACAGCTTGGGGTTGGACAAGGCCGGCGTCTGGCGCCACGCGCGGCTGGGCACGGTGCCGCGCACCGCAACGATCGGATGCACCTCGATGCGCGATTGCAGCCCGGTGCGCCGCTGGGTGCCCCCGCGCAGCACGGTGAATGCGTCGCCGAGCGTCCAGGCGATGCCGTCGCTGGCGTAGATGATCGCCGCTTCCTTGGCCGAAATCCAGGCTTGCGGGCGACCCGACACATCGAGCTGAAGCACTTCCACGCGCAATACTCCTTGTGCGAAGAGTAATCCAATCCGAGGCGCGGACTCAATAGCGGCGCGGCGGCGGCGAACGCTGCGCGGCCCGGTGACAACAAATGCACAGTGCGTCATCGAATTGTCGAATTCGCCGCGGAGAGACGCGGTCCGCGGGTTAACCCGTGAGCCGGTGTGCAAAGTACCGCGATCTAGGCACGACGCCCTAGAAAAAGCCACCACGCGGGCAGCGTGTTCCTGCGGAATTCTGCAAAATAGAACGATCGTTCGATAATGCGAACGAATCCACCAACTCCACCTCGAACGCACCTGCCGTGAATGACTCATCCGAAACCGCTGTTCGCGAACCGTCCGCCCCGCAGCGCACGCTGATGAAGGGCCAGCAGACGCGTGCCGCGATCCTCGACGCGGCGCTCGGCCTGGCCGCCAACATGGGGCTCGAAGGGCTGTCGATCGGCGCGCTGGCCGAGGTGACGCACATGAGCAAGTCGGGCGTGTTCGCCCATTTCGGCTCGCGAGAAGAGTTGCAGATCTCGGTCATTCGCGAGTATCACGTCAGGTTCGAGGAAGACGTGTTCTACCCGGCGATGCGCGAAGCGCGTGGCCTGCCGCGCCTGAAGGCGTTGTTCGAACGCTGGGTGCGCCGCGTCTCGATGGAGCTCGATTCGGGCTGCATCTACATCAGCGGCGCGGTCGAGTTCGACGACCGGCCGGGGCCCGTGCGCGATGCGCTCGCGACCATGGTGCTGGCATGGCAGGAGGCGTTCGAGCGCGCTATTCGCCTGGCCGTCACCGAGGGCCACCTGCGTGCGGAAGTCGACCCGAAGCAAATGCTGTTCGAGGTGCACGGCCTGATCCTCGCGCTGCACCACGATGCCCGTTTCCTGCGCAACCCGGTGGCCACCGAGCGCGTGCGCGCGGGGTTCGAGCGGCTGGTCGGCTACTACGCCACGCCGGCCGGCTTGCAGTCACTCTCCGGTGCGCGTCGCGCCCCGTCCCGGCCGCTGCGCAAGGCGCGTGGCTGAACCCCGATCCCTTTCCAGCATTTCCCTCAGGAGATTCACGATGGCCCAGTACACCCCTCCGCTGCGCGACATGAAGTTCGTGATGCACGAGCTGCTCAATGTCGTCGACGAACTGAAGGCGCTGCCGGCCCATGCCGACGTCGATGCCGACACCATCGACGCGGTGATCGAAGAAGGCGGCAAGTTCGTGTCGCAGGTGACCTTCCCGCTGAACCAGAACGGCGACGTCGAAGGCTGCACGCTCGACAAGAACACGCATGAGGTGACGACACCCAAGGGCTTCAAGGAGGCCTATCAGTTGTACGTCGAGGGAGGCTGGCCTTCGCTGAGCTGCGACCCGGCCTACGGCGGCCAGGGCCTGCCGCACGTCGTGAACCAGTGCTTCTACGAAATGATGAACTCGGCCAACCAGTCCTGGGCGATGTACCCCGGCCTGTCGCACGGTGCGTACGAGGCGCTGCATGCGCACGGCACCGACGCGCAGAAAGCCACCTACCTGCCCAAGCTGGCGAGCGGCCAGTGGACCGGCACGATGTGCCTGACCGAGCCGCATTGCGGCACCGACCTCGGCCTGCTGCGCACCAAGGCCGAGCCGCAGGGCGACGGCAGCTACAAGATCACCGGGCAGAAGATCTTCATTTCGGCCGGCGAACACGACATGGCCGAGAACATCGTCCACCTGGTGCTGGCGCGCCTGCCGGACGCGCCGCAAGGCTCCAAGGGCATCTCGCTGTTCGTGGTGCCGAAGTTCCTGGTCACGCCCGACGGCAAGCTCGGCGCCCGCAATGGGCTGTACTGCGGCGGCCTCGAACACAAGATGGGCATCCACGGCAACGCCACCGCACAGATCGTGCTCGACGGTGCCGTCGGCACGTTGGTCGGCCAGCCGAACAAGGGCTTGGCCGCGATGTTTGTGATGATGAACGCGGCGCGGCTGGGGGTCGGCATGCAGGGCCTCGGTTTGACCGAAGTGGCCTACCAGAACGCCGTTGCCTACGCGAAGGACCGCATCCAGATGCGTTCGCTGTCCGGCCCGAAGGCCGCTGACAAGCCAGCCGACCCGATCATCGTGCATCCCGACGTGCGCAAGATGCTGTTGACCGCACGCGCCTATGCCGAAGGTGGCCGCGCGCTCGCAATGTGGACCACCTTGCAGCTCGACAAGGAGCTCGCGTCCGACGACGAGGACGTGCGCCGCGATGCAGCCGACCTGGTGGCGCTGGTGACGCCGATCGTCAAGGCCTTCCTGACCGACAACGCGTGGATCGCGACCTCGCATTGCATGCAGGTGTTCGGCGGCCACGGCTACATCGCCGAGTGGGGCGTGGAGCAGTTCGTGCGCGATGCCCGCATCAACATGATCTACGAAGGCACGAACACCATCCAGTCGCTCGACCTGCTGGGGCGCAAGGTGCTGGGCGACAACGGCGCCAAGCTGAAGAAGTTCGGCAGACTCGTGCAGGCGTTCGTCGAAGACGAAGGCACCAACGAGGCGATGCAGGAGTTCGTCAATCCGCTCGCCGACCTGGGCGACAAGGTGACCAAACTGACCACCGAAATCGGCATGAAGGCGTTCCAGAACCCCGACGAAGTGGGCGCCGCCGCAGTGGACTACCTGCGCGTTTGCGGCCACCTGGTGTTCGCCTACTTCTGGGCCCGCATGGCCAAGATCGCGCTCGAAAAACAAGGCTCGGGCGACCCGTTCTACAAGGCCAAGCTCGCCACGGCGCGCTTCTACTTCGCCAAGCTGCTGCCCGAAACGGCATCGCTGATCCGCACCGCGCGCGCCGGTGCCAAGCCGATGATGGACATTGAAGAAGCGCTGTTCTGATGCGATGCTGTGGGCTCCGACAAACTGAAGGAGACAGGGATGTTGAAGATCGCATTGGCGGTGTTGGCGTTCGTGATTCCTGCGGCGGCGTTTGCGCAGGCCACGCCGGTGGGGGTGTGGAAGACCATCGACGATGACACCGGCAAAGAGAAGTCGCTGGTGCGCATCACCGAATCGGGTGGCGTGCTCAGCGGCAAGATCGACAAGCTGCTCGATCCCGACAAGAAGCCCGACGACGTGTGTGACAAGTGCACCGACGATCGCAAGGGCAAGCCGCTGGTGGGCCTCACGATCCTGCGCAACATGAAGCACAACGCCGACGATCCCGCGCTGTGGGACGGCGGCGACATCACCGATCCGAACAACGGCAAGACCTATCGGGCTCGCGTGAAGCCGATCGAAGACGGCAAGAAGCTGCAGTTGCGCGGCTACATCGGGCCGTTCTATCGAACTCAAACCTGGATTCGCGTCGAGTGACGCTTCCGACGATTTCAAACGAAGGACAGACCATGAATCGATTCCCCGTGCGCAAGGTGGCCGTGCTCGGCGCTGGCGTGATGGGCGCGCAGATTGCCGCCCACCTCGTCAACGTCAAGGTGCCGGTCGTATTGTTCGACCTCGCTGCGAAAGAGGGCCCGAAGAACGCGATCGTGACGAAAGCGGTCGATGGCTTGAAGAAGCTCAAGCCGTCGCCGCTCGGGGTGCCCGAAGACGCCGCGCTGATCCAGCAGGCGAACTACGACGAGCACCTCGACCTGCTCAAGGAATGCGACCTGATCATCGAGGCCATTGCCGAGCGCATGGACTGGAAGCTGGCGCTGTACCAGCGAATCGCGCCTGCGATTGCGCCGCACGCGATCGTCGCGTCGAACACGTCGGGGCTGTCGATCAGCAAGCTGTCCGACGTGCTGCCCGAAGCGATCAAGCCGCGCTTTTGCGGCATCCATTTCTTCAACCCGCCACGCTACATGGCTCTGGTGGAGTTGATCGCGACGCCGACGACGAACCCCGAAGTCATCGACCAGCTCGAAGCTTTCGTCACGACCGCGGTCGGCAAGGGTGTCGTGCGCGCCAAGGACACGCCGAACTTCGTGGCCAACCGCGTCGGCATCGCCGGCATGCTGGCCACGATGAAGGAGGCCGAAACCTACGGCCTGTCGTACGACGTGGTCGACGACCTGACCGGCAAGAAGCTCGGCCGTGCGAGCTCGGGCACCTTCCGCACCGCCGACGTGGTGGGCCTGGACACGATGGCGCATGTCATCAAGACGCTGCAGGACAACCTGGCCGACGATCCGTTCTACCCGTCGTATTCGACGCCCGCCGTCGTCACCAAGCTGATCGAGCTGGGCGCGCTGGGCCAGAAGGCCGGCGCCGGTTTCTACAAGAAGGTCGGCAAGGAGATCCTGCGGCTCGACCCGGCCAAGGGCGACTATGTTGTCGGCGGCGGCAAGGCCGACGAGATCGTCGCGCGCATGCTGAAGAAGCCCGCGCCCGAGCGCCTGAAGCTGCTGCGCGAATCGACGAACCCGCAAGCGCAGTTCCTGTGGGCGATCCTGCGCGACAGCTTCCATTACGTCGCCGTGCACCTGGCCGACGTGGCCGATTCGGCACGCGACATCGACTTCGCGATGCGCTGGGGCTTCGGCACCAACCAGGGCCCGTTCGAGCTGTGGCAGGAAGCCGGCTGGAAGCAGGTGGCCGAATGGGTGAAGGCCGACATCGACGTGGGCAAGGCGCTGTGCAAGGCGCCGCTGCCGGCCTGGGTGTTCGATGGCCGCGATGGGGTCCACACGCCCGAAGGTTCGTGGAGCGCGTCGCAGAACAAGTTCGTTCCCGTGAGCCAGCTGCCGGTCTATCAGCGCCAGTACTTCCGCGAGAGCGTGGTCGGCAGCGGCGCTGTGGCGCCGCTGAAGGCCGGCACCGAAGTGTTCAAGAACGACGAGGTGCGCGTTTGGTCGCTGGACGGCGAGGTGCTGATCGCCAGCATCACCGCCAAGCTGCACCTGATCAGCCCGACGGTGACCGAAGGGCTGCTGAAAGCGGTCGAGGTCGCCGAGGCCAAGTACAAGGGCCTGGTGATCTGGTCGCCCGACGACGTGTTCTCGGCCGGAGCCAACCTCGAGGCGCTGATGCCGGTCTTCATGAAGAGCGGCGCCAAGGGCATCGCGCCCGAAGAGAAGAAGCTCCAGGACGCGATGCTGCGCATCCGCTACGCGACGGTGCCGGTGGTCTCGGCAATTCGCGGCATCGCACTCGGTGGCGGTTGCGAGCTGGCGGTGCATTCGGCCAAGCGTGTCGCGGCGATGGAAAGCTACATGGGCCTGGTGGAAGTGGGCGTGGGCCTGATCCCGGGCGGCGGCGGCCTGGCCTACATCGCGCGCCGCGCCGCCGAGATGGCGGCGGCGGGCAACGCCAACGCCGACATCTTCGCGTTCCTGAAAGACGGCTTCACCAACGCCGCGATGGCCAAGGTCGGCACCAGCGCGATCGAAAGCCGCAAGCTCGGCTACCTGCTGTGGAGCGACGTGATCGTGCCGAACAAGGACGAGCTGCTGTACGTGGCGGTTCAGCAGACCAAGGCGATGTACGAAAGCGGCTACCGCGCGCCGGCGAAGACGCTGTTCCCGGTGGCCGGCCGCAACGGCATCGCGACCATCAAGGGGCAGCTTGCCAACATGCGCGACGGCGGCTTCATCAGCGCGCACGACTTCCACATCTCGTCGCTGATTGCCGACGTGGTGTGCGGCGGCGACGTGGACGCCGGCGCTATGGTCAGCGAGGAATACCTGATGGCGCTGGAGCGCAAGCATTTCTGCTCGCTGCTCGAGCATCCCAAGACACAAGAACGAATCATGGGGATGCTGCAGACCGGCAAGCCCGTACGAAACTAAGCCGAAGGCTCCGTCCCCTCCTTCCCCCTCTGGGGGAAGGCCGGGATGGGGGCTAACAGCGAGGCCACCAATGCAACACCAAGCCACCACTGCCGCAAGACAAGACGCGAAGGGCCTGCGCGTCGGCATGACCGATTCGGAGCGCCGCCTCTGGTCACGCCTGCGCAGTGAACAGCTCGGCGTGAAGTTCCGTCGCCAGCACCCTCTCGGCCCCTACGTTCTGGACTTCGCATGTCTGGCTCCGAGGCTGGTGATCGAGGTCGATGGCTCCCAGCATCTCGGCCAAGCCTCATACGACGCCCGTCGCGACGCCTGGTTGATTGGCCAGGGTTTTCAAGTGCTTCGTTTCTGGGCAAACGAAGTGCTGTCAGATACCGATGCGGTGGTGAGCCGCATCCTCGACCTGTTGGCGAATGCCGACCGGCTGGCCCCCACCCCAACCCTCCCCCAGCGGGGGAGGGAGCTTTCCGAGGACTCACAATGAAGCAAATTCAAGACGCCTACATCGTTGCCGCCACCCGCACGCCGATCGGCAAGTCGGGTCGCGGTTACTTCAAGAACACCCGCTCCGACGATCTGCTGGTGCTGGCGATCCGCAGCGCCCTCAAGCAGGTGCCGACGCTGGACCCGAAGGCGATCGAGGACGCCGTGATCGGCTGCTCGTTCCCCGAAGGCGAGCAGGGCATGAACATGGCGCGCATCGCCGTCGCACTGGCCGGCCTGCCCCATTCGGTGGGCGGCATCACGGTCAACCGCTTCTGCGCGTCCGGCCTTTCGGCCATCCAGATGGCGGCGGACCGCATCCGCGTCGGCGAGGCCGACGTGATGATCGCCGGTGGCGCCGAATCGATGAGCCTGGTGCCGATGGGCGGCAACAAGCCGTCGTTCAATCCGCAGGTGTTCGCGAAGGACGAGAACATC
>JBGQEX010000194.1:0-7654 GCA_041496605.1 Piscinibacter sp.
CTACGACGGTTCAGTGGCCAGCGGGCGTTTCGCGGTGCGCGGCGTGTTCCGCACCAAGATCGACGAGGTCGACGGCTACGTGGCCGTGCTGCCGCTGGAGGCGGTGCGCGAGTTCTTCGCGGCACCGGGCGGCGCCACGGCAATCGCATTGCGGCTCGCCGACCGCAACGAAATCGATTCGGCACACGAGCGCCTGACGTCGGCGCTGGGGCCACGCTTTGAAGTGCTCGCGTGGCCGCGCTTGCTGCCGCTGGTGGCGGTGAGCTCGCGCTTCCACGAGGTGATGGCCTACGTGGTGCTGGCGGTGTTCTTCGGCATCGTCGCCGCAGCGGTGGCCAACCCGGTGCTGATGGCGGTGCTCGAGAGAACGCGCGAGTTCGGCATCATGCTGGCCGTGGGCATGAGCCGCGCGAGGCTGCTGCGCCTGGTGCTGCTTGAAGCGCTCTTGCTCGGTGCCGTGGGCCTGCTGCTCGGCAACGCGCTGGGCCTCGCTGTCACCGCGCTGTTCGCACGCGTCGGCATCGACCTCGGCGCTTTCGGTTCCGCGGTGCGCACGATGCCGGGGCTGGAGGACGTGATCTACCCTGTCATTCGGCTCGACCGCAGCCTGATGGTGTCGCTGGTCGTGTTTGCGACCGCGGGGCTGACGGCGCTGTACCCGGCGGCCAAGGCGGCCTTGCTCGAACCGGTGGCGGCGATTCGTGGCGTCACTGCCGGCCGTTTCGGCACGGGTCGGGGCGGGCCCAAGGAGGGGCGGCGCTGGCCTGTGTTCATGCTGATCGCCGCACGCAACATTCTGCGCAACCGGCGCCGAACCGCGATCACTGCCGGCGGCACGGCCTTCGGCATCGTCGCCTTCGTGTTCCTGTTCGGCTACTTCGACGGCTTCGGCGAGGAGCTGGTCGAGAACACCACGCGCTACGTCACCGGCCACATCCAACTCGAGCGCGCCGGGTTTCGCCGGGAGCTGGCGCCCGAGCTGGCGCTGGCCGACGCCGGCACCCTGCTCGAACGCGTGCGCGCCGCGCCGCAGGTCGAGGCCGCAGCGCCGCGCGTGCAGGCGCAGGCCCTGGCCAGCAGCGCGGCGAAGTCCGAAGGCATCATGCTGTTCGGCATCGAGCCGGAATCCGAGCGCCGACTCACCTTCATCGACCGCACCATCGTCGAAGGCAAGCCGCTGGCGGCCGGCGCCGACCGCGACATCGTGATCGGCCGCACGCTGGCCGCGAAACTCGGCGTGCGCCTGGGCGAAAAGATTGTCGTGATGGCGCAGGCGGCCGACGGCGAGCTGGGCACCGCGGCCTATCGGGTGCGCGGCATCTTCGCCACCGAGAGCGGCTCCTTCGACGGCGCAATGGCCTTCGTCAACTTGCCTGCAGCGCAGTCGCTGCTCGCGCTGGGGTCGCGTGTGTCGACCATCAACATACGCCTGCGCGATCGTGATGCGCTGAATCAAGGGCTGCAGGATCTGCGGCAGCGCATGCCGACGCCGGGGATCGTTTTCACACCGTGGCACGAACTGCTGCCGCAAGTGGACGAGATGGTCCGCCTCAACCGCGTGATCAGCAACATCGTGCTGGCCATCGCCTTCCTCGTCATTGCGATGGCGATCATGAACACGGTCTTCATGGCGGTGGCCGAGCGCACGCGCGAGTTCGGCGTGATGATGGCGCTGGGTACGCCGCCGGCGGCGATCGAGCGCATGGTGGTCTACGAGACGCTGGTGCTGATGGTGCTTGCATCGCTACTCGGCTACGGGCTCGGTGCGGCGCTCGTCGTCTATTTCGGTCGCGCGGGCATCGACCTGTCGGGCTTCTTCCGCGGCTACTCGGCGATCCCCGGCCTCACCGGCATCGTGCATCCGAAGCTGCTGGCCGGGCACATCGGCCCGCCTGGCTTGTTGCTGTTCGTCGCGAGCGTGGGGGTCTCGCTCTACCCGGCGCGGCAGGCGGCGCGTCTCGATCCGGTGCGTGCGATTCGCCATGTTTGACACCCGCGCCGCCATCGTCGCGGCCCTCGCGGTCTGGCTTGGCGGATCGGCGCAGGCGCAGGGCAGCGGCCCGCAATGGTCCGGCTTCTACAAGAACCTGCTGGTGCGCTCCGACACATGGTCCGGCGAGCCGTTCACGCTCGACGTGAATCGGCTTCGGGTCGAAGTGAAGGGGAGCATCGCGCCCGCGCTGAGCTTCGACCTTCAATACGACAACGAGCTGCTTCTCGGCAGCTATCTGCGCACCGCGCAGTTCCAGCAGGGCAAGGACATCGCGCCACCGCAATACTGGCGGGCCGACGCGAACTACCTCGAAACCTCGCGCCTGTATGGGGTGCATCGGCTCTACCGCGCGACGCTCAATGCTTCCCTGGGCGACACCGATCTGCGCCTCGGTCGGCAGCGCATCGCATGGGGAACCGGCCGTTTCTGGAGCCCGCAGGACGCACTCAACCCGGTCAGTCCGATCGCGCTGGAACGCGAAGAGCGGCTCGGCGTCGACGCGCTGCTCGTCGAGCACAAGTTCGGGCCGCTGTCTCGTGTGGCGGCCGTCGTTGCGCCAAGCCGCATCGAGCACCGTTCGACCGCGGCCCTGCAGTGGCACGACAACATCTTGGGCCTGGACTACTCGTTGATCGGCGGTCGCCTGCTCGGGCAACAGACCTGGGGCCTCGATCTGGCAGGGCAGGTGGGGCAGGCAGGAGTTCGCGCGGAACTGACCCGGCAGTGGCCCGACGGTTTGCCGGCTACCAACCGCGTGCTGGTCGGAGCCGACTATGCCTTCGGCAACACGCTGACGCTCACCGGCGAGCTCTACTTCAACGGTGCGGGTGCGCGCGATCCGTCGGCCTACGACTTCAGCGCGCTGAAGTCGGGCCAAACGCAGGCGTTGGCGCGCCGCTATCTCGGCCTTCATGCGGGATACGACATCGCGCCGCTGCTGAAGTGGAACAACGACCTCGTCGTCAATCTCGCGGACCGCAGCCGCTACGTTGCCAGCAGCCTGAGCTATTCAGTGCGGCCAGACCTCGACGTCGCGATTGGAATCCAGCGCTTCTCCGGTGCCGCGGGCACCGAGTACCGGCGGCTGCCCAACACGGTACATGCGTCGATGCAGTGGTTCTTTTGAGCGGAGCGGTTGGGGCAGTCGATACGTAGCTCGGCAACCTCACCACCGTCGTGCTGAAGGAAAGTCGGTGCGTGCGGCGCGGCGCAACTCGAGTGCAACGCTCATCGTCAGCGGTATCGATGCGCCCGCGCACGCGGCAACCAGCACATCGGTCGGCCAATGGACGCCCAGCACTAGGCGCGACAGGGCGACAAGGAGCGTCCACGCGAGCGCTGCAGCGAGCGAGGCGACGCGCGCCGCCGGCCAAATTCGACCGATGCATAACGCACAGGCCGTAGCGAATGCCGCGACGACCAGCGTGTGCCCGCTCGGAAAGCTCGAACCCCAGTACCACTGCGTATCCCACAGCGCGGGCCGAGCCCGTCCCACCACCGTCTTGACGGCGAAGACCAGCGTCGCACCGGCGATCACGGAAGCGGCCACCCACAGCGCCTCGAGGCGGCGGCGTACGAACAACAACGCCAGCGTCGCGATCGACGCCAGCGGAATCAGGACGTTTGATGACCCGGTGAAGGTGATCGCTTCGAACAGGCCGGCGAGGCGGCTCGGCGTCCGGTCGCGGATGAACACGAGGATCAATCGGTCGATCGGACCCGATTCGCCACCGAGCACGTCTTCGCTCAGCTAGATCGCCGACGCCGCGAGGACGAGCAGCAGCAAGATGCCGGCGCGTCTTCTTGCCAGCGGGTCGGCCCACGCTGGCTGTCTGCGCCGCACGTAGGCGCCGAACCCGAAATACAGGCACGCGACGACGAGCGCAAGTTTCGTGATGTCCTCGATGGCTTCCAGCAGCATGAACGGTGCACCGATTCGCGGTTGCTCAGAACAGCACGATGAACGCGGCAGCCCCGGCAAGCCAAGTCAGGATCGCTCTGGCGCGGCAATGGCGGCTTCGTGAATATGAAGCCGACCGTTGCGGCAAGTCTGTGTTCGCCGCCGCACAGACGTCGACGACATGTCAGCGTAGCTTAGCTTCAACGGCACGGGTTCCGAAGGTTCTTGGTCCTGGGTCGCAGGTAGCTGTAGCGGTTGAGAGAGGTGGCTCTGTTGGTCACCGGCGCCTCTTTGGCGCAGAAGGAAAACATGATGAATGGTGGCATGTGGGGCGGCGGCTGGATGGATGGATACGGCGGGATATGGGTGCCGATCTTGCTTGTCATCGTGGTTGTCGCCGTCGTGGCATGGGTTGTCAAGCAAAAGGGCAAATGATCCCGGTCGAGAGGTCTGCAGCGCAGAAGACAGAGATCGCCCAGTTGCGCCAAGGTGGCGACGATCTGGCACTGCGTCCGCCTTGACATGGCTCAAATCCCGAACTGAACCGGCTCCGAGAATTGTCCGACCCCACGATCGTTGTCATGTTGTCCCTGCCCTTCCACCGTCGCCACCTGCATCGCACCGTCTGGGTGACGCTGATGTCTTGGGTGTTGGCCCTGCTGGTGGGGGTGGCCAATGCTTGCCAGCTTCAGTCGTACGGGCCTCGGGCACCCGCCTCGGCCACGTCGATACATGGTGGTTTGACCGAGCAAGGTGTGAACACCACGCAGGCGTTCTATGTCGAGCATGGCGACAACGATGGTGCGAAGCATGACGGCCCCACGACGGACGCCGCCAAGGCCGGGTGCCTCAAGTTCTGCGATGACGAATCATCGAGCGCCACCAAGGCCCGGACGGCCCAGAGCGATGTCCCCGTCCCAGTGGTGGTTGCGAGCGTCGACTGGCGCTCGGTGATACCCACTGCCACCGTCGCGATGGGGCGGTTGGCCGAGCGGCCTGCCTTCGAGGGGCCGCCTCTGGTCATACGCTTCCTGCGTCTGACGATCTAGCCTTCTCTGGCAAGCAGCCGGTGGGAGTCAATCCCGTGGCTGCTTGCGCGTCTGCAGCTTCGAGCGGCATGTGCCGCCCGGCGCCCCAACCCCCTTGTTTCCCGGGTCCGCGTTGGACCCCCAACCCACCAGGAGTTCACCATGGCATCCCTTCGCACCCTCGTCTCCCTGTCTGCTGCCGCACTCGCCACCGCTTGTGCGGGCCCCGGCGCCGTCACCGCGACCTCGTCGTCGGCCCCTGCCGCCAGCGCGTCCGCGCCGATGGCCGCGATGGAGCCCCGCATGAAAGCCATGCAGGACATGCACCAGAAGATGATGAACGCCAAGACGCCCGAGGAGCGCAATGCGCTGATGGCCGCCCACATGAAGGCCATGCAGGACGGCATGGGCATGATGAAAGGCATGGGCGGCATGGGCGCCATGGCCGACCCCAAGGGCATGCTGGCCGACATGGCCAAGCGCCATGGAATGATGGAGCAGCGCATGGAGATGATGCAGATGATGATGGAGATGATGATGGATCGACTGCCGCCGTCCCCGGCCAAGCAGTGAGTGGGACGTCATGAACCGCCCGCCGGCCGCGACGCCTGAGGGGCAACAGCCATCGGGCCGGCTGTCAACACCCATGCGAGCCGGTCTTGTCGCTCGGCGCCGGCGTCCACAGCGGGGTCTTCGCGCTGATGCCTTCGTGGCTCGATCCCCGCATGCGCAGCGCGTTGCCGATCACCGAGGCCGAGCTCAGGCTCATCGCCAGCGCGGCGATCATCGGCGACAGCAGCCAGCCGGTGAATGGATACAGCAGCCCGGCGGCGAGCGGCACGCCGAGCGCGTTGTAGACGAACGCGAAGGCGAGGTTCTGCTTCATGTTGGCGATCGTGTCCTGCGACAGCGTGCGCGCTTGAGCGATGCCGCGCAGATCGCCTTTGACCAGCGTGACCGGCGCGCTGTTCATCGCCACGTCAGTGCCGGTGCCCATGGCCACGCCGACGTCGGCCTTGGCGAGTGCCGGGGCATCGTTGATGCCGTCGCCCGCCATCGCGACGACGCGGCCCTCGCGCTGCAGGCGCTCGACCAGCGCAAGCTTGTCGGCCGGCTTCACTTCGCCGTGCACTTCGGTGATGCCCAGCCGCGCGCCGACTGCACGCGCCGTGGTCAGCCCGTCGCCAGTGGCCATCACCACGCGCAAGCCGGCTGACTTCAGCGTGGCGAGCGCGTCCCGCGTGGTCGCCTTGATCGGGTCGGACACCGCGAGCAAGCCCATCAGCACACCGTCGACGGCCAGGTGCATCACGCTGGCACCTTCGCTGCGCAGACCTTCGGCCTGCGTCTTCAGGCTGTCCACCGAAACGCCCAGTTGCGTCATCAGCGCGGTGTTGCCCAAGGCCAGTGCCTTACCCGCGACGTGGCCTTGCACGCCGATGCCGCTGCTCGACTCGAACCCCTCCGGCTTGTCGAGCGCGAGGCCGCGCTCGCGTGCCGCGCGCACGATCGCGTCGGCGAGCGGATGTTCGCTCCCCTGGTCGAGGCTGGCCGCCAAGCGCAGCACCTCGTCTTCGGAGAACCCCGCGGCGGCCACTGCGCGGTCGAAGGCCGGTTTGCCCTCGGTCAGCGTGCCGGTCTTGTCGACGATCAGCGTGTCGACCTTGCGAAAGTTCTCGATCGCTGCCGCGTCGCGAAACAGCACGCCTTGCGTGGCGGCCTTGCCGGTCGCGACCATGATCGACATCGGTGTGGCCAAGCCGAGCGCGCAAGGGCAGGCGATGATGAGCACGGCCACGGCGTTGATCAGCCCGTAGACCCAACTCGGCTGCGGGCCGAACAGGCCCCAGCCGAAGAAGGTGAGCAGCGCCACCGACACCACGCCGACGACGAAGACGCCGGCCACCGTGTCGGCCATGCGCTGCATCGGCGCCTTCGAGCGCTGGGCCTGCGCGACCATCTGGACGATTTGCGCGAGCACCGTTTGCGAGCCGACGCGTTCCGAGCGCATCACCAGCGCGCCGCTGGTGTTGATCGTGGCGCCGATCAGCTTGTCGCCGACCCGCTTGCTGACCGGCAGCGGCTCGCCGGTCAACATGGATTCGTCGACCGCGCTCGCGCCTTCGATGACCACGCCGTCGGTCGGCACCTTCTCGCCGGGTCGCACGCGCAGCGCGTCGCCGACGTGCACGTGGGCGAGCGGCACGTCCTGCTCGCTGCCGTCGGCGTTGATGCGGCGTGCTGTCTTCGGCGCCAGGCCCAGCAGCGACTTGATCGCGGCCGAGGTCTGCGAACGCGCCTTCAGTTCCAGCACCTGGCCGAGCAGGGTCAGTGAAATGATGACCGCGGCGGCCTCGAAGTAGACCGCTACTCGGCCCATCGTGACGAACGAGGCCGGGAACATTCCCGGTGCGACGGTGGCCGCCACGCTGTAGACGAAAGCCGCGCCGGTGCCGAGGCCGATCAACGTCCACATGTTCGGGCTGCGATGGATGATGGACTGCGCGCCGCGCACGAAGAACGGTGCGCCGGCCCACAGCACGATCGGCAGGCTCAAGGCCAGCTCGATCCAGCTTTGCGTGGCCATGTCGAACCACGCAAGCCGGTGGCCTGCCATTGCCAGCAGCGTGACCGCCACGGTCAGCGGCAGGGTCCACCAGAAGCGGCGCTTGAAGTCGGTGAGCTCGGGGTTTTCGTCGGCATCGAGTTCGGGCATCACCGGTTCGAGCGTCA
>JBGQEX010000195.1:0-7641 GCA_041496605.1 Piscinibacter sp.
CCCATGAGCGAGATTACACGAGCACCGATAGTGCGGGTAGGCGTTGACCTTGCCAAGCAGGTGATCCAGGTACATGCGGTGGATGCAGCGGGCCGACGTGTGGTGGCTCGGGCGTTCAAGCGTGATCAGTTCTTTGCCTGGTGCGCGCAGCTGCCCGCGGGTTGCCTGGTGGCGATGGAGGCGTGCTCCAGCGCGCACCACTGGGCCCGCAAGCTGCGCGCGCTGGGATTGGACGCGCGGCTCATTGCGGCCCACTTCGTCACTCCCTACCGCATGGAAGGAAAGAACGGCAAGAACGACGCCACCGACGCCGCGGCGATCTGCGAGGCGGCGTCGCGGCCAAGCATGCGCTTCGTGCCGATCAAGACCTGCGAGCAGCAGGGCGTGATGAGCCTGCACCGACCGTGTGCGCGAAGGCTTGAAGGAAGAGCGCACCGCCTGCATCAACCAGATCCGCGGCGTGCTGACGGAGTTCGGCTTGGCGTTCGGCAAGAGCCCCAAGGTCTTGCGCGCCGTGCTGACCGATGTGATCGAGGATGCCAGCAACGAACTCAGCACGACGGCGCGCCTGGTCATGCAGCGCGCGTTCGAGCACTGGCGCGAGCTCGACGAGCACCTGCGCTGGTGCGACAGGCAGGTTGGCCAGCATGTGCGCGCCAGCACAGCGGCCAAGCGTGCGGCCAAGGTCATCGGAATCGGCGAACTCGGTGCATCGGCGCTGACTGCCGGCGTGGGCGACTTCAAGCAGTTCAAGAGCGGCCACCAGTTCGGCGCCTGGCTGGGCATGGTGCCGCGCCAGGATTCCAGCGGCGGCAAGACTCGTCTCGGGCGCATCACAAAGCGTGGCGACGACTACCTGCGCACGCTGCTGATCCAGGGCGCCAAAGCCGCGGTGATGAGCGCCGACAAACGCGACGATCCGACCTCGCGTTGGCTGGTGCAACTGACGGCGCGCGTGGGCTGGCAAAAGGCCTGCGTGGCCATGGCCAACAAGAATGCTCGCATCCTATGGGCGGTAATGACGCGCGAAGAAGGCTTCGACCCCAACCACGTCAGCGTCAAGCCGCACGCCAAGCAATCGGCCCGGCAACCCGTCGCCGCTGCATCCTCCGGCCCCGCAAACTGCGCGGCCTGAGCGCCGCCGCAAATTGCGACAACCGATCAACTCCAAAACCCATTCCGTTCCTTCCACCCAAGACGTGCTCTCGAAGATGCATTTGACAGGTCAGACCGGCAGCTGGTGAACTCGATAAACCGTACGCGGCGGCAATCGTGCCCAACCACGTCGCGCGAATGGAGCCCGGCTGAGCGGTTCGTATCTGGGTCCGCACCGACAGGTGCAACAAGGCCGTTTGTAGATGTGCAGTCTGTTCTCTGTCGCCGTTGCAGCTTCGCTCGCCCATCGCCCCGTGGATCGATCACTAAGCCAACAAATCCCAAATTCAATTCAAGCCTTGAAGGGAAAGTCCTTGTAGAGCGGTTTAGTCCGTCGACCCAAAGGCGAAGTTCAATCCCACAAAGAGCGGCCGTTCACGACCGACGCGCTCGCTGGGCACGGTGCCTATGTTTTTGACGCCTCTCCGTGCAGCCATGCGAGAAACGCTTCAACAGGCGGTCGCTTGGCGTGCCTTGCCGGATAGACGGCGAAATGCGCCTTCACCTTGACGGCCTTGTCGAGCCCGAACACTGGCCGTAGTTTGCGCTCAGCAATGTGCCGCCCCGCGATCGTCGCGCTTTCGAGCGCGACGCCAAGCCCTTGCGTGGCCGCATCAAGTGACATCTGCGCCCGGTCAAAACGCACCGCGAAGCGGTCCGGCGCACGCATGTCAGTGAAGGCCGCAAACCAATCGGGCCATTGAACGATGCTGACATTGCTCTGGATGAGCTTGACGCCGAGCAGATGCTCGGGCCGCTTCAGGCGATGCTTCTGTATGAATGCGGGACTCGCGAGCGGCACGATGCGCTCCTCGAACAAAGGCTCGACCACCAGGCCAGGCCAGTTCGGCACACCGTAGCGAAGATCGATATCGGCCTGGCCGAGCTCGAAGTCGCTCGGGGTGTGGGCCGCCGACAGGTTCAGTGAGATGTCGGGGTATGCCTGCGCAAAGGCGTGCAGGCGCGACATCAACCACAGGCTCGCGATGCTCGGCGCCGAGTGGACGTACAGGCTGTTGCTGACCCCCTGCCTCAGGTCCTCCGTCGCTGCCGCAATGGCAGACAGCGCGCCGCCAACCCGCGATAGGTACGTCTCACCGGCGACACTGATTCGCACGCCATGCGCGCTGCGCTCGAACAGGCGCACACCCAGGTGCGATTCGAGCCGTGAGACTTGGTGGCTGATCGCGGAAGCGGTGAGGTGAAGCTCCGCTGCAGCCAGCGCGAAGCTGCGCCGGCGCGCCACGGCCTCGAAGGCCTGGAGGTTGGTGACAGCTGGGAGAGAGGACATGGGGTCAACCCTGCCGTTGAGTGATAGAGCGTCATCTTAGGGTGAAAACACATCGCTTGTAGTCATGCAGCCTGGCGCCGACTATTCGTCTCACGAACAACGGAGACAAGCCGCGGTACCCAAGCCGAGGCACCCATAGAGGGTCATCAGTCCCCAGGGTTCGGCACCGCCGGCCTTGTCTTCCGCGTTCTCCCCAACCCTCATTCCCATTGGAGAAGAAAGACATGCTGCTCAAGGACAAGGTTGCCGTCATCACCGGCGGTGCCGGCCTCAACGGCCTCGGGTTCGCCACGGCGCGCATGATGGCCTCACATGGTGCCCGCGTCGTCGTTCTCGATCTCGCCCGCGCTGAGCCTGCTGCCGCTGCAGCGCAGATCGGCACCGGTCACCTCGGCCTCGTCGCGGACGTGACCGACAAGGCCTCGTGCGATGCCGCGGCGGCTGAGGTGCTGAAGGCCTTCGGCCGCATCGACGTGCTGGTGAATAACGCCGGCATCACCCAGCCGGCGAAGACGTGCGACATCACCGGCGCCGACTACGACCGCATCCTCGACGTGAGCCTGCGCGGCACGCTGTACATGTCGCAGGCCGTGCTGCCGGCCATGCAGGCGCAGAGGAGCGGCTCGATCGTCTGCATCTCGTCGGTCTCGGCGCAACGCGGCGGCGGCATCCTCGGCGGCCCGCACTACTCGGCGGCCAAGGCCGGCGTGCTCGGCCTGGCGCGCGCGATGGCGCGCGAGTTCGGCCCCGAAGGCATTCGCGTCAACTGCATCACGCCGGGCCTGATCGGCACCGACATCATCAAGGGCAAGCTCACCGAAGAGAAGAAGGCCGAGATCGCCGAGACGATCCCGCTGGCCCGTCTGGGCCGCGCTGACGACATCGGCGGCGCCTGCGTCTTCCTCGCCAGCGACCTCTCGCTGTACTGCACCGGCATCACGCTCGACGTGAACGGCGGCATGTTGATCCACTGAGCCGAACCAACGGCCATTCCATTCCTACCTCAGGAGACAAGCATGACTGCATTCAAGTTCCATCTCACGCGCCGTCAGATTCTGGCCGGCGCCTCGGCGCTACCGCTGTTCTCGATCGCTTCACGCCCTGCCCACGCGGCCGAGTTCACCTACAAGTTCGCCACCGGCCAGGACCCGTCGCATCCGGTCAACAAGCGTGCGCAGGAGGCGATCGACCGCATCCGCAACGCGACAGGCGGCCGGCTGGACATCAAGCTGTTCCCAGCCAACCAGCTCGGTTCGGACACTGATCTGCTGTCGCAGATTCGAAATGGCGGTGTCGAGTTCTTCAACCAGGCGAGCGTCGTGTTGTCGACCCTCGTGCCTGCCGCGGGCATCATCAACACCGGCTTCGCGTTCCACGACTACAACGAGGTCTGGAAGGCGATGGACGGTCCGCTCGGTGCCCATGTGCGCGCACAGATCGAGAAGGTCGGCCTGCTCACGATGTCCAAGCCCTGGGACAACGGCTTCCGCCACGTGACCACTTCGACCAAGCCGGTCAAGACGCCCGACGATCTGAAGGGCCTGAAGTTGCGCGTGCCGGCAGCACCGATGCTGTCTTCGTTGTTCACCGCGCTCGGCGCCAGTCCCACGCCGATCAACTTCAACGAGTTGTATTCAGCGCTGCAGACCAAGCTCGTCGAAGGCCAGGAGAACCCGCTGGCCATCATCAGCAGCGCGCGGCTCTACGAGGTGCAGAAATACTGCAGCCTCACGAACCACGTCTGGGATGCCTACTGGATCCTGGGCAACCGCAAGGCGATGGAGCGCCTGCCCAAGGACATTCAGGAGATCGTGCGCCGCGAACTCGACAAGGCCGCGACCGACGAGCGCGCCGACATCGCCGCACTGAGTGTCTCGCTGCGTACCGACCTCGCGTCCAAGGGTGTGCAGATGCTCGAGCCGGACAAGAAGGCCTTCAAGGATGCGCTGGCCAAGGGCTCGTTCTACAAGGACCTGCGCGCCAAGTTCGGCGACGAGTCCTGGAAGCTGCTGCAGGACAGCGTCGGGACACTGGGGTGAGCGCCATGCTGCTGGAAGCTCAACCCGTATCGCCGGGCGGGTCGCTCCCGGCGCGCGCTGAAGCATGGCTCGGCCACGTCATCGAGGTCCCGGCCGCGGTTCTGGTGGTCGGTGAAGTGCTCGTGCTGCTGGCGGGCGTGATCATGCGCTTCGTCTTCAACAGCCCGATCCCCTGGGCCGACGAATTAGCCTCGATCCTCTTCCTTTGGCTGGCCAACCTGGGCGCGGCTGTGGCACTGCGGCGCGGCACGCACATGCGCACCACGGCACTGGTGTCGCGATGGAGCCCGCGGGCGCAGGCGTGGGGCGAAGCGCTGGCGATCGCCGCTCCCTGCCTGATGCTGGTGATCCTGATCGGACCGATGGCCGAGTACGCCCATGACGAGTGGGTCGTGCAGACGCCCGCGCTGTCGTGGCCGAACACGGTGCGCGCTGCCGCGGTGCCGGTGGGCGCGGTGTTCATGATCGCGATCAGCCTGCTGCGTCTCGCGCGTCTGGGCATGGCCGATCTCATCGGCGTGGTGCTCTCGATTGCCGCACTGGCCAGCGTGCTGTATCTCGGCGCCGACTGGCTGCAGGGCATCGGCAACTGGAACCTGGTCGTCTTCTTCGCGTTGCTGCTCGGCACAGGCGTGCTGCTCGGCGTGCCGATCGCGTTCTGCTTCGGGCTGGCGACGGTTGCCTTCCTGTTGTGCGTGACATCGACGCCTCTCGCGGTGGTCAGCGGACGCATCGACGAGGGCATGAGTTCGCTGATCCTGCTGGCGGTGCCCTTGTTCATCCTGCTCGGGCATCTGGTCGAGATGACCGGCATGGCCAAGGCGATGGTGGACTTCCTGGCCTCGCTGCTGGGCCACGTGCGCGGCGGCCTGAACTACGTTCTGCTGGGGGCGATGCTGCTGGTGTCGGGTATCTCGGGCGCCAAGACCGCCGATATGGCCGCCGTGGCCCCGGTGCTGCTGCCGGAGATGAAGAAGCGCGGCACCCACGAAGGCGAGTTGATCTCCCTGCTCGCCGCCTCAGGCGCGATGGCCGAGACGGTCCCGCCCTCGCTGGTGCTCATCACCATCGGCTCGGTGGCCGGCATCTCGATCGCCGCACTGTTCACTGGCGGCCTGCTGCCGGGCGTGGTCCTTGCCGTGATGATCGCGCTGCTGGCCCGCTACCGAAGCGCGGAAGTTGCCGTGGGCCTGAAGCGCGCACCTATGAGCGTCGTCGGCCGGACCCTGCTCGTGGCGGTCCCGGCACTGGCGCTGCCAGTGTTGATCCGCACCGCGGTGGTCGAGGGTGTGGCCACGGCGACAGAGGTGTCGACCATCGGCATCGCCTACGCGGTGGTGGCCGGCCTCTTCATCTACCGGCGCTTCGACTGGAAGCGCCTGTACCCCATGCTGGTTGACACGGCGGCGCTCTCCGGCGCCATCCTCTTCATCATCGGGACCGCTACCGGCATGTCCTGGGCGCTGACGCAGTCGGGCTTCTCGCACAGCCTCGCCGAGGCGATGACCAGCGTGCCGGGTGGCAAATACGGCTTCCTGCTGGTGTCGATCGCGGCGTTCATCGTACTGGGCAGCGTGCTCGAAGGCATCCCGGCGATGGTGCTGTTCGCACCGTTGCTGTTCCCGGTGGCCAAGGCGATCGGCGTGCACGAAGTGCACTACGCGATGGTGATCATCCTCGCGATGGGCATCGGCCTGTTCGCGCCGCCGTTCGGCCTGGGCTACTACGCCGCCTGCACCATCGGCCGCGTGAACCCCGATATCGCCGTGCGCCGCATCTGGCCCTACCTTGGCGCCTTGCTCGTCGGGTTGCTGATCGTGGCGTTCGTGCCCTGGTTCTCCATCGGCCTGCTCTGAGACCTTCCCTTCAATCTTTCCACCTCCAAAGGACTGTCATGTCTGAATTGATCACGAACTTGCGCGAGAGCGCGTATCGAATCCGCCGCTTCGCATTGCGCATGGGCGAGGTTCAAGGCCAGGGCTACATCGGCCAAGCCCTCGGTTGGGCCGATGTGCTGGCGGTGGCCTATCACCACGCGCTGAACCTGCGCCCCAACGAACCCGAATGGGAAGGACGCGACCGCTTCCTGCTGTCGCACGGGCACTACGCGATCGCGTCCTACGCCGCCCTGATCGAGGCCGGCATCATCCCCGAGAGCGAACTCGAGACCTACGGCAGCGACGACAGCCGCCTGCCGATGTCCGGCATGGCGACCTACACGCCTGGCATGGAGATCTCGGGCGGGTCACTGGGCCACGGCCTGCCAATCGCGGTGGGCATGGCGCTGGGCCTGCGGCAGAAGAAGAACCCCGCGTTCGTCTACAACTCGATGTCCGATGGTGAACTCGACGAGGGCTCGACCTGGGAGGCGGCGATGGGCGCCGCGCACCACGGTCTTGGCAATCTCATCTGCCTGGTTGACATCAACAACCAGCAGGCGGATGGCCAGTCGTCGAAGGTCATGGGGTTCGAGCCGCTGGCCGACAAGTGGGCGGCGTTCGGCTGGCATGTTCAGCGCGTCGACGGCAACGACTTGCCGGCGGTGCTGAGCGCCTTCGACACCGCGCGCAGCCTCACCGAGGCCAAGCCGCGCGTGATCCTGTTCGACACGCTGATGGGCAAGGGCGTGCCTTTCCTGGAGAAGCGGGAGAAGAACCACTTCATCCGCGTCGACCCCCCGGAGTGGCAGCAAGCCCTCCAGATCCTCGACCAATCCCACACCGAAGGAGCCCTCGCATGAACACCGTCGCAGAAAAGAAGCCTCGCCTGACCACGTCGGCCATGATCGCCTCCATCGCCGCCGAAGGGCAGCGCGTGAAGGCAGCACCGTTCGGCAAGGCGCTGGTCGAACTGGCCGCCAACCGGCCCGAGATTGTCGGCATGACGGCCGACCTGGCCAAGTACACCGACCTGCATCTCTTTGCCCAGGCCTACCCCGACCGCTTCTACCAGATGGGCATGGCTGAGCAGCTGCTGATGGCCGCTGCCGGCGGCATGGCCAAGGAAGGCCTTATCCCGTTCGCGACGACCTACGCGGTGTTCGGAACCCGCCGCGCCTACGACTTCATCCACCAAGTGATTGCCGAGGAGAACCTGAACGTCAAGATCTGCTGCGCACTGCCAGGCCTGACCACGGGCTACGGGCCCAGCCACCAG
>JBGQEX010000196.1:0-7636 GCA_041496605.1 Piscinibacter sp.
CTACAACGACATGCAGAACTCGAAGGCGGCGATGTACATCGGCTCCAACGCCGCCGAGGCGCACCCGGTGTCGATGCTGCACATGCTGCACGCCAAGGAAACCGGCACCAAGATGATCGTGGTCGACCCGCGCTTCACGCGCACCGCCGCGAAGGCCGACGAGTACGTGCGCATCCGCTCCGGCTCGGACATCCCGTTCGTCTTCGGCCTGATGTACCACGTGTTCAAGAACGGCTGGGAAGACAAGCAGTACATCCATGACCGCGTCTACGGCATGGACAAGGTGCGTGACGAGGTGCTCGCGAAGTGGACGCCCGACAAGGTGCAAGAGGCCTGCGGCGTCGACGAGGCCACCTGCCTGAAGGTGGCGCGCATCCTGGCCGAGAACCGCCCGAGCACGGTGGTCTGGTGCATGGGCCAGACGCAGCACACGATCGGCAACGCGATCGTGCGCGCCTCGTGCCTGCTGCAGCTGGCGCTGGGCAACGTGGGCAAGAGCGGCGGCGGCACCAACATCTTCCGCGGCCACGACAACGTGCAAGGCGCCACCGACGTGGGCCCCAACCCCGATTCGCTGCCCGGCTACTACGGCCTGCTCGAAGGCTCGTGGAAGCATTTCGCCAAGGCCTGGGGCGTCGACTTCGAGTGGATCAAGAAACAGTACGCGCCGGGCATGATGGGCAAGTCGGGCATGACGGTGTCGCGCTGGATCGACGGCGTGCTCGAGAAGAACGACCTGATCGACCAGGAAAGCAACCTGCGCGGCCTGTTCTACTGGGGCCACGCGCCGAACTCGCAGTCGCGCGGGCTCGAGATGAAGCGCGCGATGGACAAGCTCGACCTGCTGGTCGTCGTCGACCCCTACCCGTCGGCGACCGCGGCGATGGCGGCGATGCCGGGCAAGCCCGAAGACCAGAACCCGAACCGCGCGGTCTACCTGCTGCCGGCGTGCACGCAGTTCGAGACCTCGGGCTCGGTGACGGCGTCGAACCGCTCGCTGCAGTGGCGCGAGAAGGTCATCGAGCCGCTGTTCGAATCGCGCAGCGACCAGATGATCATGGCTCAGCTCGCGGCCAAGCTCGGCTTCGACAAGGAGCTGACCAAGAACTACAAGATGGTGCCGGCCAAGGGCGGCATGCTGGAGCCCGAGCCGGAGTCGATCCTGCGCGAAATCAACAAGTGCGTGTGGACGATCGGCTACACCGGCCAAAGCCCCGAGCGCCTGAAGGCGCACATGCGCAACATGAACGTCTTCGACGTGAAGTCCCTGAAAGCCAAGGGCGGCGTCGACAAGGAGACCGGCTACTCGCTCGACGGCGACTACTTCGGCCTGCCGTGGCCGTGCTATGGCACGCCCGAGATGAAGCACCCGGGCTCGCCGAACCTGTACGACACGTCCAAGCATGTGATGGAAGGCGGCGGCAACTTCCGCGCGAACTTCGGCGTCGAGCGCGAGGGCGTCAACCTGCTGGCCGAGGACGGCTCGCATTCGCTGGGTGCCGACATCACCACCGGCTACCCCGAGTTCGACCATGTGCTGGTCAAGAAGCTCGGCTGGTGGGACGAGCTCACCGACGACGAGAAGAAGGCCGCCGAAGGCAAGAACTGGAAGACCGACCCCTCGGGCGGCATCATCCGCGTGGTGATGAAGAACCACGGCTGCCACCCGTTCGGCAACGCCAAGGCGCGCGCGGTGGTGTGGAACTTCCCCGACGCGATTCCGCAGCATCGCGAACCGCTGTACTCGAACCGGCCCGACCTCATCGACAAGTACCCGACCCACGACGACAAGAAGGCGTTCTGGCGCCTGCCCACGCTGTACAAGAGCGTGCAGCAGAAGAACCGCGACATCGGCAAGACCTACCCGCTGATCATGACCTCGGGTCGGCTGGTCGAGTTCGAAGGTGGCGGCGAAGAAACACGCTCCAATCCGTGGCTGGCCGAACTGCAGCAGGACATGTTCGTCGAGATCAACCCGCGCGCCGCGAACGACCGCGGCATTCGTGACGGCGAGATGGTGTGGGTGAAGACGCCCACCGGCGCCAAGATCCAGGTGAAGGCACAGGTCACCGAGCGGGTCGGACCCGACACGGTGTTCCTGCCGTTCCATTTCTCCGGGCGCTGGCAGGGTGCGGACCTGAAGCAGTACTACCCGGACGGCGCCTACCCGGTGATCCGCGGCGAGGCGGTCAACACCGCGACGACCTACGGCTACGACAGCGTGACGATGATGCAGGAGACGAAGACGACTCTCTGCCAGATCGAGAAGACCGCTTAAGGAGCAGTCATGGCACGAATGAAATTCATCTGCGATGCCGAGCGTTGCATCGAATGCAACGGCTGCGTCACCGCCTGCAAGCAGGAGCACGACGTGCCCTGGGGCGTGAACCGCCGGCGCGTGGTCACGCTCAACGACGGCGTGCCGGGCGAGAAGAGCATCTCGGTGGCCTGCATGCATTGCAGCGATGCGCCGTGCATGGCGGTGTGCCCGGTCGATTGCTTCTACCGCACCGACGAGGGCGTGGTGCTGCACGACAAGGACATCTGCATCGGCTGCGGCTACTGCTCGTACGCCTGCCCGTTCGGCGCGCCGCAGTTCCCGACCAACGGCAACTTCGGCCTGCGCGGCAAGATGGACAAGTGCACCTTCTGCGCCGGCGGCCCCGAGGCCAACGGCAGCCAGGCCGAGTTCGAGAAGTACGGGCGCAACCGGCTCGCAGAAGGCAAGCTGCCGGCCTGCGCCGAGATGTGCGCGACCAAGGCGCTGCTCGGCGGCGATGGCGACGTGGTGGCCGACATCTTCCGCACCCGTGTGCTCAACCGCGGCAAGGGCAGCGAGGTGTGGGGCTGGGGCACGGCCTACGGCAAGCCGAGCCAGGGCGCCGCTGCGAAGGAGCCGACAAAGTGAACAAGCCTCTGAAACTGATCCCTGTCGCGCTGGCTATTGGCCTCGGTCTCGCCGCCTGCGGCGAGACCAGTACCGGCAGCGTCCCCATCAAGAAGTCGGACACCAAGGCCTGGCAGGGCGCCGACGACCCCTACGTGGCCGCCGGCTGGAGCGCGGGCGACCACGCCAGCTGGGAGAACCAGATGCGCACGCGGGCCCAGTCGCAGAACGAATACAACCGCGTCAAGTGAGGCACCCCGTGTCAAGCCGCATGCACCGCCTGATCCGCAACGCGTTGCTGGCCGCCACCGCTGCGTTCGGGTTCGCCGCCGCGGTGTGGGCCGACGAGGCTGCGCAGCCCGCCAGCGCGCCGGCCGGCCCGCCCGCCGGCTTCGTCGCACCGCCCGAACCCCAGCCCGGCGAAACCAACGCCCAGCGCACCAAGACGCAGCCCGGCAACAACGCGCCGTTCTGGCGCGCGGTGCGCGAGTCGGGCCCGCAGCCCGGCATCAGCAACCTGCCGGGGGCCGAGAAAGGCGTGCTGATCCAGTCATTCGTGCAGTACCCGGGATCGCGCCTGACGAACGCCGGCGAGGCCTGGCGCGAGGTGCGCAACCAGTGGCTCATTCCTTATGGCGGCGCGCTGCTGCTGATCGTGATGCTGGCGATTGCGCTGTTTCATTGGCGCAAAGGCCCGATCGGCGGGCACGAGGCGGCCACCGGTCGTGTCGTCGAGCGCTTCACCTACTTCGAACGCGCCGCGCACTGGACCAACGCCATCACGTTCAGCGTGCTCGCGGTGTCGGGCATCGTGATGGCGTTCGGCAAGTTCTTTCTGCTGCCGGTGATCGGTGCCACGCTGTTCGGTTGGCTGGCCTACGCGTTGAAGACCGCGCACAATTTCGCCGGCCCGCTGTTCGCGGTGTCCTTGGCGGTGGTGTTCGTGACCTTCGTGCGCGACAACCTGCCGCGCCAGGGCGACCTCGCGTGGCTGCTCAAGGGCGGCGGAATGTTGAGCGGCGCCGAAATGCCGTCGCACCGCTTCAATGCCGGCGAGAAGGTGGTGTTCTGGGGCGGCGTGTTCCTGCTCGGCATCATCGCCGTGGGTTCCGGCCTGGTGATGGACAAGGTGCTGCCGGGCCTCGAGTACCTGCGCGGCGACATGCAGATCGCCCACATGATTCATGCCACCGCCACGCTGCTGATGATGGCGCTGTTCCTCGGCCACATCTACCTGGGCACGGTCGGCACCAAGGGGGCCTTCCGCGGCATGCGCGACGGCGTCGTCGACGAGTCGTGGGCGAAGGAACACCACGCGCTGTGGCTGGCCGACATCAAGGCCGGCAAGATCCCGGCACAGCTCAGCCGCGACCCGGCGTCGGTCGAGGCCGTCGTTCGGTCTTAGAGGCAGGACACATACCATGCGTAAAGCCCAGATCCCCGTGCTCGTGGCCGCGCTGCTTGCCGCAGCGGCATTCGCCAAGCTGCCCCCCGTGAGCGACGACGCCAAGGCCAAGGCCGCTGAAGCGGCAGCGAAGACAGCGTGGGGCGACAAAGTCGCGAGCTTCCAGCTGTGCAAGGCACAGGACAAAGCCGCTGCGAACTACGTCGCGACGGTGAAACACGCCGGCAAAGAAGCCAAGCCCGCCACCGCCACGCCAGCGTGCGCCGACCCCGGCCCGTATGCGGCGCCGGGGGCGGCGTCTGCTCCTGTGGCAGCGGCGCCGGCAGCCAAACCGCCGGCGGCGAAGAAGTCCTGAGCTTGGCGCTTCGCGCCGACAATCAAGGGCCGCCTTTCGACGCGGCCCTTTGCCATTGCGATTCGATGCCGCCCGCCCCGCGCCTCACCCAAGCCAGCGCCGAACTCACGCATGAGGTGACCGTTCTCGACGAGTTCGGCATGCAGCGCCACGTCACCATCCCGGCCGAACGGGCCTTGACGGTGTTTGTCGACAACCGCGAGCTGGTGACGTTGATGACGCTCGGCGCCGCCCCCGAGCTGCTGGTGCTCGGCTACCTGCGAAACCAGCGGCTGGTCGAGTCGGTCGATGACATCGATTCGGTCACCGTCGATTGGGACGTGGAAGCGGCTGCGGTGAAAACCCGCGCCGGCATCGAGCGTTTCGACGAGAAGACGGCCAAGCGCGTCGTCACGAGCGGCTGCGGCCAGGGCACCGTGTTCGGCGACCTGATGAACGAGCTCGACACCCTCGTGCTGCCGTCGGCCACGGACGCGTCGGCGCGCGTGAGTCAAGCCGGTCTGTATGGACTGCTCAACGCGATGCGGCTGCAGGAGAGCACGTACAAGTCGGCCGGCTCGGTGCACGGCTGCGCGTTGTTCCGGCAAGACGAATTGCTGACCTTCGTCGAAGACGTGGGCCGCCACAACGCCATCGACACCATCGCCGGCTGGATGTGGCTGAACGACGTGGGCGGCGGCGACAAGATCTTCTACACCACGGGCCGCCTGACCAGCGAGATGGTCATCAAGTCGGCCCAGATGGGCGTGCCGATCATCGTGTCGCGCAGTGGCATCACGCAGATGGGCTACGAGGTGGCGCGCAAGCTCGGCCTGTGCCTGTTCGGCCGGGCCACCAACCGGCACTTCATTTGCTATTGCGGCTTCGAGCGCTTCGACGCGCAGCCGGAGCCTGCGCGCACAGCGTGAGTCTCAGCGGGTGTGCGCCGATATTCGGAGCACGAAGCGCAGCAAGTGCGACTCATCCAGCCACTCCCGAAGCCCAGGTGCCCCGGGCCAACGGGAGGCGCCCCCTCGGGGGGCAGGAGCGAAGCGACGTGGGGGCCAACATTCAGGCCGGATGGGCCATGTCGCGAATATGCGTTGGCCCGGCACGGCGCTCGATCTCGGCCAGCAACTGCTTGTTCCAGCCGAGCGCGAACATCGCTTCGGCGGTCACGAACATCGGGCCCACCAGCAGCCCGACCAGGTCATCGACGAACGCCGGCTTCTTGCCCTCGTACCAGTGGCCGAGGAACTGGATCACCCAGCCGAGCACGAAGAAGCCGATGCCCCAGGTGAGCCAATTGGCGACACTGCCGCCCGACACCTGGTGCGCCAGCAGCATCAGCACGCCCACCGCGGCGCTGACCGCCGCGCCGAGCACGAGGTTGCCGCGCGACAGATACCAAAGCACCGACGCGGTGAAGGCAATCCAGGCCGGGGTGAGCGTGAGGCCGCCGACATGAAAGCTGGGGCGAGCCAGCAGCACACCGACTGCGAAAACGATCATCGGAATGCCGACGAAATGCGTGACGATGTTGCGGCGGTCGCGGTGGTACTCGGCGTACTGGCTGAGAAGGTCAAGCGCGCGGCGCATGGCAGTCTCCCGGAAGTTGAGGTCTCTACTGTGGCACACGCCCGGGCCGTTGTGGTGCACGCCTTCCATAGAATGGCGCAACTTTGACCGGGGAAGTGCATGAGCATCAAGAGCGACAAATGGATCCGCCGCATGGCCGAGCAGCACGGCATGATCGAGCCATTCGAGCCGGGCCAGGTGCGCAACGCGCCCGACGGGCACCGCATCGTGAGCTACGGCACCAGCAGCTACGGCTACGACATTCGCTGCGCGCCCGAATTCAAGGTCTTCACCAACATCTACAGCACGGTGGTCGACCCGAAGGCGTTCGACGAGAGAAGCTTTGTCGACATCGAAGCCGACGTCTGCATCATTCCGCCGAACAGCTTTGCGCTCGCCCGCACGATGGAGTACTTCCGCATTCCGCGCAGCGTGCTGACGATCTGCCTGGGCAAGAGCACCTATGCGCGCTGCGGCATCATCGTCAACGTGACCCCCTTCGAGCCCGAATGGGAAGGTTTCGTCACGCTCGAGTTCAGCAACACCACGCCCTTGCCCGCCAAGATTTATGCAGGCGAAGGCTGCGCCCAGGTGGTGTTCTTCGAGAGCGACGAGGTCTGCGAAACGAGCTACAAGGACCGCGGCGGCAAGTACCAGGGCCAACGCGGCGTGACCCTGCCGAAGACCTAAGAACCTATCCGCCAATAAGACGGCGCGGGGCCGTCTTATTGGCGGATAGGTTCTAAGGCATCTGCGGACTCCCCCTACCTGAGGGGGGGTGCTCCCCATGGGTGCGGGGTGGGCGAGCCCGGGACGGCGGCGTAATCTGAACGGTGAGACCTTACACCCCGTTTCAGTCGGGAGTTTCGACCGGACGATCGCTGCATGCGAACACCGGATCACCGCGAACTTCCAGCGCGCCAACCTCAGGAGGGAATCCATGAAAGCCACCATCAGACAAATCGCGTCGTCGTTGCTGTTTGCGGCTTCGGCAGTGTCCCTGCCGGCGCTCGCCGCCACCGACATCTCGTTCAGTGGCCTCGGCGGGGCCGAATACGACACGGCGGGCGTGTATTTCTTTGGAGACGTCAACTACACGGCGACGTTTAACGACGGCGGCGGATTCGACTTGGTGAGGTTTGAGTTGTGGGACGACAGCGTCCTGAAATTCGACGAGACCTTCTCGCTGCTGGTCGGTACCAGTGGGAGTTTCCATGTGACGGCCTCCTACCCGGGCCTGGTGGGCACTGCGGCCCCGGGCATCGGGCTGTACCTGTATGACCTCCCCGACACAACGGCGACCGCTACGTACATCGATCCGTTCTACCTTCAGCACTACTCGGATCCTTCGCAGTGCCGCGTCGATTGCGGCCCGGTTCCCGGCATTCCCGAACCATCGACCTACGCGATGATGCTGTTGGGTCTCGGCGCC
>JBGQEX010000197.1:0-7577 GCA_041496605.1 Piscinibacter sp.
CGCACGATCCGCATCCCGGTTCACATGATCGAGACGATCAACAAGATGAACCGCATCTCGCGCCAGCATCTGCAGGAGTTCGGCTTCGAGCCTGACGCGCCGACGCTTGCGGAGAAGATGGAGATCCCCGAGGACAAGATCCGCAAGATCATGAAGATCGCGAAGGAGCCGATCTCGATGGAAACCCCCATCGGCGACGACGACGATTCGCATCTGGGCGACTTCATCGAGGACACCAACAACACCGCGCCGATCGAGGCCGCGATGCAAGCCGGCCTGCGCGACGTGGTGAAGGACATCCTCGACAGCCTGACGCCGCGCGAAGCCAAGGTGCTGCGCATGCGCTTCGGCATCGAAATGTCGACCGACCACACGCTGGAGGAGGTGGGAAAGCAGTTCGACGTGACGCGCGAGCGCATCCGCCAGATCGAGGCCAAGGCGATCCGCAAGCTCAAGCATCCGAGTCGCTCGGACAAGTTGCGCACTTACTTGGATAACCTCTAAGACGACGCCGGGTCTTGTTAAGACGACGGCGGGCCCGCTTTGCGGGCCCTTCTCTTTTTGTGACCGAATTCACGGGGCGATAAACTCGCGCCCATGACTCAGCTCATCGAGCGCACTGTTCTCTTCGCCGACCTGCGCGGCAGCACGGCGCTGTACGAAACCCTTGGCAACACCGAGGCCACCGCCGTGGTCACGCAAAGCGTGGCACTGCTGGCGCGCGTGGTTCAGAGCTGCGGCGGCACGGTGGTCAAGACGCTGGGTGATGGCCTGATGGCGATGTTCACGCTGCCCGCGGCCGCCGTGCAGGCGGCCGACGAAATGCACGACTCGCTCGAGCGCATCAGCGCGAACCCGCCGTCTTCCGGCCAGCCCCGGCCCGCGCTCAAGCTGCAAGTCGGACTGGCCCAGGGCGAGGTGGTCGAGGTGGCGGACGACTATTTCGGCGACGCCGTCAACGTCGCGGCGCGCCTGCTCGACCTCGCCGGCGACAACGAAACGCTCGCCACCGACACCGTGGTGGCGGGGCTCGGCGAGTACGAGCGCATGCGTTTTCGCAGCCTCGACCGGCTGCAGCTGCGCGGGCGCGTCGAGCCCGTATACGTGCACCTGCTGGAGGCGCACCGCTCGGGCGACACCGCCGCCACCGCCTACGGCGACATCCTTCGCGCACCCGAACCCGAGGGCATCCGACTGGTGTGGCTCGACCTCAATCGCGTTTACTCGCCGCACAGCCTGCCCGTGGTACTGGGGCGCAGCCCGCAAGCCACCTACTGCATCGACGACTCGCGAGTATCGCGATCGCATGCCCGCATCGACTGGAATGGCGGCACCTTCCAGCTCACCGACTTGAGCTACAACGGCACCTACGTGCGCTTCGCCGGCGACTCGGAGGTCGTCAGCCTGCGCCGCGGCAACTGCACCCTGCACGGCACCGGCGTCATCGGGCTGGGGTCGCCGCCGGCCGACGCCAGCGCGCCGACGGTGCGTTTCGAGGTGATGAAGTTCGCCGACACCCAGCCGCAGCCCGCGCTGGACGTCTGAGCGTTCAGCAGCCGAGCAGGTCGGCGACGGCCAGCAGATTGGCCACGGATCCCGCCACGGCCTCGCCCGGCGCCGGTCTGCGCTGAACCCACAGCGTCTGCAGACCGGCAGCGCGCGCGCCCTCGACGTCAAGCGCCCAATCGTCGCCGATGTGCAGCACGTCGGCCGCTTCGCAACCGAGCCGACGGCACGCCTCGACGAAGATGCGCGGATCGGGTTTGCCGACGCCGAACTCGCGCGCACTCAGCGCACCGCGAAAAGAGTGCGCCAAGCCGACGCGGGCGAGGTCGGCATTGCCATTGGTCAGCGCCAGCAGCGGATAGGCGCTTGACAGTCGGCGCAAGGCTTCGAGCACATCGGGGAACAGATCAACCTGGTGGCGTGCCGTGAAGAACACTTCGAAGGCGGGCTCGGCGAGCGCTGCGTCGTCGCCTGCCTCCTGCAGTGCCGCACGCAGGCTTTCCCGACGCAAGGCCGACAAGTCATGGGCCCACTGCGGGTACCGGCGCGCCACATCGTCGCGCAATGCGCGCAGCGCGGGCACGTCGAAGCGGGTCGCCGTGGCCACGGCATGTTGGCTCAGCCAATCGTGCAGGGTGCGCTCGGCGCGCTCGATGGCCGGCCACACCGGCCACAGCGTGTCGTCGAGATCGAGAGTCAGTGCTCGGATGCGTTGAAAGTTCATGAGGTTTTGCGCGAACGCTGGCCTTTCGTGCCTGGCCCGAGGAAGCGCCAGACAATTATTTTCCATTACAGTCTTGCGGCCTTCAGCCGACCGAATGAACCCGTCTCCCCCGCCTGTCGACGAAACCGTGCGAGTCCGGCAGCTGCACGAACTGCGAATCCTCGACACCGACGACGAGCCGCAGTTTGCCGCCATAGCGCGCCTTGCGAGCCTGAACAGCGGCTGTCCGATTGGCGCGCTGAGCTTCGTCGACGCCGACCGCCAATGGTTCAAGGCATCGGTCGGCCTGAAGGTGCGCGAAACGCCACGCCATACTGCCCTTTGCTCCCGGGCCATTCTGTCGGCCAGCCTCACGGTACTGAACGAGCTGCAGCTGCAGCCTGATTTCGCCGGCAACCCGCTGCTCGACGGCGATTCACCGGTGCGCTTCTACGCGGCGGCCCCGGTGGTCATCGATGGTCAACGGGTCGGCACCGTCTGCTGCATGGACCACCACGCGCGGCAATTCGACGATGCCGCGCGGCGCGCGCTCGGTGAGCTCGCCGAGTTGGCCGCCGCGCTGCTGCAGGCACGCCTGCGCGAACGGCGCTCGCGCGTGCAGGAAGCGCGCGTACGCACGGCCAGCCGTGCCGCACGCGACTGGCTGTGGGAAACCAATGCTGCGGGCCGCCTGACATGGCTGTCCGACAACTTGCTGCTGCGCGACGGACGCTGCCCGCGCCACGTGATCGGCGAACCGTGGCTGCACCCCTATGAGCCGCTGGCCGTCTTGCGGCCGGCCGACTGGGCACGCTGCGTCGCCGCGTTCTCGCGCCGCGAACCGTTCGGTGACGTGCTGACGGACTGCCATACGCCGCACGGCGCGATGACGGTGTCCAGCAACGGCCAACCGGTGTTCGACACCGCCGGCACCTTCATGGGCTTTCGCGGCGCGAGCCGCGATGTGAGCGCCGAGCTGCAGGTCAAGCAGTCGCTGGCCGCGTCCGAAGAACGCTGGAAGTTCGCGCTCGAAGGCGGCGGCCAGGGCGTCTGGGACTGGGACGGGCGCAAGAAGGGTCTGTACTTCAGTGAGGCGTGGAAGGCCATCGTGGGCCACGTCGGGTCGGAGGTGGGAACCGGCCTCGACGAGTGGATGAAGCGAATGCATCCCGAGGACCTGGGCGCCGCCAAGGCCAAGCTGTTCGCCCACATGCGCGGCGAGACGTCGATGTACATCGCCGAGCATCGAATGCGCCACAAGAGCGGGCACGACGTCTGGGTGCTCAACCGAGGCAAGATCGTGCGGCGCTCGCAAAGCGGACGCGCGGTGCGCATGGTCGGCACCTTGATCGACGTCACGGCGCAGCACAACGCAGACGCGATCCTGCGCGACAAGCGAGCCGCCGACCTCGCCAACCACGCCAAGACCGAGTTTCTCTCGCGCATGAGCCACGAGATGCGCACGCCGCTGAATGCGGTGATCGGCTTCTCGCAATTGCTGCTGAGCCGGCCGGGCGATCCGTCGACTCGCGAAGTGCGCGACTATGCGGAGCATGTGCTGCGCGCCGGTGAACACCTGCTGGCGTTGATCAACGATGTACTCGACCTGCAATGCGTCGAACAAGGGCGCATGGCGCTCGAGCCGTCCAACGTGCAGCTCGACGACATGGTTTCGCAGGTGATTCATCTGCTGTCCTCGGCCGCGCTGGAACGCGGCGTGGCCTTCGACAACCACCTTCCGCCGGGCATCGTCGTGCGGGCCGACGAACGTCGGCTGCGCCAGGTGCTGCTGAACGTCGCGTCCAACGCGGTCAAATACAATCGCCCCGCAGGCGTCGTGCGCTGGTCGGCCGACTCCGCGGCGGGCCCCACCCGCGTGCGACTGAGCATCGAGGACAGCGGTTCGGGTCTCGCGCCAGCGCAGCTGGAGCGCCTGTTCCAGCCCTTCGAACGCCTGGGCAAGGAAACTTCGACCATCGAGGGCACGGGCTTGGGCCTGATCATCGCGCGCAGCCTCACCGCAGCGATGGGCGGGTCACTCGAGGTGGTGAGCCGCAGCGGCGAAGGCACGCGGGTGGTGGTGGACCTGCCGCGGGGCGACTGCTCTGCGGTGCGGGCGGCCGAATCCGAAGCGCCGAGCGTGACATCCGCGGCACTGCCCTCACCTGCGCTTCGAATGCTGTATGTCGAAGACAACCGCATCAACGCGATCGTGTTCGAAGAAGCACTGCGGCTGCGCGACGGCATGGAACTGCGGCTCGCCGAGGACGGTGTCGAGGCGCTGGATCGGGTGCGAGACTGGCGGCCCGACGTGCTGGTGCTCGACTCCCACCTCCCGGGCATGAACGGGTTCGAATTGCTGCGGGCGCTGCGCGACCGGGCGGGATTGGTGGACGTGCCCGCGTTCATGTGTTCGGCCGATGCGATGCCCGACGACATCCGGCGCGCCGCCGAAGCCGGCTTCACGGGCTACTGGCCCAAGCCGATCGACATCGCACAGATCATGGCCGACCTCGACCAACTGTGTGCTGGGCTGCCCGCTTGCGTGGCCGCGCGGCAGGTTTGAAGGCGCGGCCCGCTCCTCGCCGATAATCGCGCGCTCATTCCTCTTCACCGCCCTGCATGCGCTTCGCGCCTGAACCCGCCCACACGCATGGCGCCGCCGCCGACGCGCCGCGCACTGCCATCCTGCTCTGCAACCTGGGCACGCCCGACGCCCCAACGCCGGCAGCGCTGCGACGCTACCTCGGCGAGTTCCTCAGCGATCCGCGGCTGGTGGAGATTCCACGCGCCGTTTGGTGGCCGATTCTGCACGGCATCATCCTGCGCGTTCGACCCCGTCGATCGGCCGCCAAATACGCCAGCATCTGGACGCGTGAAGGCTCACCGCTGAAGGTGTGGACCGAGATGCAATCCAAGCTGTTGTCCGGCTATCTCGGCCAGCGTGGCCGGCGAGTCTCGGTGCGCTATGCGATGCGCTACGGCACGCCGTCGATCGCCTCGGTGCTCGACGACATGAAGCGCGCCGGCGTCGACCGCGTGCTGGTGCTGCCGCTGTACCCACAGTACTCCGGCCCGACCACCGCGAGCGTGATTGACGCCGTGGCCGACTGGTCAAGGGGCATTCGCACCATCCCCGAACTGCGCTTCGTCAATCGCTATCACGACGACGCCGGCTACATCGGCGCCTTGGCCAAGCGAGTCACTGACCACTGGATGGCGCATGGACGCCCCGACAAGCTGGTGCTGAGCTTCCACGGCGTGCCCAAGCGAACGCTGTTGCTGGGCGACCCCTACCACTGCGAATGCCAGAAGACGGCGCGCTTGCTCGGTGAGCGGCTGGGCCTGCAACGCGACGAGATGATCGTGAGCTTTCAGAGCCGCTTCGGCAAGGCGCAATGGCTTCAGCCCTACACCGAGCCGACGCTGGTGGCGCTGGCCAAGCGCGGCGTGAAGCGGGTCGACGTCATGTGCCCCGGCTTCGCCGCCGATTGCCTGGAAACGCTCGAGGAGATTGCGCAGCAGGCGCGCAGCGCATTCCTGCAGGCGGGTGGCGCCGAGTTCCACTACATTCCGTGCCTGAACGACCAGCACGAATGGATCGCCGCGTTGGCGAACCTGGCCTTGCGCCATCTGCAGGGCTGGCCCGTGGGCCTGCCCGAGGAACCCCACCTGGCGCAGCAGCGCGAGCGGGCCCTGCAGCTCGGTGCATCGCGCTGACGCTGGATTAGCGCCCGTCTCGAACTACCATTGGCGAATGGACGAGGTCAGGCTCGACAAGTGGCTCTGGGCGGCGCGCTTCTACAAGACGCGCAGCCTGGCCGGCGGCGAGATCGGCAAGGGGCGGCTGAGCGTGAATGGCCAGGCCGTCAAGCCGGCGCGGGCCGTGCGCGTGGGGGATCGGGTGGAACTGCGCCAGGACGGCTTCGTGCGCACCGTGATCGTGCTGGGCGTCAGCGAGAGCCGCGGTCCGGCGCCGCAAGCGCGCTTGCTTTACGAGGAAACGCCGGAGAGTATGGCCGCACGCGAGACACTGGCGCTGCAACGTCGTCTGTCCACCGAACCGTCGCAAAGCATCGAGCAAGGCCGCCCGACCAAGCGCGATCGCCGCAAGCTGGCGGACTGGAACCGCTGGAGCGCCTCGGCCGAGCCCGAGTAGCAGCGCGGCGAACCGCAAGCGTCCGGTCGGCATTCCTTCCTGGCCGCGCGTTCCGGCAATCGCTGCGAAACGCGGCAAATCCCCTCTTGAAAACCAGGACTCAGTCCCCAAATCCGCGGCTGTGGAATCGAGCATAGACATGGCAAACAACGCATACCCCCAGGAATCTCAAGCCGCCGGCGAACAGCCCACGGGCGGCGATCCGGCGCCGGCCACCCCGACCGCGCAGCACAAGCTCAATGAACTGGAGGCCAAACACGCGGAGATGGCCGACGCTTACCTTCGGGCCAAGGCCGAGTCGGAGAACACGCGCCGGCGCGCCGAAGAAGAGATGTCCAAGGCGCGAAAGTACGCCGTCGAGACCTTCGCTGAGAGCCTGCTGCCGGTGAAGGACAGCCTGGAAGCGGCCATCGCCATCCCCGCGGCCACACCGGAGCAGTTGCTCGAAGGCGTGCACGCGACGCTGCGCCAGCTCGCCGCTGCGCTCGAGCGCAGCAAGGTGATGGAAATCAACCCGGTCACCGGCGCCAAGTTCGATCCGCACCAGCACCAAGCGATCAGCGTGGTACCCGCCGATCAAGAAGCCAACACGGTGGTCGCGGTGCTGCAAAAGGGCTACCTGATCGCCGACAGGGTGCTGCGCCCGGCGCTCGTCACGGTGGCCGCGGCGAAGTAACCCACAGCACGCGCGCCCTTGAAAAGTCCGCAGTTATCCACAACTCGAAGACAACCGAATTCCCACTCTCAGGAGCACACAACATGGCAAAGATCATTGGCATCGACCTCGGCACCACGAATTCGTGCGTCGCGATCATGGAAGGCAACACGACCAAGGTGATCGAGAACAGCGAAGGTGCGCGAACCACGCCGTCGATCGTTGCGTACCAGGAGGACGGCGAGATCCTCGTCGGCGCCTCGGCCAAGCGCCAGGCCGTGACCAACCCGAGGAACACGCTGTATGCCGTGAAGCGCCTGATCGGCCGCAAGTTCAGCGAGAAGGAAGTGCAAAAGGACATCGACCTGATGCCCTACAAGATCTCGGCCGCCGACAACGGCGACGCCTGGGTCGAAGTGCGCGGCCAGAAACTCGCGCCGCCGCAGATCAGCGCCGAGGTGCTGCGCAAGATGAAGAAGACCGCCGAGGACTATCTCGGCGAGACCGTCACCGAAGCGGTGATCACGGTGCCTGCGTACTTCAACGACTCACAG
>JBGQEX010000198.1:0-7505 GCA_041496605.1 Piscinibacter sp.
CGACGGCGCCGAGGCATCGCAGCTGCAGGTGCAGCAACTGGTGCGTCGCAGCCTGCGTGAAGACAGTCTGATCGGCGCCCGCGTGATGGACGGTGACGCGCAGGTCTACACCGACCTGCGGCTCGCCGCCGACGGCTATGCACGCGTGGTGCTGGTGAACCACGGCATGAGCCCGCGCCGGCTCGGGCGCGCGGTGCAACGCCTGCTCGAGGTCGAGACCTACCGCATGATGGCGTTGTTGGGCCTGCCGATGGCCCGCGAGGTCGGCGCGTCGCTGATGCACGCCGAGCGCGACCTGGCGAACGTGGCAGGCCAGATCCGCAGCGCGCAACGCCAGCAGGAGCCCGAGTTGCTGCGCCAGCTGACGCAGCTGGCCGGCCAGGTGGAGAGCCTGTATGCCCGCACCCACGCCCGCTTCTCGGCCAGCGGCGCGTATTTCGAGCTGGTGCAGCGGCGCATCGACGAACTGCGCGAGCAGCGCATCGAGAATCTGCAGACGCTGGGCGAATTCATGGACCGCCGGCTCGCGCCGGCGATGCAGACCTGCGTCTGGGCCGCGCGCCGGCAGCAGGCGCTCTCCGAGCGCATCTCGCGCACCAGCAACCTGCTGCGCACACGCGTCGAGATCGAGCAGCAGCAAAGCAGCCAGGAACTGCTCGACGCGATGAACCGCCGACAGAAGGCGCAGATGATGCTGCAGAGCGCCGTCGAAGGCCTGTCGGTGGCGGCAGTCACCTACTACGGCGCGGGCCTGGTCGGTTACGTGGCCAAGGGCGCCAAGGCCGCGGGCTGGGCGGTGTCACCCGATGTCGTGGTGGCGGTCTGCATTCCGGTGATCGCGTTCGCGGTATGGTGGGGCATTCGCCGCCTGCATGGAAAGGCGCATCTCGGCGTGGACTGAAGGCACTTCGGCTTATGAGCACTGCATTCGATTGGGCCACCGGCTACGCGAGCCGGCGGCTGCCGGTCTTTGGCCGCAACGTCGTGACCACCTCGCATCCGCTGGCTGCGCAGGCGGGCCTGCGCATGCTGATGAATGGCGGCAACGCCGTCGACGCAGCGATTGCCACCGCCGCGGCGATGACCATCGTCGAGCCGGTCAGCAACGGCCTCGGCTCCGACGCTTTTTGCATCCTGTGGGACGGCAAGGCGCTGCACGGACTGAACGCCTCGGGTCGTGCGCCGATGGCCTGGACACCCGACTACTTCGAGCGCAAATACGGCGTCGCTGCGACGCCGCCCAAGCGCGGCTGGGACAGCGTGACCGTGCCGGGGGCCGTGGCCGGCTGGGTCGCGATGAGCGAACGCTTCGGCAAGCTCGCATTCGCCGATCTGCTGCAGCCGGCCATCGAGATCGCCGAGCGCGGTCATGCGGTGGCGCTGGTGGTGGCTGCCAAGTGGGCCGCCGCCGCGCCCGAGTTGCAGGCGCAGCCGGGTTACGCGGAAGCCTTTTTGCCGCATGCTCGCGCGCCCAAGGTCGGCGAGCTGTTCCAGTTCGAAGCGGCGGCGCGCACGCTGCGCCTGATCGCCGAGACCAAAGGCGAGGCCTATTACCGCGGTGAGATTGCCGCGGCGGCCGCCGCGCATGCGCTGGCCCACGGCGGCGCGATGACCGCGGCCGACTTCGCCGCTTATCGGCCCGAATGGGTCGCTCCGCTGGCCAAGGACTACCGCGGCCACACGCTGCATGAGATTCCGCCGAACGGGCAGGGCATTGCCGCGCAGATCGCGCTGGGCATCCTGCAGAACTTCGACCTCCAAGCGCTGGCGCCGGACGGCGTGGCCGCGCAACACCTGCAGATCGAAGCGATGAAGCTCGCGTTCGCCGATGTGTACCGCTACGTGGCCGAGCCGTCGGCCATGGCGGTCAGTGCCGAGCAGCTGCTCGCGCGCGACTACCTCGCCGCGCGCGCGAAATTAATCGACCCGAAGCGCGCGCAGCACTTCGGTGCCGGCAACCCGAGCCGGGGCGGCACCATCTACCTGAGCACGGCCGACGAGAGCGGCATGATGGTCAGCTTCATCCAGAGCAACTACATGGGCTTCGGCTCGGGCGTCGTGGTGCCGGGTTACGGCCTGTCGCTGCAGAACCGCGGCCACGGCTTTGCGCTGGCCGCGGCGAGCCCGAACGTGGTGGCGCCAGGCAAGCGGCCGTTCCACACCATCATTCCGGCCTTCCTCACGCTGAACGGGCAAGCGCTGATGTCCTTCGGCGTGATGGGCGCCAACATGCAGCCGCAGGGCCATCTGCAAACCCTCGTCCGAATGCTCGACTACCGGCAGAACCCGCAAGCCGCCTGCGATGCCCCGCGCTGGCGTTTCAACGCAGGGCTCGAGATCAACGTCGAACGCCACATGGAGCCGGCCACCATCGCGGGCCTGGCCGATCTCGGCCACCAGATGGCGGTCATCAACGATTCGTACCAGGACTTCGGCGCCGGCCAGTTCATCTGGCGGCTCGGCGATCCCGCGGTGGAAGGCTACGTTGCCGCCAGCGATCCGCGCCGTGACGGGCAAGCCGTGGTGTTCTGAGAGCGTGAAGCCCGACGCGCAAGCTACCGTCGTTCCCGGCCTGCTGCTCGCCGCCTTCGGTGCCATCGCATTTTCCGGCAAGGCGATCATCGTCAAGCTCGCGTACCGCTACGGCGTCGACGCGGTCACGCTGATCATGTACCGCATGCTGTTCGCGCTGCCGATGTTCGTGCTGCTGTCGTGGTGGGCCGGTCGCGGCAAGCCGGCGTTGGAGCGGCGCGATTTGATCGGAATCGCCGGCCTCGGCTTCAGCGGCTACTACCTGGCGAGCTTTCTCGACTTCGCCGGCCTGCAATACATCACCGCCAGCCTCGAGCGACTGATCCTCTACCTCAACCCGACGTTGGTGCTGGCACTGGGCGTGTTTCTGTTCAAGCGCCAGGTCAGCCGCAAACAGATCGTCGCGCTCGCGGTCAGCTACGCCGGCGTGCTGCTGGTGTTCGGCCACGAGGTCAGGCTGGTGGGCTCGCATGTGGCGCTGGGTGCGGTGCTGGTGTTCGGCAGCGCGGTGAGCTATGCGATCTACCTCGCCTTCAGTGGCGAAGAGGTCCGGCGGCTGGGTGCGCTGCGCCTCACGGGCCTGGCCACCAGCGTGGCCTGCCTGCTGTGCATCGCCCAGTTCTTCGTGCTGCGGCCGCTGTCGGCGTTTGTGGTGGCGCCCGAGGTGATCTGGCTGTCGGTGCTCAACGCCATACTGTGCACATTCGCGCCGGTGCTGATGGTGATGATGGCGATCGAGCGCATCGGCGCCACGCTGGCCGCGCAGACCGGCATGGTCGGGCCGCTGTCGACCATCACGATGGGCGTGCTGATCCTCGGCGAGCCGTTCACCGCCTGGGTGGCGGCAGGAACGGCGTTGGTGCTGGCGGGCATCTGGCTGCTGGCGAAGGCGCGCTGAGCGTCGGCACAGGTCGAATCACAGGAGGTGCAAGCGATGGATCTGGGCATCACAGGCAAATGGGCGCTGGTCTGCGCCTCCAGCAAAGGCCTCGGCAAGGCTTGCGCGCAGGCATTGGTACGCGAAGGCGTCAACGTGGTCGTCACGGCGCGGGGTGTCGACGCGCTCGAAGCCGCCGCCGCCGAACTGCGCGCGTTGCACTGCGGCGAAGTGCGGGCCGTGGCCGGCGACATCACGACGCCTGAAGGGCGCGCTGCGGCGTTGGCCGCGTGCCCCCAGGTCGACATCCTCGTCAACAACGCCGGCGGCCCGCCGCCCGGCGACTTCCGCGACTGGGACCGCGAGGCCTGGGTCAAGGCGCTGGACGCCAACATGCTGACGCCGATCGAGCTCATCAAGGCCACCGTCGACGCGATGGCCGAGCGCGGCTTCGGCCGCGTGGTGAACATCACGTCGGCCGCGGTGAAGGCGCCGATCGAGGTGCTCGGCCTGTCGAACGGCGCGCGCAGCGGGCTCACCGGTTTTGTCGCCGGCCTCGCACGCAGCCGGATCGCGGCGTGCGGCGTCACCGTCAATGCCCTGCTGCCTGGCATGTTCGACACCGATCGGCTGCGTACCACCACGCAGGCCGCGGCACAGAAGGCCGGGCAGACCTTCGATGCGTTGTGGGAGCGGCGCCGCCAGAACGTTCCGGCGCGCCGCATCGGCAGCCCCGAGGAGTTCGGCGCCGTGTGCGCCTTCCTGTGCAGCGTGCACGCGGGCTACATCACCGGTCAGAACATCCTGATCGACGGCGGCGCGTATCCCGGTACCTTCTAGAGTCAGCGCCGCCTTGAGGAGACCACGATGCCGGCCACGATCAGCGCGAACGCGACCGCATGGAACCACTGCGGCGCCTCGCCCAGCACGGCGGCCGACATCAGCGCCGCAAACACCGGTGTCAGGTTGCCGAAGAATGCGGCCAGCGCCGGCCCGCCGCGTGTCACCCCCAGGCCCCAGCAGCGGTAGGCAATGATCGACGGCCCCACGGCAACGTACAGCAAGGCGGCGAGCACCCAGCCGTTCCACTGCACCGGCGCGGCGCCGAGGGCCACCTCGCCGGCCGCGGCGGCGCCCGCACCGAGCAGCCCGAACGTCGTCTGAATGAGCAGGAACTCGGCCCAGTTCCAGTCCGGCCGAGCGGGCGCGCGCATCGACGCCGGTGGCTGCGCGAGCTGCCAGCTGTAGAACGCCCAGGCGATGATGGCGATGACGATGTAAACGTCGCCGGCCACGAAGTGCACGCGCGCCAAGGCCGCGAAGTCGCCGCGGGCGATGACGAGCAGCACGCCGGCCAGCGACAGCGCCGCGCCGGCGAACTGCCGGCGTGTCGGATGCACACCGTGGAAGAGGGCACCCACGGCGAGCATCCACACCGGCATGCTGGCCGCGATCAGCGTCACATTGATCGGCGTCGACGTGACCAGCGCGAGGTACTGCATCGCGTTGTAGGTGCTCACGCCTAGCAGTCCGATGAACAGCAGGTGGCGCCAACGCTCGGCGATGGCGCGCGGCTGGCGCAGCGCACGCCATCCCAGCGGCAGCAACAGCAGCGTGGCCAGCGCCCAGCGCAGGAAGTTCAGCGTCAGCGGCGGCACGCTGCCCACGGCGAGGCGGCCGACCACGGCGTTGCCGGCCCACAGCAGGGGCGGCAGCGTCATCAGCAAGGCAGTGCGCGGCGTGATGCGGGTCATGGCGCCGGCATACCCGCGCCGCAGTTCCAGCATTGCTCGAACGGCCCGTCGATGCGCTCATGACAGGCCGGGCAGACCCAGTGCCGGTGCGGCGGGTGGCGCAGCTGGTGCAGCAGCGTGCGTGCTGCGTCGAGTTGCGCGTCGTCCGACACCCACACCTCGGGCAGCGACTGGTCGGGCGGAATCTCACCGGCAATGCTGCTCGCGAATGCGCGTTGCACCGTGGCGTCGACACCGCCCTGTGTGAGCATGTCGGCCCACAAGGTGGCAATGGCAAGGTTGGGGGCGGTGGTGAGGCGGCGCATCGATGCACGATCTGGTCAACGCTGGCACGATACCGGACTTCGCGAGCCTTCACAGGAGACCGACCATGACAAGCGTTGCCAAAGCCATACGCATCGAGGAATACGGCGGACCCGAGGTGATGCGCTTGGTCGAGGTGCCGGTGGGCGAGCCGGGGCCGGGCGAGATCCGGATTCGCCACCACGCCTGCGGGCTCAATTTCATCGACGTCTACCAGCGCAGCGGCCTGTACGCCAACCCGTTGCCGCTCACGCTCGGCATGGAAGGCGCGGGCATCGTCGAAGCGGTCGGCGAAGGCGTGACCCACCTGGCGGTCGGTGATCGCGCGGCTTACGCCAGCCAACCGCCCGGCGCCTACAGCCAGGCGCGCGTGATGCCAGCCAAGTGCGTGGTGAAACTGCCCGAGGCGATCGACTTCGATACCGGCGCGGCGATGATGCTCAAGGGCCTGACCGCCCAATACCTGCTGAAGAAGACCGTGCCGCCCAGCGGCTTGCAGCCGGGCGACTTCGTGCTGTTTCACGCGGCGGCCGGCGGCGTCGGCCTGATTGCCTGCCAGTGGGCGCGCGCCCTCGGCCTGCAGCTCATCGGCACCGCCGGCAGCGATGCCAAGTGCCGGCTCGCGCTCGAGCACGGCGCGGCGCACGCGATCAACTACCGGACGGAGGACTTCGTTGCCCGGGTGAAGGACATCACCGGCGGGCGTGGCGTGAAGGTGGTGTACGACTCGATCGGCAAGGACACTTTCGAGCGCTCACTCGATTGCCTGCGCCCGCTCGGGCTGATGGCGAGTTTCGGCAGCGCGTCGGGGCCGGTGCCGCCGTTCGCGATCGCGTCACTCGGGCCGCGGGGCTCTTTGTTCGTGACGCGCGCCACGGTGTTCACGCACATCGCCACGCGCGAGGGCACGCAGGCGATGGCGGACGAGCTGTTCGAGGTGGTGCAAAGCGGCGCGGTGAAGATCCGCATTGATCAGCGCTATGCGCTGGCCGACGCGGCGCAGGCGCACCGCGATCTCGAAGAACGCAAGACAACCGGGTCGAGCGTATTGATTCCCTGAGAACGCTCAGGGTCACCCTTGGCTCAACGCTGCCCTTCCGTCAGCGCGTCGAGCTGGAAGCGGCCGCTCTTGTCGACCAGCCAGATCTCGGTGTACTTGGCCCCGCCCAGGCGCGACGGCACCGGCAGCGGCGAAGCCTTGTTGATCATGTCCTTGACGGCCACCGTCACGTCGGGCGCGTGGGAGGGCGTGCGGATCATGTTGACGTCCTTCACGGCGCCGTTGCCGTCGACCTCCACCTCGGTGATGACGATCGCGTGCATCAGCGGAGGCAGCTTGCCCTTGTAGACGCGCTCGGGGTATGACGCGTAGATGAAGCGCGCGGCGTCCATGCGGTAGGCCTTGACGGTGTCGGCGTTGGACACCTTCTGGGCGGGCGTCGGCGCGGCGACGGCAATGCAGGCGCCGGCGAGCGCCATGCAGGCAACGGCGAGGGTGCGGTGGGAAAGCTTCATGACGGCCCTTTGATGGTTGGCGACAGACGAAAACGACTGTGCCACCGGGCCCTTGGCCGTGGGGGTGAAGAAGTCACACCGAAGCGGCGCCAATCGATTGGTAACAACATCGACGCAGCGCGGCGCTGCGTCGCCGCCGGCATCAATCGGCCGGCACGGCCGCCCGGTAGGCATGCCACGAGGCGTGGCCGACGACCGGGCCGACGACCAACAGCCCGGCGAACCAGGGCAGCAAGGCCAGCACCACCAGCGCCGTGATCAGCGCGCCCCACAGCAGCATGGCGCCGGGTTGCGTCAGGCACAGGCGCAGGCTGGTCAGGCCGGCGGTGATGGCGTCGGTCTGGCGGTCGAGGATCATCGGCATCGAGACGACGCTGATCGCGAAGATGAGGCCGGCGAACACACCGCCCACGGCGACATAGGCCACGATGAAGCCGAGGTTCTCGGGCTCGAACAGCTTGAGGATCGATCCGCGAAAGTCCGGCATGCCTTCGAAGCTGAGCGCGAACACGATCAGCGCGGCG
>JBGQEX010000199.1:0-7493 GCA_041496605.1 Piscinibacter sp.
CCGGTCACGTCGTCATAGATCAGCGTGCCGTCCTTCACGTAGTGGGTGGTGCGCTGGTAGTCGTCGTTGTGGCCGAACTCGTAGCCGGTGCCCACCACTTCCATCCCTAAGTCTTCGTAGGCGCCGATGACGTGCCGCGGGCGCAGGCCGCCGACGAACAGCATCACCTTCTTGCCCTGCAGGCGCGGGCGGTACTTGTCGACCACCGCCTGCATCAGCGGCTTGTACTTGGCGATCACTTTCTCGGTGTTGGCCTTGATCGTGTCGTCGAAGTGGCCGGCGATTTCGCGCAGGCTCTTCTCGATCATGGTCGGGCCGAAGAAGTTGTATTCGACCCACGGAATGCCGTACTTCTCTTCCATGTGCCGGCTGATGTAGTTCATCGAGCGGTAGCAGTGCAGCACGTTGAGCTTGGCCTTGGGCGTGTTCTCGAGTTCCGCGATCGTGCCATCGCCCGACCACTGCGCGATCACGCGCAGGCCCATCTCTTCGAGCAGGATGCGCGACGACCAGGCGTCGCCGCCGATGTTGTAGTCGCCGATGATGGCCACGTCGTAGGGCGTGGAAGCGAACTCGGGGCGCTTGTCCTCGGTCTTGTCGAACACCCAGTCGCGGATCGCGTCGTTGGCGATGTGGTGGCCGAGCGACTGGCTCACGCCGCGAAAGCCTTCGCAGCGCACCGGCACGATGGTGTGGCCGTTGTATTCCTTGGCCTTCTTCTTCGACACCGCCTCGATGTCGTCGCCGATCAGGCCGATCGGGCATTCGGACTGCACCGTGATGCCCTTGTTCAGCGGGAACAGCTCCTGGATCTCGTCCATGATCTTTTCCAGCTTCTTGTCACCGCCGAAGACGATGTCCTTCTCCTGGAAGTCGGAGGTGAACTGCATCGTCACGAAGGTGTCCACGCCGGTCACGCCGATGTAGTAGTTGCGGCGCGCGGCCCAGCTGTACTGGCCGCAGCCGACCGGGCCGTGCGAGATGTGGATCATGTCCTTGATGGGGCCCCAGACCACGCCCTTCGAGCCGGCATAGGCGCAGCCGCGGATGGTCATGACGCCCGGAAGCGACTTGATGTTGGACTTGACGCCGCAGTCGGGCTTGCCCTCTTCGAAGGTGCCCAGGTGCTTGGCACGGCGCTTGGCCATCTTTTCCGGGTAGGCCTTCAGGACTTCGTCGATCAGGGCCTTGTTCGCGGCTTTCTGCTCTTCAACGGTGATGCTCATGGGGAGGGGCTCCGATGGACTGGAAGGAGAGCGGGTGGCGCTCCGCGCCACCCTTTTCGGTTGCTTGGGTTACGCCACGGCGGCTTCGGCGGCCAGTTCGGCCGCGCTCTTGCCGACCAGCGACTCGTCAACGGACTTCATGATCCCGTGCTGCATCAGCAGGTCTTCGAGCTCGTCCATCGTGATCGGCGTCGGGATCGTGCCGTTGCCGGCGTTCGCGTGGATCTTGCGGGCGAGGGTGCGGTACTCCTCGGCCTGCTTCGATTCCGGCGCGTACTCGAGCACGGTCATGCGGCGCAGTTCGGCGTGCTGCACGATGTTGTCGCGCGGCACGAAGTGGATCAGCGTCGTGCCCAGCATCTTGGCCAGTGCGTCGGCGAGTTCCAGTTCCTTGTCGGTCTGGCGCTCGTTGCACACCAGGCCGCCCAGGCGCACGCCGCCCGAGTTGGCGTACTTCAGGATGCCCTTGGAGATGTTGTTGGCCGCGTACATGGCCATCATCTCGCCCGACATCACGATGTAGATCTCCTGCGCCTTGTTCTCGCGAATGGGCATCGCGAAGCCGCCGCAGACCACGTCGCCGAGCACGTCGTAGGACACGTAGTCGACGCCGTCATAGGCGCCGTTCTCTTCGAGGAAGTTGATCGAGGTGATCACGCCGCGGCCGGCGCAGCCCACGCCGGGCTCCGGGCCACCGGACTCCACGCAGCGGATGTCCTTGTAGCCGATCTTCATCACGTCTTCGAGCTCCAGGTCCTCCACCGAACCGGCCTCGGCCGCCAGCGAGAGGATGGTGTCCTGCGCCTTCGCGTGCAGGATCAGGCGCGTCGAGTCGGCCTTGGGATCGCAGCCGACAATGAGGATCTTCTGCCCCATGTCCGAGAGGGCCGCGAGGGTGTTTTGCGAGGTGGTGGACTTGCCAATGCCACCCTTGCCATAAAAGGCAATCTGTCTGAGTTTGGCCATTTCGTTTCTCCGTTTTGCGTCGGTTGAAAACAGGTTTCGGTGAAACGCGACTTCGATGCAGCCTCTCGTGCCTGTATGGGTCTTCTTCTGTCGCCACGCTAGTCAGGACTTCGGTCCGCGCAGGCCCTCATTCGCAACTGCTGTGCCATGCCGTGACGCATCGGCTATGGCCTTGATTTCACGAGGGAAATCGGCGAAACGGGCGATGCGCAGGGGCGGCGTTCGGTTTGTGCGAAACCCGACAAAGACCGCGCCTGTCGTCGCGAAGAACACAGGCCACCCGCGTATGCGCCGCGCCGGCTGAGAGGAGGCGCGCACTTGGTACGGTCATTGCAATGAGAGGGCATGACGCACACGCCTGCCCTCATCGCCGCACCGGTCGCCAACCCGCATTTCGTGCAGGTCGGCGGCGCGGCCGGCGTGGCCCGGCTGGTCGATGCCTTTTACCGCCGCATGGACAGCTTGCCCGAGGCCGCTGGAATCCGCGCGATGCATGAAGCCGATCTCGGCCCGACCAAGGCCGTGCTCGCGCTCTACCTGAACGAATGGCTGGGCGGCCCGGCCAACTACTCGGCGCAGCGCGGTCATCCGCGCCTGCGCATGCGCCACGCCGCGTTTCGCATCGGCACGGCCGAGCGCGATGCCTGGCTCGCCTGCATGCGCGGCGCGCTCGGCGAGGTGGTGCCCGACGCCGCCTTGCGCGGGCAGTTGATGCAGTCGTTCTTCAAGACCGCGGACTGGCTCCGCAACACTCAAGGAAACCCCCATGACAGCCACGATTGAGAAGACCGCCATCGAGAGCACCGCGTTCGCCCGCCTGGAAAAGGAAGGCCGCATGCTCAACGCGGTGCTCAAGGCGCCGACGCACAAGCCCGGCCGCTTCGGCTTTCGCGGCGAACTGGCCCTGCGCTTCGCGCCGAAGCTGGCCGACGAGGCGCGCCCGCCGGAACTGAGCTGCGACCAGGTGTTGGCGGTGGCGACCGCGGGCGAGAAGACCCTGCCCTTCTTCGCCGGCTACCTGCTGAGCTTCGAACACCTGAAGGACGTGGCCGAGGTGCTGGGCGACTCCATCCACGCCGGCGGCAAGTACTTTCTCTTTTGCAACAACATCGACCTCGCCCGCAAGTACCAGGTGCCGTACAAGGGCGCGATGTTCTACGTGCTGCCGATCGACGAGGCCACGGTCTACAACGAACTGCTCGAACTGCTGTACCTCGAGAAGAACGACCTCAAGAAGCTCGACACCGCCGCCAAGCTCGACGCCGTGGCCGACGCGGCGCTCAAGTTCGACATCACCTTCGACATGATCACCTACGCCGAAGGCCTGGAGCTGATGGGCCCGGTGCGCAACCCGAACGAGAACCGGCCGGTGTGAACGACCATGCCTCTGTACGACTACCACTGCAGCGCCTGCCAGGCCGCTTTCGAACTGCTGATTCGCAGCAGCACCCCGCCCGTCTGCCCGCACTGCGGCAGCACGCAGCTTCAGCGCGGCGTGAGCCTCACGGCGCCGCAAGGCAAGAGCGCCGGCATCGTCGCGAGCGCGCGCCGGCAGGCCGCGCGCGAAGGGCATTTCAGCAACTACCAGGCCGCTGAACGCGCGAAGACGCGCTGAGGGCTAGCGTTGCCCCGCGTCGCGAGACAGGCCGTAGCGCTGCATCTTCACGTACAGCGTGCTCTTGGCGATGTGCAGCTGGCGTGCGGCGAGCGTCAGGTTGCCGCCGCTGGCACTGATCGCGCGGCGGATCAGGGACTCCTCGCCCTCGGCCATGCTGCACACCCCGTTGGCTGCCGCGTCCACCGGTGCGTCGCCGGCGGCCACGACGGCCTCCAGCAATTCACGCGGCAGCGCGTCACGTGTCAGCGCCGGCCCTTCGGACAGCAGCACCGCGCCTTCGATGAGGTTGCGCAGCTCGCGCACGTTGCCGGGCCATGTGTAGGCCTGCAGCGTGCGCAGCGCGTCGTCGTCGATCGTGCCCGGCGCCAGGCCCTGCTCGCTGCGGAAACGATCGAGGAAATGCCGTGCCAGCCGCGCGATGTCACCCGCGCGCTCGCGCAGCGGCGGAATACGCAGACTCGTCACCGCGATGCGGTAGTACAGGTCCATGCGGAAGCGGCCCGCGGCGATCTCCTTGCGCAGGTCCCTGTGGGTCGCGGCAATCAGCCGGAAGCTGACGCGGCGCGGCGTGTTCTCGCCCAGCCGGTAGATCTCACCCTGCTCCAGCACGCGCAGCAGGTGCGGCTGCATGTCCGCCGGCATTTCGCCGATTTCATCGAGGAACAGCGTGCCGCCATGGGCAGCCTCGATCTTGCCGACCATGCCGCCCTTGCGCGCGCCGGTGAAGGCGCCGTCGGCATAGCCGAACAGTTCGCTGGCCAGCAGTTCACGCGACAGGCCGCCGCAATTCAGCGCCACATAAGGCCCGGCACTCGAGCCGTGGATGCCGCGCGCGAACTCCTCCTTGCCGGCACCGGTCTCGCCCTGCAGCAGCACCGGCGCCTTCGAACGCGCCAGCTGGCGCGCCTTGGCGATGACGTCCAGCAGCGCGGGGTCGCCGGTGATGAGGCTGGAGAACGCGTCGTCACGCACTGCCTCGGTTGCCACGGGGGCGCGCACGGTTGCAACACGCCCGCGCGACGCCGGCACCACCAGCAAGGTGCCGAGCTGCTCGCCCTTGACGATCAACGGCTCCAGCCATTCGGGCTTGATCCAGGCCGGCAACACCGCACGCCCACGGCCGAGCCGGGACGCCGCAAGCTCGGGCAGGCGCCGCGCGGCGCCCAAGTCGATCTCGCCGCCCGCGGCCGCGATCGCCAGCTGCGCGTGCTCGTTCGCCTTGATCGGACAGCCGCGCCGATCGAACAAGACGATGCCGTCCTGGCCGGCCACCGCCAATCGGTTCAGCGCGTGGTCGAGCAGGCGATAGCGGCGCTCCATTTCGCCCATCGCCAAGCGGTTCTCGATGCGGCTGGCCGTGGTGACCACCAGCGCCAGCGTCTGCCGGCTGTAGGTCTGCGACAGGCCCGACACGTCGAGCACCCCGACGATCTCGCCATCGAGCGGATGCCGCACCACGGTGGCCGAGCAGGTCCAGCGTTTGATGCCTTCGCAGTAGTGCTCGGCGCTGTGGATCTGCACCGGTTGGCCGACGGCGAGCGCGGTGCCGATGGCATTGGTGCCGCACAGCGCCTCGCTCCACGCGACGCCCGGCACCAGGCGGATCGTTTCGGCCGAACCGATGGCCGGCATGTCGCCCTCGGTCGTGAGGATCGTGCAGTTCGCGTCAGCCAGCGCCATCAAGGTGCCGGTTTCGGATAGGAAGTCGCGTGCGCAGGCCATGACCGGCGCGCTCGCTTCGAGCAGTTCACGCTGGCGCTCGCGCAGCAGGTACAGGTCCTGGTCGGACACCGGCTGCGGTCCGCTGCGCGCATGCGGGTCGACCTGCGCGTCCTGGCAGCGCTGCCAAGAGGAGTCGATCAGCGCGCGCAGCGCGTCGGCCGGCAGTTCGTCGCCGTTGAGGAACGACTCCCACGCCGCCGTCACCGCCGGCTCTTCGCCCGGGTTCGAGAACATCTGCTTGGCGCCTGATGCCATGCCTGTCTCCAGCTTGCCGTGTGATCCGGCTTGTCTAGGGCAATGATAGCGAGAATGCCCGCCCGCGGCGGGGTGCCGCGGGCGGGCTCGCAGAGGCGTCGGCGCGTCAGTTCACCCGCTCAGGCAGCGGCAGCTTCACCCACTCCTTGTAGAAGGCGTCGATGTCCGGCTCGAAGTCGTGGATCACCGGGTACCACGGGGTGGGCGCCTCGATGTCATGCATCGCGCCGCACTGCGGGCAGTAGTACTCGCGGTAGACCTGCCAGTTCGTGTCCGGCGCCATCAGCTTCGGGTAGACCTCGGTCATCGCCTCCTCGTCTTCGCGAACGTAGATGTGGGCGTGCAACTTCCAATTCTCGCGCCAGTCGCAGAACACATGGCCGCAGTCGCACTGCGTGACCCACTTGCTGGTCTTGGCCTGCTGCACGATGTGCAGGTGCGGGCCCAGCGGCAGCACGATGCGGTCGCTCCAGCCGAGCTTCTTCTGCAGCGCGGCGAGGTACAGCTCGAAGCGCTCGGGGTCCTTGGGACGAGACAGCATGCGCAGGGTGGTGTCCCAGTCGAGCTTGCCGTCGACCAGGTTCTTGATTTGCTCACGGGTGTAGGTGGACATTTGTAGTCTCCTTGATGATTGCGCGGTTCATTCCTCGACCAGCACGACGGTTTTCACGTCGGGCATCTTCGACAGGTCCATGCGGAACTTCGAGCCGTAGTTGGGCCCGCTCAGCTCCGCTTCGGTCAGCGTCCACGACTCGGGCAGGTGCCAGAAGTCGCGGAACTGCTGCTCGAACTTCGCCGACAGGCCGAAGCTCGTCGCGAACATGTGCTGCACCTGCGGCGACGCGTTCTTGGTGAGGACGCGCTCGCGCTCTTCCTTCATCCACTCGCGCGTCGGGATCGAGCGCTCCAGACGTTGGCGGCGGATCTCCAGGCGCTGCAGCACGGTCTGCTTGGCGTCGATGGTCCACACGCCGTTGGCGTCCTTCGTGGCCACCGCGCCATAGACCTTCTGCGCGTACTCGGGCAGCAGCATCGCGTTGTTGAGATCCTTGGCGATCGCATCGACCTCGCGGTCCAGCGGGTCGCCGAAGCCCGGGCCGCCGCGCAGGTAGTTCAGGTAGAGGTCGTAGTTCTCGTAGCAGTCCTCGGTGGTCATACACTGCTGGTCGCGCTTTACCACGGCCCCGGCGTTCAGGTGGTTCTCGTAGTCGGGCAGGTCCGGGTTGGCATCGGCCCCCAGCGGCAGGCTGTCGCCGAGCGCGATGCGTTCCTTCAGCCCGGTCTTGTGCGCCTCGAAGCGGTAGCCGGTGGCCGCCGGGTACCCGCCCATCAGGCCCCAGTCGCTGTTCATGTAGCCGTTGCCCATGAAGAACATGGTCCAGTCCTGCGCCTTCCAGACCATGCGCAGCGTCTCGAAGCCGCAGCCGCCGCGGTACTTGCCGTAGCCGCCGGAATTGGCCTTCACGTTGCGGCCCAGGTAGAGCAGCGGCTCGGCCATCTCCCAGATCTCCATGTCGCCCATGTCGCCTTCGGGGTTCCAGATCGCCGCGGCGTGGTTCAGGCCGTCCTTGACCGCGCAGGCGCCGGTGCCGCAGGACGAGGCCTCGAAGCTGTTGACGGCGTGGATCTCGCCGTCCTGGTTGATGCCGCCGCCTTGCAGCCAGTTCGAGGTGTTGGCATTGCCCGCGTTGACTTCCTCGAGGTAG
>JBGQEX010000200.1:0-7470 GCA_041496605.1 Piscinibacter sp.
GGTGCGCCGCAGAGCTTCGACATCTCGGCCGACCTGCAGGAACTGGCGAAGACTTCGGTGGTGGTGGTGTGTGCCGGAGCGAAGTCCATCCTGGACATCGGGCTCACGCTGGAATACTTGGAAACGCACGGCGTGCCGGTGCTCAGCTGCGAGCAGGACAACTTCGCGGCGTTCTACACCCGCGACAGCGGCTTTCGCGCGGACTTCCGGCTGGACGACCCTGCGGCGCAGGCACGCTTCATCCGCACCAAGTGGGACTTGGGCCTCGCGGGCGGCGTGGTCTTGAGCACGCCGGTACCGGAAGCGGCGGCCATGCGGCGCGAAGAGATCGACGCGCTGACTCAGCAGGCGCTCGACGAGGCCACGGCGCAAGGAATCACCGGCAAGGACGTGACGCCCTTTCTGCTGGCTCGCATCAAGGCGTTGACCGGTGGACGCAGCCTCGCGACCAACATCGCGCTCGTGAAACACAACGCCGAGGTGGGCGCAAGACTGGCGCTGGCGTTGGCAGGTGCCAAGCACATGGCTAGCGGGGCAGCGTGACCCGCCATCGCGCACGCCATCGCGCAGCAGCACTCCGAGTGCGCAGTGTGCTCGAGTCGGTAGTCAGTGAGACTGCTGAGCGAACGCCTCGAGCTGGTCGATGCAGGTATTCCAGCCTTGGAAGAACCCCAACTCTTCATGGCGGTCTCGCGTCGCTTTGTCCGGGTGCATCACGGTGGCAACGTAGCGCGTGCCAACGCCCTCGTCGGCCATCGAAATGACGGCGGTGAAAGCGAGCCAGGGGGTGGCGGGTCGCCACCCCTCGGTCAGTAGCGACGTGAACACGATCCGGGCCTGCGGGATGACCTCGAGGAAGCAACCTGGGTTGTCGCTGGTGCCCCCGTCGGGACCCCGCATGAAGGTGTAAAACGCCCCACCCGGGCGGAGGTCAAATGCTCGCACCTCTGTGGTCCACGGCTTGGGGCACCACCATTCCTTCAGGAGCTTGGGGTCGGTCCACGCCTTCCACAAGGTGGCCCGCGGAGCGCGGACGAGACGCGAGATGACGAGATCTTGTTGATCAACGTTGACGATGGTCTGGTTTGTCACGGGACAAGTCCTCCTGGTGAAGCCTTTCGACAAAGGCCGACATGCGGTCGGTTCGCGCTTCCCACATAGCACGCTGCTCGGCCATCCACTGCTCTGCACGCGAGAGCGTCTTTGGCCTGAGTTCGCAGGTCCGTACTCGCCCGACTTTGTTCGAGCGGATCACGCCGCTGCGCTCCAGCACGGAAAGGTGCTTCATGAAGGACGGCAGCGCCATCGCAAAGGGCGCGGCCAGCGCCGACACCGACGCCGGTCCCCGTCCAAGTACGCCCACGATCGCGCGGCGTGTGGGATCAGCCAGGGCGTAGAACACTTCCGACAGGTGAGCATATTGGTTAGCCATTTGGCTTAGTATAGAAACCTGGGGTGGAACATGGCAAGCGCTTTGTTCGAGGTCGACTTCCTCCCCATCTGGGCTGAGCAAGTCAACAAGCTCGCCGACTTAAGCGGTGCCGACTACGCTTGCACGCGCTGCCTTTTCGACAGCACACGCGCCAGCGTCGGGGCCAGGTCTTCCACGGTGTTCTGCTTTTCAACGACTTCCGTGCACCCGCACGCGCGCAGCTTGGCCCGCAATTCGTCGGTGACGGCGCCTGAGGTGACGATGACGGGAAGCCCGGGTCGAGCGCCAGGTGCATGCCCAGCATGCGCGACTGCAGGAAAGTCGCCGTCGTCACCGCAGGCGCCCGGAGAATGGCAAACAGACCAGCAAGCGCCAGTACCGCGACGGCGGCATGGGCGATGTCCTGGGCGCGGTATTCCGTTTTCATCAGGACCTCGACCCGGCTTCTCGAGTTCGATGTTCCTGGGCATGAGCAGCTTGAGACATTGACCGGTTTCGCGAGCCGGCTACTTGGCGGGCAGCGACGTCGCATACGAGACGCCTCGATGAACCCATTGCGCAAGAGCTTGCGCCTGGCTCACCGCTTCCGCAGACACGAGGAGCCAACCCTTCATCGGGCGCCCCGTGATGTCGAAGATGCGAACGCCGACCTCCGTCAAAGCCTCGTCGGTCCCCGCGGGGTCGATGCGAACAATGAGCTCCGCGCCGCGAATGCCGACGCTCATGTTGCCGTTGATCAGGAAGGCAAGTCCTCCGAACATCTTCTTCTCGACAACGCCGCGGGTCTTCGCGAGCAGTGGCCGGATTCGCATGGCTAAGGCTTCGTCGAAGGCCATCTCATCTCCTTGGTGCCGTCGCCGCAACATGGTAAGGCACCAACGGTCCAGGCAGCGACTGCAGCGCCTGGCCCATGACCGCGACGTAGACTGGCGGATCCGCGACCGGCAACCTTATCGACGTGAACGTCCCGTCGGATTCATTCGACATCGCCGTCATCGGCGCCGGCATCGTCGGCGCATCGACCGCGTACTTCGCCTCGGCGCAGCGCCGCGTGCTGCTGCTGGAAGGCGAGTCGGCCGCCGGCTACCACTCCACCGGACGATCCGCCGCGCTGTTCACCGAGGCCTACGGCCCCCCCGCCGTGCGTGCGCTCACGCGCGCAAGCCGCGCCTTCTTCGATGCACCGCCGGCGAGCTTCACAGCCACCCCTCTGCTGAAGCCACGCGGCACCTTGCTGGTGGGCGGCGAAGCGCGACGCGACAAGGTGCTGTCGCTCTACAGCACGCTGAGCTCCGAAGGCTCGGCGGCCGAGTTGCTGGACGGCGAGGCCGCGCGCTCTCGGGTCCCCGTGCTGCGCCCCGGCGCGTCCGCCGTGGCGGTGCATGACCCGGGAGCGTTCGATATCGACGTCGATGCACTGCTGCAGGGATTCCTGCGTGGCGCCCGCTCGCGGGGTGCACGGTTCGTGCCGAATGCCGGCGTCTCGGCGCTGGCTCGCGAGGGCGCACTGTGGTCCATCACGACGGCCGACGGCCGCCGGTTCACGGCATCGTGCGTCGTGAACGCCGCAGGGGCCTGGGTCGACGAGGTGGCGGCCTTGGCCGGCGCGCCACTGATCGGCATCGAGCCCCGGCGGCGCTCGGCCTTTCTGTTCCAGCCGCCCGCAGGCCTGTCGACCGAAGCCTGGCCCGCGGTCATCGACATCGACGAGAACTGGTATTTCAAGCCGGATGCCGGGCTGCTGCTCGGTTCGCCCGCCAATGCCGACCCGGTGCCGCCGCACGACGTCGTGGCCGAAGAGCTGGACGTGGCGATCGGCATCCACAACATCGAAGCCGCCACGACGCTGACGATCCGCCGCCCCAAGACGACCTGGGCCGGCCTGCGCTGCTTCGTGGCCGACGGCGAGCCGGTGTGCGGCTTCGACCCGGCCGCACCCGGATTCTTCTGGGCGGCAGCCCTGGGCGGCTACGGCATTCAGAGCAGCCCGGCCTTCGGCATGCTGAGTGCAGCGCTGGTGCTCGATCAACCCGTTCCGCCGGCGCTGGTCGCCCAGGGGCTGGACCTGCAGGCCTTGCGGCCAGGTCGGCCTTCGCTGAGAAGGGCGCCTTGAAGGCCCGCTGTCTGCCGACGCGCTCTTCAGACTCATGCATCGGACTTGAACCCGAGCTACAAGCGTCTCGCGAACCCGTCTTGACAGTTGATCCCGGTGGCATGCCAGTTCCCGGTCGAGTGAGTGCTGCATCGCCAGGCCGACGGCATTACCGGTCGCGCGGCGGAACCCATATTGGTTATGCGCGCCGACGTATGACGTTGAAGTGCCTTTGCGAGAGACTGGTGAGCGGCGCCGAGACGGCGCAGCGTCCCACAACCGAGTATCTCAATGCTGCCCAACGCGCGGACCCCTCACATCGACAGACTGCGTTCCTTGCCGAAGGCGGAGGTTCATGCTCATCTCGAAGGCTGCTTTGAACCGAGTGTTCTCGAACAATGGGCAGCGCAAGCGCGCGTGCCCATGCCCAGGCCTCGCGAGCGTCTGCTGCAGTTCGAAGGCCTGGCCGACTTTCTGCATTTCCTCGATTGGGCTTGCGGGTTGGCCTCGACGCGCGAGCGCCTTGCCGAACTGAGCTACGGCTTCTGCAAGCGGCTCTCTGACAGTGGTGCAGGCTACGCCGACGTGATCGTCAACCCGACCCACTGGACGGCGTGGCACGGCCGCCTGCCCGACATGATCGACGCCATCGATGCCGGCTTCGCCGCCGCAGAGCAAGATGGTCTGCCGTCGGTCGGCCTGTGCGTCAGCCTGCTGCGCACTCAATCGTCGGACGCTGCGGCAGAGCTGGTCGACTCGTTGGTCGCTCTGCGGCATCCGCGCGTCGTGGCACTGTCGATCGACGGCAACGAGGCCGCTGCCGGCCGCACCGGCCCGCGGTTCGCTGACGCATTCCGACGCGCGGGCGCGGCGGGCTTGCGCCGCACCGTGCATGCAGGCGAGTCGAGCGGCCCCGAGGGCGTGCGAGACGCCATCGAGTTGCTGGGTGCCGATCGCATCGACCACGGTGTACGAGCGATCGAAGACTCCGCCCTGGTCGCCCTGTTGGTCGATCGACAGATTCCCCTGGGCATCTGCCCGACCTCCAACCTCACACTGGGCGTTTACGCCTCGATCGAGGACCATCCGATCGACCGACTCCGACGCGCCGGTGTCGTCGTGTCCATCAATACCGATGACCCGGTGTTGTTGGGCGCCAGCCTGGAGGGCGAGTACGCGTTATGCAGCCAGGCTTTCGGGTGGTCGGACGACGACCTGCGCGCGCTGGCGCGCAATTCAATCGACGCGAGCTTCGCCAACGCAGGCGTCAAGGCGGAGCTGATCCAGGCCTTGTCACGTTGGTGATGCAGCCGGGTGGCAGGCCCCTCCAGCGATGCGGCATCAGCTCGCCGATGCGACCGGCCGGCTGGGCTGGCAGACGCTCGAGCACGTCCTTCGAGTAGACGTAGGAATCGTGGCCGTTGAGCCGCGCCGAGTGCACGAGACTCACGACGCGAGTCGTGCGAGCAGAATTGGACTTGTGCATGTTCATCCATCCGAGAGGCACGGAGATGACGGTCCGCTTGCATCTGTTTGGCTCGCCGACGATCGATTACGGCGGTGCGTCGTTCGCACTGCCTTTCGAGCGGCGCAACCAGGTGCTTGTGCTACTGGCGCTGAAGCGCTCGTGGGTCGGGCGGGCGGAGCTGGCAGCGATGCTCTGGCCCGAGCAGGCCGACAAACTCGCCTACTCGAACCTTCGCAAGACCCTGTTTCGCCTGCAGTCCTTGCCGTGGGCGAGCCAGATCGACCTGCAGGGAAACGCCGTTCGCCTCCAAGCCGAGACCGACGTGTTCGATTTCGAGTCGGCGCTGCGCGAACACCGCATTGCCGACGCCCTGCCATTGCGCAGCGGCGAGCTGCTCGCCGGTTTCGAGGATGACCAGAGCGAAGCGTGGGCCAGTTGGTTGAACTTCGAGCGCGATCGCCTGCTCGACGCGGACCCGCTCGATGAAGCCGCGTTGCGCGCGCACATGCAATGGCTTGCGCACAGCGGGCGGAGTGCCGGCGCACGCCGCGCGTACCGCGAATTCGTCGAACGGCTGGCGCAGGACCTCGGGCTCGCGCCGGGCGCCGAACTGAAGGCGCTGCACGATTCCCTGCTCACCGCAACCGGGCCTCCTGCACCGCCGGCGTCGACGGCACAGGCCACGCCCGATGACGGCTTCGTCGGCCGCTCGGTCGAACTGCGCCGGATTGCCGCCCTCTTGGCGCAAGACGACTGCAGGTTGTTGTGCCTCATCGGACCGGGTGGTGTAGGCAAGACCCGGCTGGCGCGACGCGCGATGCAGGATCTCGCGTCGGGGTATTCGGACGGCGGGGCGTTCGTCCCGCTCGAAGACGTCGCCTTGGCTGGCGAATTCGGCGGCCGGTTGGCGCGTGAGCTCGGCGTCGGCCTGGCCGGCAGCGCCGAGCCCCTGGATCAAGTGATCGAGTTCCTGCGCGATCGGCACATGCTGCTCGCTCTGGACAACTTCGAGCAGCTCGCGGCCGATACATCGATCCTGGACAAGCTGCTGCAAACCTGCGCTCGGCTGAGGATCATCGTGACGTCAGGCGTGCGCCTGGCCGTCGCGGCGGAGTGGTCGTTGCCGGTCGAAGGGCTGCCTTGCCCCGAGATGGAGGATCAGGATCGCGTCGAGGCGTTCGACGCGGCGCGCCTGTTCGTCAAGGCGGCCCGGCGCGTCGAGCCCGCATTGATCCCGGCAGCGGAGGCGCAGGCCATCGTCAACATCTGCCGGCTGGTCGAGGGCTTGCCGCTGGCGCTGGAACTCGCGGCGGCATGGACGCGCGTGCTGTCCTGCGAAGCGATCGCTGCCGAGCTACGCCAAGGGACCGAGCTGCTGCGCGCTGTCGATCCCACCCACCCGGCTCGGCACGCAAGCATCGAGCTCGTGTTCGACCAGTCGTGGCGGCTGCTGACGGCGATCGAGCGCGACGCACTGTCGCGGCTGTCGGTCTTTCGCGGCGGCTTCTCGGCCGAGGCGGCACGCGCCGTCACCGCCGCGTCGCTGCCGGTGCTGGGCGCGCTCGCGGACAAGTCGCTGTTGCGCAAGGATGGGACACGCACCTTCCTGCACCCGCTGGTCCAGCAGCTGGCCGCGGCTCGCCTCGGCAACGGCGACGCCCGTGCATCGACGGAAAACGCGCATGCGCACTACTTTCATCGCCTGCTGGCCCAGCTTCGCAGCGCGGTCGAGAGCGGCGATCGCGAGGCCTTGCGGCAGATCGACGCCGAGTTCGAGAACTGCCGGGCAGCCTGGCGCTGGTCTGTCGCCAACGAGCAGACCGAGGCGCTGACGAGAAGCACGCTGACCCTGCTCCATTTCTGCGACCACCGCGGTCGATTCGAAGAATGCCTGTCCTTGTTGCGCGACGCCATCGAGTCCCGGCCGGCCGGTGCGGACTCGCGGTTCGAGCCGCTGCTCTCGAGCGCAGTAGCGCATCTCGAGTACCGGCTGGATCGCTACGGCGATGCCGAAGCGACCGCCGCGCGCGCGCTGGCTGCGTCGCACACGACGCGCGACCATGACACGCGCCTGCAGTGTTTCAGGGTCCTCGGCGCGTGTTGCCTGAGGCTCGGCCAGCATGCCGATGCCAGGCGCTACTACACGCAGGCCTTGCAGCAGTCACCGGCGAACATCGACCCGCGCAACGCCGCTGCGATGCTGGACAACCTGGCACTGGTCGAGAAGGCGATGGGCCACTACGAAGAGGCGTTGCGCATGTCGATGCAATCGCTGGTGCAACACCGCTGCGTGGCCGACGCCGCCGGCGAGGCGCTGTGCCTGAACAACCTCGGCGCGCTGCAGGTCGACCGGGGCGAGCATGCATCGGCGGCCGTGCATTTGAAGGAGGGGCTCGCCCTGTGCGACCGGCATGGTCTTGTCAGCACGCGCGGGCTCATCCTGGCGAACCTGACCGAGCTCGCGCTGAAGACGGGCGA
>JBGQEX010000201.1:0-7440 GCA_041496605.1 Piscinibacter sp.
ACCGTTGGTCTCGGCAAAGTGATAGTGCGACCCGACCTGGATCGGCCGGTCGCCGCTGTTTTCCACCACGACGGTGAGCGTGCGGCGGCCCGGGTTGATGTCGATGTCGGGGCCGTCGGTCAGCAGCTCGCCGGGGATCATGCGAGCGAACCCAGCAAAGCCGCGCCGAACAGCGCCACCGACACGCCGGCCACGCGCGGCAGCAGCCGCAGCTTGCGATCGCGCACCGCAACACCGAGGCCGACACCCAACGCATGCAACAGCGCCGTTGCGCCCACCATGCCGACGATCGCATAGGCCTGGGCCGGCCCGGCGAGCTCGCGCCCGTGGGCGATGCCGTGGAACATGGCAAATACGGAGGCCCCAGCGATGCCCACCAGCGCTGGCAAGGTTGCGCGGCTCGCGACCAGCAAGCCCAACACCAGCAACGATGCGGCGATCATCGGCTCGACTGCCGGCAGCGAGAGGCCGAGCGCACCGAGCACTGCACCGACCATCAGCGACAGCGCGAAGGCGAGCGGCGCGATCCACACGCGGCGCGTCGTCAACGCACTCCACACGCCCAGCGCCACCATCGCGGCCAAGTGGTCCAGGCCCGTGAACGGGTGGACGAAGCCCGCCATCCACGCCGCCAGGGCGGTGTGATGGCCGCCGCCGTCGGTGCCCGTGTGGGCCAGGCAGACCAAGGGAACGGCCAGCGCCACGGCGCAGGCGGTGCGGGGCAGCAACGAGCGAAGTGTGTTCAAGCGATTCTCCTGATCGGGGGTAAGAGGGTCGTCAAGCGATCGGCTGATGCACCGTCACCAGCTTCGTGCCATCGGGGAAGGTGGCCTCCATCTGGATCTCCGGGATCATCTCGGCCACGCCGTCCATCACGTCCGCGCGTGTCAGCACGGTCTTGCCGTCGCTCATCAGCTCGGCCACGCTCTTGCCGTCGCGCGCGCCTTCCATGATGGCGGCACTGATCAGGGCCACGGCCTCGGGGTAGTTGAGCTTGAGCCCGCGGGCACGACGGCGCTCGGCGAGCAGGGCCGCGGTGAAGATCAGCAGCTTGTCTTTCTCGCGGGGCGTCAGTTCCATGGTGGTGCTCGGAAGCACGAGGTGTGCCACATCTTAGGGCAAGCCATCGCGGCCTCGGAGGTCGTGCACTGGCATGGGCCTTGCGCCGAAAATGCCTATGAGCCCCGGCCAAGCCTCCAGTGCAGCGAATCCGCCCCTCGGGCCCGCCGTGGTGAGCACAAGCCGCACCGCAGCGGTGCAGCGCGTCATCAAGGTGCGTCGCGACTACAACAGCTGGGTCGCGCGCGAGACGATGGAAGACTATGCGCTGCGCTTCACGCCGCACAGCTTTCGCAAGTGGTCGGAGCTGCGCGTGGCCAACACCGCGTTCGGCGCGGCCTCGTTCCTGGTGCTCGAAGCGGTGGGCGCCACGCTGCTGGTCGAGTACGGTTTCGTCAATGCGTTCTGGGCCATCCTCGCCACCGGGCTGCTCATCTTCCTCGCCGGCTGGCCGATCAGCCGCTATGCCGCGCGCCACGGCGTCGACATGGACCTGCTGACGCGTGGCGCCGGCTTCGGCTACATCGGCTCCACCGTCACTTCGCTGATCTACGCGTCGTTCACGTTCATCTTCTTCGCGCTCGAGGCGGCCATCATGGCCTACGCGCTCGAGCTCGCGTTCGACATCCCGCCGGCCTGGGGCTACCTGGTCTGCGCGCTGGTGGTCATCCCGCTCGTCACCCACGGCGTGACCATCATCAGCCGCCTGCAGGTCTGGACGCAGCCGCTGTGGCTGGTGCTGCTGGTGGTGCCCTATGTGTTCGTGTTCCAGAAGAACCCGGGCGTGCTCGGCGAGCTGGTGCACTACGGCGGCGCCGACGGCAACGGTGCGCAGTTCAAGTTGCAGCTGTTCGGCGCGGCCATGACGGTGGGCATCGCACTCATCACGCAGATGGGCGAACAGGTCGACTACCTGCGCTTCATGCCCGAGCGCACGGCCAAGAACAGGGGCCGCTGGTGGGCCGGCGTGCTGATCGGCGGGCCGGGCTGGGTGGTGCCGGGCGTCATGAAGATGCTCGGCGGCGCCTTGCTCGCCTATCTGGCGATCAGCCATGCGGTGCCGGTGGAACGCGCGGTCGACCCGAACCAGATGTACCTCGCAGCGTACGAGTATGTGTTCCCGCGCCAGAGCTGGGCCATCGCGGCGACCGCGCTGCTGGTGGTGATCTCGCAGCTGAAGATCAACGTCACCAACGCCTATGCCGGCTCGCTCGCGTGGTCGAACTTCTTCGCGCGGCTCACCCACAGCCACCCGGGACGCGTGGTGTGGGTGGTGTTCAACACGCTGATCGCGTTGATGCTGATGGAGCTCAACGTGTTCCAGGCGCTGGGCAAGGTGCTGGGGCTGTATTCCAACATCGCCATCAGCTGGATGATGGCGGTGGTGGCCGACCTGGTGATCAACAAGCCGCTCGGGCTGTCGCCCAAGGGCATCGAGTTCAAGCGCGCGCATCTGTACGATATCAACCCGGTGGGCGTCGGCGCGATGGGGCTCGCGTCGGCGTTGTCGATCGCGGCCTACCTGGGATTCTTCGGCGCGATGGCGCAGGCCTTCTCGGCCTTGATCGCACTCGTCACCGCCTTCGTGGCGGCGCCCTTGATCGCCTGGTACACCAAAGGCAAGTACTACCTGGCGCGGCAGCCGCAGCCGCGCGCCGGCCTGTTCACCGGGCTGCAGCATTGCAGCATCTGCGAACGCGAATACGAGGCCGACGACATGGCCTATTGCCCGGCCTACCTCGGCCACATCTGTTCGCTGTGCTGCTCGCTCGACGCGCGCTGCAACGACATGTGCAAACCCGAGGCGAGCTGGTCGGCGCAGTGGCAGGCTGCCGCGCGCTCGGTGCTGCCGCGCGCGGTGTGGACGCGACTGGACAGCGAACTCGGGCGCTACCTGCTGCTGATGGCCGTGCTGGTGCCACTGCTGGGCATGGTGTTCTACTTGATCTACCAGCATGAGCTGCACCAGCTCGTCGACAACGCCGACGGCATGCACGAAGCCATTGCGCAAAGCGTCGGCATGGGTTTCATGAAGGTGTTTGCCGCCCTGGTGGTGGTGACGGCCATCGTCACCTGGTGGCTGGTGCTCACGCACAAGAGCCGGCAGGTCGCGCAAGAGGAAAGCAACCGCCAGACGCACGCGCTGATGAACGAGATCGAGTCGCACCGCCGCACCGACGAGGCGCTGCAGCAGGCCAAGCGCAGCGCCGACCTCGCCAACCAGGCCAAGAGCCGCTACATCTCGGCCATCAGCCACGAGCTGCGCACGCCGCTCAACAGCATCATCGGCTACGCCCAACTGCTCGACGAAGACGAGACCATCCCGCCGCACCGCAAGCAAGCGGTGAGCGTGATCCGCCGCGGCGGCGACCACCTGCTGTCGCTGATCGAGGGCACGCTCGACATCGCGCGCATCGAGGGCGGCAAGCTCACGCTCGATGTGAAGCCGATGCGCTTTCGCGAATGCATGCAGCAGATCGTGCGCATGTTCGAGCTGCAGGCGGCGGGCAAGGGCCTCGGGTTCCGGCACGAGAGCGGCGAGCTGATTCCCGAGGTCGTGCGCACGGACGAAAAGCGCATGCGCCAGATCCTCATCAACGTGCTCGGCAACGCGGTCAAGTTCACCAGCCAGGGTCAGGTGGTGTTTCGCGTCAGCTATGCGCGTGAGATGGCGCTGTTCGAGATCGAAGACACCGGCCCCGGCATTGCGCCGGACGAGATCGAGCAGGTGTTCGAGCCCTTCGCGCGCGGCTCGGCGGTGAGCAGCGCGGCCAGTGGTGGCACGGGCCTCGGCCTCACGATCAGCAAGATGCTCACCGACCTGATGGGCGGCGAAATGACGGTGAAGAGCGCGCCGGGCCAGGGCAGCCTTTTTCGCATCCGCCTGTTCCTGCCCGAGGTGCGAGCCGCGGTGGCCGAGCGCGAGCTGCCGCGCGTGGCACGCATCGGCTACACCGGAGAGCGCCGCTGCGTGCTGGTGGTCGACAACGAAGAGGTCGACCGCGACCTGCTGGTCAACGTGCTCACGCCGCTGGGTTTCGACGTGCGTTGCGCCGCCACCGGCCACGAATGCCTGGCGCTGCTGCGCGAGTGCCGTCCCGACGCCATCCTGATGGATCTGGCGATGCCCGGCATCGACGGCTGGGAGACGATCCGGCGCCTGCGCCGCGACGGCTTGAGCCAGGCGCCGGTCGCCATCGTTTCGGCCAACGCGTTCGACCGGGGCCTGGACAACGACGCCGGCATCACCCCGGCCGACTTCGTGTTGAAGCCGGTGCGCAAGGCCGAACTGCTCGACTGGCTGGGCCGCGCGGTGGCGCTGGAGTGGATGCACGCGCCGCTGCCGCCAGCCGAGCCGGTGGCGGGCCCGGCGCTGCCCAGCGTCGACGCTGGTTTCGTCGTCCCCGCCGAGGCTCGCCTGCGTGCGCTCGACGAGATGATCAAGCTCGGCTACTTCCGCGGCATCGTCAAGCTGCTCGACGAGATCGAGGCCGAGACCCCCGCCTGTGCCGCGTTCGTGGCGCACCTGCGCCGCCTTGCGCGCCAGTTCCAGCTCGACGCCATGACCGGCGTTCTCAGAAAGGCACGCGATGCACGCAGCGTTGAGTGAACCGGCGACCACCGGCCCCCCCGAGCTCGACCGCAGCACGGCCGACGTGGTGCTGATCGTCGACGACGTGCCCGACAACCTGTCGGTGCTGCACGACGCGCTCGACGAATCCGGCTACACCGTGCTGGTGGCGACCAACGGCGAGAGCGCCTTGCTACGTGCAGCGCAGGCCCTGCCCGACATCGTGCTGCTCGACGCGGTGATGCCGGGCATGGACGGCTTCGAGGTGGCGCGGCGCCTGAAGGCCCAGCCCGAGACGGCGCACATCCCCATCGTCTTCATGACCGGGCTCACCGACACCGAGCATGTGGTGGCCGCGTTCCAGGCCGGCGGCGTCGACTACGTCACCAAGCCGATCCGCGCACGCGAAGTGCTGGCGCGCATTGCCGTGCACATGCAGGGCGCGCGGCAGGCGCGCCAGGCCCGCAACGCGCTCGACGCCTTCGGCCACGCGACGCTCGCCATCCGCGTCAGCGACTCGCGCCTGGTCTGGCAGACGCCACTCGCGCGCAAGCTGCTGCACGACTATTTCGAGGCCCTGGCCGGCCCGCCCGAGGCGCCGCAGGTGCCGGCGCAACTGCTGACCTGGGTGCAGGCGCAGGCCGCACTGGCCGAGCAGGGCGGCATCCCCACGCCGCTGACGCTGGTGAATGGCGCACGCCAGCTCGTGCTCACGCTGCAGGAGCGCACCAGCGACGAAGACTGGCTGATCGTGATGCGCGAGGTGTCCGACACCGCCATCGTCGACGCGATGATGAGCAGCTTCAAGCTCACGCTGCGCGAGGCCGAGGTGCTGTACTGGGTGGTCAAGGGCAAGACCAACCGCGACATCGGCGACATCCTGGGCTCGAGCCCGGCAACGGTGAAGAAGCACCTCGAGCACGTCTACACGAAGCTGGGGGTGGAGACGCGCACCGCCGCGGCGGGGGTGGCCACGAGCCGGGTGGCGCAGTTGGTGCGGCGCTAGCCTGCCTGCCCGCGTCGGCACCCCCCGGGGTCGCGGCGCCCACGGACCGGGCTACGGACGGCGTTGCGGTTCGAGCTTGCGGGCGCGGGCCAGGGCCTGCGACAGGGCCCCCATCTCCTCGCTGACAATCTCGAACAGATCGTCCAGCGCCAGCACGCCTTGCAGCACACCCTGCGCGTTGGTCACGGGAACCCGGCGCACGCCGACACGGCGCATCGCCGCCAGTACCTCCAGCACCGAGTCGGGTTCGCGCGCGGTGACCACTTCGCTGCTCATCACGTCTTCGACGCGCAGCGTACGAGGATCGAGGTCTTTTGCCACCACGGCGGTGACGATGTCGCGGTCGGTCAGCATGCCCACCGGCACACGGCCGGCCGGTGCGTCGTCGACGACGACGAGGCAGCCGACATGGTGCTCGCGCATCAGCCGCGCGGCGTCGTTCAAGGCCAGGGATCTCGTGGCGACCACGGTCGTGCGGGTGCACAGGTCGCCGGCTGTCAGTTGCTTTTGCATGGCGTGCCCTCGCTTTCGTGATGCGTCGACTATGTTCCGCAGTCCGCTGCAGCGGCCGTTGACGAGGCTCAACGAAGCCTCCGATCGGCGTCCCGGATTCCCCTGCATCGGCGACCATCGGCAGCCGAGCCTACCGAACCCGTGCCGCCACGAGCGTGAACCATGCCCTGGAACGCCGACTACTTCCCGCCCTCGATGCGCCATCTGAGCGCCGTCGCACGGGACAAGGCCATAGCGATCGCCAACGCGCTGCTCGCCGAAGGCATGGACGAAGGCAAGGCGATCCGCATCGCGATTGCCAAGGCCAAGGAATGGGCGCAAGACCGCGGCTTGCCGCTGCGCGACGACGAATGACTTGCGTCGCCGGCACGTCAGCGCATGCGACCGAAGGGCATCAAGGCCAGCGGGGCATGGTCTGACGGCAGCGTTAGCGCGTCGCGCACTTTCAGGTCGTCGAAGGCACCGACGAGCACGGTCGCCAGGCCGCGCGCCGTGCACTGCAAATAGACGTTCTGCGCCGCGTGGCCGGCTTCCATGTGCACGTAGCGCTCGCCCCGGCTGCCGTAACGGTTGAGCGTTCGCTGGTAGACCGCCGCGATCACCAGCACCGCAGGCGCCTCGCGGATCGCCGCCTGCCCCAGTGCCGCCGCTGCCAACTGCGCGCGCAGTTCGCCGGAGCGGACCACCACCAGCGCGTGCGCCTGGGCCTGGTACCGGTACACGCCGGCAGGCAGGTCGGTGACGCTGCCCGCCACCAGGTAGACCTCGAGCGGCGCGAGCGCGCCGGCCGAAGGCGCCGTGCGGTACCCCTTCGGGTGCGTCACGCCCTGCGCCGCCCACAGCACCTGGGACACGTCGGACAAGTTGAGGGGCGAAGCCGCGAACTCGCGTCTCGATCGGCGCTGCTGCAATGCCTGCTCGACCGACAACTCACCTTTGAGCTCGGGCGCCGGCAGCTTCAGCGGCTCGCCGGATTCCGGCCCCGCCGTCGCGTGGGCGCACCCCGCCGACAGCACAAGGGCCCACAGCAGCGCGTGGAGGTGCCGGACCATCGCAGGCTCAAGGTGCTCGCATCCAAGGGATCGTAGGGAGTTGCCGGCGACGCCGATTGAGCAATCGCAACGCCATGTCGCCGTGACGGCCTATGGTTCGATCAGGAGTTGCTGTCAAGGCGGGGGTTGCATGCCTGCATTCATTCTGCTCACCCGGCTGTCGCCCGAAGCGCTGCACCAGCCGAAGTCCTTCGAGACGCTGGAACACCACGTGGCCGACCAGTTGCGCTCGCATTGCC
>JBGQEX010000202.1:0-7430 GCA_041496605.1 Piscinibacter sp.
GCGCTGCGCTCGCTGAACCCGTCGCCGTACATGTACTTCTACGACATGGGCGACTTCCAGATCGTCGGGGCGTCGCCCGAGATCCTGGTGCGCCAGGAACACACGCCCGAAGGCGACAAAGTGACGATCCGCCCGCTGGCCGGCACGCGACCGCGCGGCGCGACGCCGGAGCAGGACAAGGTGCTGGAAGCGGAACTCTCCGCCGACCCGAAGGAGCGCGCCGAGCACCTGATGCTGATCGACCTGGCGCGCAACGACATCGGCCGCATCGCCAAGACCGGCAGCGTCAAGGTGACCGAGGCCTTCGTCGTCGAACGCTATTCGCATGTGATGCACATCGTCAGCAACGTCGAAGGGCTGTTGAAAGACGGCATGACGAGCCTCGATGTGCTGAAGGCCACGTTCCCCGCAGGTACGCTGACCGGCGCGCCGAAAATCCGCGCGATGGAAATCATCGACGAGCTGGAACCGGTCAAGCGCGGCATCTACGGCGGCGCCTGCGGCTACCTGAGTTTTGCCGGCGACATGGACGTGGCGATCGCGATCCGCACCGGCATCGTGAAGGACCAGACCTTGTATGTTCAAGCGGCTGCGGGCATCGTGGCCGACTCGGTGCCCGAGATGGAATGGAAGGAAACCGAGGCCAAGGCGCGGGCCCTGATCCGCGCAGCCGAATTGGTTGAGGAGGGCTTCTGAGATGCTGCTGATGATCGACAACTACGACAGCTTCACCTTCAACTTGGTGCAGTACTTCGGCGAGCTCGGTGAAGACGTGCGCGTGTTCCGCAACGACGAGATCACGCTCGAAGGCATCGCCGAACTGCGGCCGACGCAGCTGGTGTTGTCGCCGGGCCCGTGCTCGCCGAACGAGGCCGGCATCTGCGTCAGCGCGATCCAGCACTTCACCGGCAAGCTGCCCATCCTCGGGGTGTGCCTCGGTCACCAAGCCATCGGCGCCGCGCTGGGCGGCAAGGTGGTGCGTGCGCAGCGGCAGATGCACGGCAAGGCCAGTGTGCTGAGCACCGATGGCCGCGGCGTCTACACCGGCTTGCCGACGCAGTTCAGCGTGATCCGCTACCACTCGCTGGCGATCGAGCGCGAGTCGATGCCGCCGGTGCTGGAGATCACGTCGACCTCGGAGGACGGCGAGATCATGGGCGTGCGGCACCGCGAACTGGCCGGCACCGCGACGCCGCTGGAAGGCGTGCAATTCCATCCCGAGTCCATCCTGTCCGAGCATGGGCATGCGATGCTGAAGAACTTCCTGGAGCTGGCCGCATGAAGCGAAGGGCGAGGGGCCCCGTTTACCGGGATCGACCAGCGCAATGCGACCGGGCCACCGACTGCGCGAACGCCCGAAGGACAATGGCCTCGATGGAGGTGGCACCATGAAGATCGTCGACTTGCGCAGCGACACCGTGACGCGGCCGACCGCGGGCATGCGCGAGGCGATGATGAGCGCCGAACTCGGCGACGACGTGTTCGGCGACGACCCGACCGTCAATGCGCTGCAGGACCGCATCGCCGCGATGCTCGACAAGGAGGCCGCGCTGTTCGTGCCCAGCGGCACGCAGAGCAACCTGGTCGCGGTGATGACGCATTGCGGCCGTGGCGACGAGATGATCGTCGGCCAGATGGCGCACACCTACCGCTGGGAAGGCGGCGGCGCGGCGGTGCTCGGCAGCGTGCAGCCGCAGCCGATCGAACACCAGCCTGACGGCACGCTGGCGCTGGCCGACATCGCCGCGGCCATCAAGCCCGACGACTCGCACTTCGCGCGCACTCGGCTGCTGTGCCTGGAAAACACGCTGGGCGGCCGGGCCTTGGCCCTTGACTACATGGCCGCCGCGACGGCACTGGCGCGCCAGCGCGGCCTGGCGACGCATCTGGACGGCGCGCGCCTGTTCAACGCAGCCATCAAGCTCGGCGTCAGCGCGCACGACATTTCCGAGCACTTCGACAGCGTGTCGGTGTGTTTTTCCAAGGGGCTTGGTGCGCCGGTGGGTTCGGCGCTCGTCGGCTCGCGCGCGTTCATCGCGCGCGCCCACCGCTGGCGCAAGATGCTCGGCGGCGGCATGCGCCAGGCCGGCGTGCTGGCCGCGGCGGCGCGCTATGCGCTCGACCATCACATTCACCGTCTGGCCGACGACCACGCGCTGGCGCAACGCCTGGCCGACGGGCTGCAGGGCGTACGGGGCTTGAGTGTCGAGCCGCCGCAGACGAACATCGTATTTGCCGATGCCCAAGGCGAGCGCGCCGCCGGCCTGGTCGCGCACCTGAAGTCGCGCGGCGTGCTGGCCACCGGCTTGTACCGGCTGCGTTTCGTGACCCACCTGGACGTCGACGCCGACGGCATCGACCGCGCCATCGCGGCCGTGCGCGAACACTTTGCCTAAGGAGCATTCATGACCATCTCGAACAACGAAGCGCTCACGCGCACCATCGAGCACCGCGAGATCTTCCACGACGAGATGCTGTCGCTGATGCGCCGCATCATGGGTGGCGAGATGTCGCCGGTGATGATGGCGGCGCTGCTGGTCGGTCTGCGCGTGAAGAAGGAAACCATCGGCGAGATCACCGCCGCCGCGCAGGTGATGCGCGAGTTCTCGACCAAGGTCGAGGTGCCGAACCGCACCCATCTGGTCGACATCGTCGGCACCGGTGGCGACGCGTCCCACACCTTCAACATCTCCACCTGCAGCATGTTCGTCGCCGCCGCCTGTGGCGCGCGCGTCAGCAAGCACGGCAACCGCAGCGTGTCGAGCAAATCGGGCAGCGCCGATGTGTTGGAGGCGCTGGGCATGAGCTTGTCGCTGTCGCCGCAGGCGATCACACGCTGCATTGCCGACACCGGTATCGGCTTCATGTTCGCGCCCAATCACCATCCGGCGATGAAGAACGTGGCGGCGGTGCGCAAGGAGCTGGGCGTGCGCACGATCTTCAACATCCTCGGGCCGCTGACCAACCCGGCCGACGCGCCCAACATCCTGATGGGCGTGTTCCACCCCGACCTGGTCGGCATCCAGGTGCGCGCGTTGCAGCGCCTCGGCGCCGAGCACGCGGTCGTCGTCTATGGCCGCGACGGCATGGACGAGGTGTCGCTGGGCGCGGCGACGATGGTGGGCGAGTACAAGGACGGCGGCATCCACGAGTTCGAGATCCACCCGGAAGACTTCGGCCTGACGATGGCGAGCAACCGCGCGCTGAAGGTCGAAACGCCCGAGCAATCGAAGGCCTTGCTGCAGTCGGTGCTGGCCAACGAACCCGGCCCGGCGCGCGACATCGTGATGCTCAACGCCGGCGTCGCGCTGTACGCGGCCAACGTGGCGGCGACGATGGCCGAGGGCGTCTTGCTGGCGCGCGAGGCGCTGGCCTCGGGCAAGGCGCTGGCGAAGATGCACCAGTTCATCGGCCGTACCAAGGAGCTGCAGGTTCAATGAGCGACATCCTGCAGAAGATCGTCGCCGTCAAGCGCGAAGAGATCGCGGCGGCGCGCGCGAAGCGCGACATTGCATCGTTGCGGCGTGACGCCGAATCGCTGGGTGGCCAACGCGACTTCGTCGGCAGCCTGCGCGGCAAGATCGCGGGTGGCGGTGCCGCCGTCATCGCCGAGATCAAGAAGGCGAGCCCGAGCAAGGGTGTGCTGCGCGAACATTTCGTTCCGGCCGAGATCGCCGCCAGCTACGAGCGTCATGGCGCCGCCGCATTGAGCGTGCTGACCGACGTGCAGTTCTTCCAGGGCGCTGTCGCGTACCTCGAACAAGCGCGCGCCGCCTGCGTGCTGCCGGTGCTGCGCAAGGACTTCATGGTCGATGCCTACCAGGTGTTCGAGGCGCGTGCGATGGGCGCCGACTGCATCCTGTTGATCGCCGCCTGTCTCGACGACGCCAGGATGGCCGACCTCGAGGCCCAGGCGCATGCGCTCGGCATGGCCGTCCTGGTCGAGGTGCACGACGGCGCCGAACTCGATCACGCGCTGCGCCTGACGACGCCGCTGGTCGGCATCAACAACCGCAACCTGCGCAGCTTCGAGGTCACGCTCGACACCACGCTGGGCCTGCTGAAGCACTTGCCCAACGACCGGCTGCTGGTCACCGAAAGCGGCATCCTCAGTCGCGCCGACGTGCAGCGCATGCGCGACGCGAACGTGCACGCCTTCCTCGTCGGCGAGGCGTTCATGCGCGCGCCCGACCCGGGTGCCGCGCTGGCCGAGCTGTTCCGGTGACCCGAACGCGCAGTCGGCCACCGAGCGCGGAACCGGCGGTGCCCGACAACCGCCTGCGAGAGCCACTTGCGCAGATGTTCGCCCGCGTGCCGCAGGCGTGGCGCGAGGTCACCGAGGCGTTCCACGCGAGCGAGGTCGGCCAGGCGCTCGTCGGCTTCGTCGATCGGCGGGTGAGCGACGGTGCAGTCGTCTACCCGCGATCGGTCTTGCGCGCGCTCGATCTCACCGACCCGTCCAGCGTGCGCGTCGTCATCCTCGGGCAGGACCCGTACCACGGCCCCGGCCAGGCCCAGGGCCTGGCGTTCTCGGTCGGGGCCGGCCAGAAGCCGCCGCCGAGCCTGCGCAACATGCTGCAGGAGGTGAAGGCCGACACCGGCCTCGCGTCGCAGTGCAGCGGCGACCTCACGGCGTGGGCCGAGCAAGGGGTGCTGCTGCTCAACGCGGCGCTCACCGTCGAAGCCGGCCTGCCGCAAAGCCATGCGGGCCGCGGATGGGAGCAACTCACCGACGCCTTGCTGGCCCAGGTGGCGGCGCAGCCCGACCCGGTGGTGTTCTTGCTGTGGGGCGCCGCGGCGCAGCGCAAGCGGCCCCTGCTCGAGCGCGGAGTGCACCGTGTCCTCAGTGCCAACCACCCCTCGCCACTGTCGGCCCGCCGCGCGCCGCAGCCCTTCATCGGTTGCCGGCATTTCAGCCAGACCAACGCACTGCTCGGGCAATTGCGGCCGCACACAGCGGCCATCCGGTGGTGACCCCCAGCCCCTCCGCCGGCCGTTTTGGCATTTGACTGGTATCTGCCGATGCAAGGCATCCACCGCCGAGCCGGGCTCATCGTTTACCCGGTGTCGCGCTCGTCGAGACGCGGTCACAGTCTCTAAGTCCTTGTCGGCATTGACTTCTATCGCGAGAGGCGGGTGCTAATACCAATTGACATAGTGGTATTACTGGTACTATACTGGTAGCGTTCTCGGCATCGAGGCCTGCAAACATGCCCGAAGCGCCGCAGCCGAACCAGGAGTCCTCGAGGTATGAACTTTTCGAAGCAGCAAGCGGATCCGCGGCGACACCTCGCCGGCATTTCGTTTGTCTTTCTTTTCCACGCGTTCATCGTCTACGCGCTGGTGACGGGCTTGGCCAAGAAGGTGGTCGACGTGGTGCGCGCGCCGATCGACACCAAGGTCATCGAAGAGATCAAGAAGGTGCCGCCGCCACCCGAAGTGCTGGTGCCTCCGCCCCCCAAGCTGGAGGCGCCGCCGCCGCCGTTCATCCCGCCGCCCGAGGTGCAGATCGCCACGCCGCCCCCGGTGCAGCCGACGATCACCGCGACGCCGACACCCCCTCCGGCGGTGGCCATGCTGACGCCGATGGCCCCGCCGGCGCCGGTGCCCAGCGCGCGCCCGGCCAACGCAGCGGCCTACTGCGCGAAGATGCCGCAGCCCGAAATTCCCGATGTCGACTTCACCGGCAAGCTCGGCATGACGGCCCGCGCCACGATCAAGAACAACCGGATCGTGCAGGCCGAGATCATTCCCGGCTCGTTCACCGGCTCCGGCGACCGCAAGATTCAGCGCGCGTTCGCCAATGCCGTGGCGGCTGCGATGGCGTCCTACACCTGCATCGGCGACAACATCGTCGTCGAGCAGTCGTTCAGCTTCACGATCAACTGATCGCTTCCCAACTCACACCGTTTGAATTCCGTCCTTTGCAGGAGATCCGAAAAATGACCACCCGTCTGTCGTCCATCGTTGCGTCCCTCACCCTGGCGGCGACGCTGGTTGGCCTGCCCGCATCGGCCTTTGCCCAAGCCGCCAGCGCCCCCGAAGCCAGCGCCGCCGAAGCCAGCGCCTCGGCTGGCGCGGCGGCTGCGGCTCCCGCGCCGGCGCCCGAGCCCACCCCGTTGACGGCCACCACCACCAAGGAGACCGTGGACAACCCCTACGGCCTGTCGGCGCTGTGGGCGCAGGGCGACTTCGTCTCGCGCGGCACGCTGATGATCCTGTTCATCATGAGCATGGGCAGCTGGTACATCCTGGTCACCAAGCTGTACGAGAGCCTGAAGATCAGCGGCGAAGCGCGTGCCGCGCGCAAGGGCTTCTTCAAGAAAGCCAGCCTCGGCGACGCGGCCAAGACCCTCAAGGACGGCAGTGCATTCCGCTTCATCGCCGAATCCGGCATCGAAGCCAACGACCACCACGAAGGCGCGCTCACCGAGAACATCGACCGCAACACCTGGGTCACGATGAGCGTGCAGCGCTCGGTCGACGACGTGCAAAGCCGCCTGCAAGACGGCCTGGCGTTCCTCGCCACCGTGGGCTCCACCGCCCCCTTCGTGGGCCTGTTCGGCACTGTCTGGGGCATCTACCACGCACTCACCGCCATCGGCATCGCCGGCCAGGCCTCGATCGACAAGGTGGCCGGCCCGGTCGGTGAGGCGCTCATCATGACCGCCTTCGGTCTGGCCGTCGCCGTGCCCGCCGTGCTCGGCTACAACTGGCTGGTGCGTCGCAACAAGGTCACGATGGAAGCCGTGCGCAGCTTCAGCGCCGACCTGCACGGCGTGCTCATGGGCGCGCGCGCGACGCGTTGAGCCCCGCCACTTCCATCCCAGCCAGGAGTACCCCATGGCAATGAACGTCGGAAGCGCCGACGGTGGTGAAGACGAAGTCGTCTCCAGCATCAACACCACCCCCTTGGTGGACGTGATGCTGGTGCTGCTCATCATCTTCCTCATCACCATTCCCGTCGTCACCCAGACCGTGGCGATGCAGCTGCCCAAAGAGACCAACATCGCGCGCCAGACCAAGCCCGAGAACATCGAGATCTCGGTCAACAAGGACGGCGACGTGTTCTGGAATGCGCAAGCCGTGGCCGACAACGAGGCGCTGTTCCAGCGCCTGAAGACGATCGCCACGATCACGCCGCAACCCGAGGTGCACATCCGCGGCGACGAGAAGAGCCGCTACGAGTCCATCGGGCGCGTCGTCTTCGCGTGCCAGCGCGCGGCCATCCTCAAGATCAGCTTCGTCACCGAGCCCCCGCCCAAGGGCTGACGAAACAAGGAACACCCCATGGCAATGAACCTCAGTTCGGGCGCCGCCGGCGACCCCGACGTGATGGTCGACATCAACACCACGCCGCTGATCGACGTGATGCTGGTGCTGCTCATCATGCTCATCATCACCATCCCCATCCAGCTGCACTCGGTCAA
>JBGQEX010000203.1:0-7417 GCA_041496605.1 Piscinibacter sp.
CTTGCTGTCGTCTCCGAACGACGGCGAGGCGTTGTGGTCGTAGTTGATCTTCTGGACCGCCGAGTCGTTCTGGATCAGGTAGAACAGCCAGAACTTCGCCGAGCCCTTCTGGTAGCTGGGGTCGGCCTTGAGCTTGTCTTGCTCGTCGGCCCAAAGGTCGTGCAGGTTGCCCTTCTTGGTCAGCTTGCCGGTGGCGTCGCGTTTGTCGGCCTGGAAGGCCTTGAAGCTTGCCGCGTTGTAGAACTGGCCGAACACCAGATCGACCTCCGTCTTGCTCTGGTTGGCGATGACCTGCAGCTCCGACAGCTGGTGCGTCAGCTTCTTGTCCTTGTGTTCCTTTTCGCCGCGCGCCTTGCCGTAGGTGTCGTGCATCTCCTTGATCATCGGCGGGATGCGTTCGGCGATCTTGACGTCGTAGTCCTTTTCGCCCTTACGCGTCTTGGTGAATTTCTCGGGCGGCGGTGGGGCGACGCCGGTGGCCTCGGCCTTGGCCTCGGCCTGCGTCACCGGCGTGATCGCCGCCCGCGCCTCGGCCTTCTTGGCCGCATCCAGCGGCGTCGTGAGCTTCTGGAAATCGGCCTTCTTCTTGGGCGAGGCGATCGCCACGTCCTTGAACACCGGCTGCATCGCGAAGTCGAGCAGCGTGACCTCGGCGCGCAAGACCACCTGGTCGCGTGTCATGCGCTCCTGTGCCGCCTTGTCCTTCGATTGCGCGATGCTGTCGTCGAGCAGGTTGGCTTGCGCCTCGCGCTTCACCCGGTCGGCGCTCATGTCGGCGGTGGCCAGGTCGCGCTCGGCCGGCGTGAGCTTTTGCAGCTCGAGGTAGACGTCGGCCGCGTCGGCGCGCGCCAGCTCCTGGCTGGTCCAGGGGCGTTCGTCGACAGGCCGGTCGCGAATGGTTCGTTCGATGCGCCGCACCCGCTCGGCGATCATCGAACGCAGCGCCGCGCTCTTGTAGGGCGAGGCGAGCGTCTGCAGCTTCTCGGGTTGCAGGTCGCGCTGGCCTTTGAGCGCCGCCTTGCGCCCGCCCTTGAACTCGCGGTCGTAGAAGGCACGCAGCTCGTCCTCCTCGTCGCCCTGGAAATCGCTGTCCAGATCGTCGGGGTCGAGGCCGCCCGGCGAGAACATCGCCTCCACATCGGCATGGGTGCTGAATTCGAGCAGGTTGAGGATCGCGCGCTCGTCGTCGTTGCCAGTGAAGCCCGACTGCATCTCCTTGATCAGCAACACCTTGGTCGGCGGGTCGAGGATGAAGTCGTCGGTGTCTTTCCGCCAGCGCTTGACGATCTCGCGCGCCATGTCGTCGCTGTCGCCGTGGTCCTCGATCTTCTGCGCCGCCTGGATGCGGCCGAGGTAGCTCTGCAGCGTGGCGAGGCTGAAGTTGCCGCCTTCGAAGTCGGAGATGTCGAGCTTGAACTGCGGGCCCGTCGCGGTGCCGGGCCGCACCTCGACACGCTGGCCTTGCGTGACGCGCGCCGCGGCGGTATCGGCCTCGTGCTCCGATCGCGCGCTGCCGGCCACGCCCGATGCGCCGCGCTGTTGCAGCGTGTGCGCGAGTTCATGCGCCAGCAGCGTCAGGCCGGCCGGCCGATCGGGCTGGAACTGGCCGCGCCGGAAGTGCACATGGTTGCCGACGGTGAACGCCAGCGCGTGCGCGCTGCGAGCGGCGGCGTGGCTGCGCGCGTCGTCATGGATGCGCACGCTGGAGAAGTCGGCGCCGTAAAAGGGTTCGAATTGGCGGCGCAGTGTGGGCGGCAAGGGCTGGCCACCTTGGCGCGCCCAGGCGCCGACCGCGGCGGCGCGATCGGCGGTGCGCGGCGCCGTCACCGGGGTTGGGCGCGCGACGGCGGCGCGGCTGCGGCTCATCGAGCGCCCTCGTTTGATGGGCGGGTTGCTTGCGACAGCGCATCGGCCACCGCGCTCGCGACGCACTGCGTCCAATCAGCGGTGCCGTGGGGCGACCGCAGACGCTGCTGGAGCGAGCGCTGTATCGACTCGATCAGCGCGCCGCCATCCTGTGCCGCGTCCAGCGTGAGCCGCTTCACGTGCAGGTGAACGCTGTGCGGTGTCATGGCTTGAGCGCTCCTGCCGCGTCGCCCGGCACGCGCTCGAGCTTGGCAAACTCGGCGCGCGCCGCGCCGTGCACCAGCGCCGAATCGATGGGCGTGCCACGAGCGGCGGCGGCGAAGGCGGCATTGACCGCGATGTTGCGAATGTTGCCGCCGGCCAGGTTCAGCCGCGCCAGTTGCGGCCAATCGAGCGTCTCCATGGGCGCCGCCGCCGGGAATGCGCGCCGCCAGATCTCGCCGCGCGCCGCGCTGTCGGGGAACGGGAATTGCACGACAAAGCGGATGCGCCGCAGGAATGCGCGGTCGAGCGCGTTCTTCATGTTGCTGGTCAGGATCGCCAGGCCGCGGTAGCACTCCACGCGCTGCAACAGGTAGGCCACTTCGATGTTGGCGTAGCGGTCGTGGCTGTCCTTGACTTCGCTGCGCTTGCCGAACAGCGCATCGGCCTCGTCGAACAGCAGGATCGCACCGCTCGCCTGCGCCGCGTCGAACAGGCGCGACAGGTTCTTCTCGGTCTCGCCGATGTACTTGCTGACGACGTTGGCCAGGTCGATGCGGTAGAGGTCCAGGCGCAATTCGTTGGCGATGGCCTCGGCGGCGAGCGTCTTGCCGGTTCCGCTTTCGCCGGCGAACAGCGCGGCGATGCCGAGGCCGCGGCTGTGGCACGCGGCGAATCCCCATTTGTCGTAGACCGTGCGGCGCTCGCCGACTTGGCTGGCGATCTCTCGCAATTGACTGAGCACGAACGGCGGCAGCACGAGGTCGTCGAAGGTGGCGTGGCTGGTGATGCGTTGGGCCAGCGTGTCGAGCCCTCCCCGGGCGGCCGAGCGCAAGGCGTTCCACAGTGCGCGCTGCGCCGCGTCGGCGTCGGCGATTGCAGCGACGCCGGCGAGCGCCTGCTCGACGAATGCCGGATCGACGTGGAACTGCTGCAACGCGCGATCAGCGGCCGCCTGCATCGCCGGCGCCAGGCCGGTGTGACGCTGCGGCGGAGGCCGCGGCACGTCGAAGCGCAACACGCGGCGCGCCGGCAGCTCGGCAAGCTCGGCGGCGCTCAGCATGCCGAGCACGATGAGCGGGCTGCGCAGTGCGTTGATCAGTTGAACGGCGACCGCGCCGTGGACGCTGTCGCGCGGCAGCGCGAGCGTGATCCCGGCGCCTGCCAGCGCGGCTTCCCGATCCAGGCGCCGTGCCGTGCGGGCGATCTCTCGCGGGTCCCCGTTGCAGGCCGACGCGAAGGCGGACACGTCGGCGCACAGCGTACGCAGGCCCAAGCGCTGGAACACGGCGCAAGCGACGGCGCCACTGGCACGCCGGCCGGAAGCTTCCGGTGCCTCGCTCGCGAGCATCACCACCGACTCGCCGGCGGCGCTGAGCGCCGCGGCAATGGAGCGCACCGAATCGTCTGGCGCGGCGATGGGCGGCGGGTCGGCGAACTGCGCGAGGCCGGTCAGGCGCTCGTCGAACGCCGCCACGCCGGTCACGTGATGCAGCACGCGCTCGTCGATGCGCAGCAACGCACGGCTGAAACCCGCTTCGCTGTCGAAGTGGACCAGCGACCATTCGCGCAGCGGGCCCGACGGCGACAGCGCGTCCCAATGCGCTTGGGGCAACAGCGCGAGCGCCAGCGAGAAGCTCAGGCGCACCGCTTGACCCGGTGCAGTGCCCTGCGCCGCGCCCACCGCATCGCGCAGCGCAGCGTCGATCTCGACGCCGGCGGCCAGCAACAGCAACTCGGTCTCGAACACCGACAGGCCGAACAGCGACGCGACCTGCAAGGCCGCGGGCTCGAAGTCGGCTGCATCATCGTCCGGTGGCGCCGCGTGTGGCCGCGCTGCTGCATCGCCGTGCTGCTCGATGCGTTGGCGCCACCCGGCGAGTCGCTGCGAAAGCCAGCGCTGATTGCGCTCCGACCAGGCTAGCGCAGCGGCATCGCTGAGCAAGGGTTCGGCGGGGCGGTTCATGGCACGGCCACCTGCTGGGTCGGGTCGAACACCGGCGCCGGCCCGCTCTTCAGCACCAGCGGGCTGTCGACGCCGTCGACGCGAAGGCGCAACCAGCGGTTGCCTGCCGGCACGCTGTTCGGGAACACGAACACCAGCGGATCGCTCGCTGCCAGGCGCGGTGCAGCCTCCGCGGTGGCGCCGTCGAGCGCCAGGCTGGCGCGCTGGCCGACGCGCACCTGCGGACGCGTGTGCAAGCTGACCGTGACCTGCGGCGGCACGCCGCCTCGCACCACGCTGGCGGCGGGCAGCCCGAGCGGCACGTCCGCGGCGATGACCGGCGCGGGGGCGATCGGCAGCGCGATACCGTTCGTCTCGCGCGGGTTGACCTCGCCGTTCGGAATCACCCGCAGACTCAACTGCCACAGGCCGGGCGCGAACGCGGTTTGCGCGGCGGCGTCATTCGGCAGGGTCAGTGTGAACTCGGTGCCGGCGGCGTTCGGCGCAACCGGCAATTCGATCGGCGTGGTGACCAGCCGGTGCGTCAGCAGCGCGGTGGCCCCGGTGCCGGCCAGGCGCACACCGCTGACCGTGACCGGCTCGCCCAGCCGGGCGGCGGCCTGCTTCGCCGCTGGCGCGGCGCTCAACAGTGTCGGCACCGGCGGCAGCAGATCGGCGTTGACGACGACACCGCGGTCGCGCAGCGTCACCGGATCGACCAGGCCGCGCGACAACACCGGCAGCGGGTTGCGCGTGGGCCGCTGGGCGTCGATCAGCACCACCGACACCTGGTACGCGGCCGACGGCCGGTAATGCGATTGAAACGCGGTCCACAGCTTGGACATTTCCTCGATCGTCATCACCGCCGGCGTGATGCGGATCGCTTCGAACTGGTCGGCCAGGTCGGATGCGGCGAGTGCCTGGAACACCGGCGGCAGCATCGACACGTCGAGCGGGCTCGGGTCGAGCGCACGGCGAATCGCCGGGCGGTCGAGCATCGGGCGTTCGTGCAGCAGGTGCATCGCGTAGCCGAGCAGGATCTCGGCCTGGAAATCGGTCTTTCCGTAGGCGGTGACGAGGTAGTGCAGGTCCAGCGCCAGCGCCGGGTTGGTGAGCCGCTCGCCGCGCGAAGAACGCGACGGCAGCTCGTTGTTGCGCAGTGCCGCGTTCGGCGTCACCTGGTACAGAAAGACGTTCAGCTGCGGCGGGTCGTTCGGCACGTCGAGCTTGATCTGATCGGGCGCGGTGGCGGTAACGGTGACCGTCGTGCCCAGAGCCACCTGCTCGACGATGCCGTTGTCCAGCAGGTTGCGCAGCACGGCGCTGACGGCACCGATCGCCAGCGGCGAGCTCACGATGCGCCTCCCGGCTTGCTCGCGCGTGCACGCAGGTAGTCGCCGAGCGAGACCGTCGGCGTCGCGGTGCGCGCCCTCGGTGCCGGCGCCGGCCGCGCCGGCGCCGCCGGCGCACGCACGTCGATGCGATCGATCGTCACATGGATGATGGGGCGTTGCTCCGCGGGCTGCGAGTTGCGCGCTGCGAGTGCGGCGGCAGACATCGGTTCATGGCGGACGGCGGGCCCGTTGGTGTTGCCCAATGGCGCCGCATTGGCGGTTTGCACGGGTCGCTGCCTCACGGACGATGCTCGCGCCGCGTCGACGGCGTCGGGCGCCGCGACCGCTGCAATGACGCGATGCGGCGCCGGTGCCTCGTGCGGCTGGGCTTGCGCAACGAGTCGCGTCGGGGCTGCGGGCAATTCGGCGGCTTCTGCGCGGTGTTCGCGAGGAGCCGGCGTTGCGCTGCTCTGGCGAGACCGATCGCCTCGGGATTCGGCGACGACGACGGTGGCCGCATCCACCTCGGGTGCGGCCGCGTGCGGTGCATCTGGCGCGCGGACTCGGCGGGTCACGGTCGGCGCGTGGGCTGCCGTTTCAAGCACAGGCTGCTCGTCGTCGACGCGCGGCGAGGCGGCCACACGCAGCGGCGATTCGGCGGCGAAACGCGACGGCAGCGCGCCCGTGGCGCGTGTGGCATCACCCTCTCGCAAGGGAGCCAGACGGCGCGCGAATTCCATCATGCGGCCGCCATCTGCAGGTACGCCGCGCGCCGCGTTGGCGTCAGCGCGAGCACGTCACTCTCAGTCCAGCCGTAGGCACGCGCCAGGCTGTCGATGTCCAACAGCAGTTTTTCGGCCGCCACCTGGACCTTTTGCCAGACCAGCGGGGCCATGTCGAGCCGTGCGTCCCATCGGGTCGAGCACTGTGGGCAGTCGACGTCGAACGACACGCAGGCCGCCGGGTCAAGTGCCTCCATGCGGCGAGACAGCGCATCGAGCACGCTGACCGGCAACTGGTTGGGCGGGATCGCCCCCGCGCCGCAGCTGCACGCGAGCACGCAGCGTTGCAGCAGAGCCCGCGCGAAGTCTTCTTCGGTGTCGCACATCGATGCCGCGGCCACGTCGGCGCTGTCGGGCAGGCGGAAGTCGATCTGATGGTCGTCGACCACCAAACGATGCGTTGGCATGAGCGAAGTGCTGGGCGCCTGCATGGACAGCGTTTCGCAATCGCCGCTGAACTGCACCGCCGTGCCGCAGGCCGGACAGTGGCTCAGCAAGGCGATCTCCGAACCGAAAAGCCGCGCGTGGACGTTGGCGAGCCGCGCGTTGCGTTCGCCGATCGTGCGCGGGCGCGGCTCGCCAGCCGACGCCGCCTGCAGCAACGCGTCGCCGCGCGCCGACGGCGGCTGCGCCAGTGCGTGCTCCCACAGGGACAGCAGCGCTCGGCCGTCGAGTGCGCAGTTCACGAATGCCTCATGCGTCAGGCCGGTTCGGTGAAGCTCGGTTCGCTCGGCTCGACCACGTCGTAGTCGCGCTCCCAACCCTCGTTTTCCAGCTTGATGTGTTGGATGGCGACGGCATTCGCGTTGGCGTCGAGGTCGGGCAGCGACTGGAACTCCGAGACCCAGGCGCGAAACACCTTGTAGGCGAGCACGAGCTGGCCGGTCTCGTTGTAGACCTCGATGATCAGGTCCTTGCGGAAGTCGCGCAGCGACACCTCGGCGCCGAGGCCGGAACCGAAGTTCCACACCTTGTTGGCCCATTTCTCGAACTCGGTGTCGTGCGTGACGCCTCGGTCCAGCGTGATGGCTTCGAACTTCGTTCGCCCCGGCGACTTGCGCGAGCTCGACGGGTCGCCACCTTCGCGGTGTTCGACGACTTCGGTGGAACGCTTCAGCGCCGACACCTTGCTGATGCCGGCAACGTAGCGCCCGTCCCACTTGACGCGGAATTTGAAGTTCTTGTACGGGTCGAAACGCTGGGCGTTGACGGAAAACTGTGCCATTCGTGCTCTCCTGGTGGGGTCAGGTCGGGATGTCGCCGGCGATCTGCTGCAGCTTGATGACCAC
>JBGQEX010000204.1:0-7407 GCA_041496605.1 Piscinibacter sp.
GCCTGCGGCAGCTGCAGCGCGCTGCGCCGGTGGTAGAAGCGCAGCGCACGCAAGCCGCCCAGCTCCTCGCCGCCGCCGGCACGGCCGGGCCCGCCGTGGATCGATTGCGGCATCACGTTGCCGTGCCCGGTGTGGCTCGTTGCGACCTCCGGGCTCACCGCGTGCACGCGGCCATTCGAGCCAGCCAGCGCCAACGCTGTGTTGGCGATCCAGTCGGTGTCGGCGCTGAAGATCGACGTCACCAGCGAGCCTTGCCCGCGGTGCGCGAGGGCGATCGCGTGCGCGCTGTCGCGGTAGCCGAGCAGCGTCGACACCGGGCCGAACACCTCGTGGTCGTGCACGCGCGAGGCCGCATCGGCGTCGCGCACGCCGAGCAGCGTCGGCGCGACGCAGGCGGCGACCCTGGGGTCGGCATCGACAAGCGCGACGGCGTCGCCGTCGAACAGCACCTGTGCCTCGTTGCGCAAGGCCGCGATGCCCGCCTGCACGCTCTCGAACTGCTCGCGGCTTACCAGCGAGCCCATGCGCACGTCGGCGTGGCGCGGGTTGCCGACGCTGATCTGCGCGAGCTTGGCCGACACCGCCTCGGCCACCGCGCCGAAACTGCCGGCCGGCACCAGCGCGCGGCGGATGCAGGTGCAGCGCTGGCCGCTCTTGGTGCTCATCTCGCGCACCAGTTCGCCCACGTAGGCGTCGAACACGGCGGTTCCTGGCGTCGCATCGGGGGCGAGGATCGCGGCGTTCAGGCTGTCGGCCTCGATGTTGGCTCGCACGCCATGGCGTGCCACCGCCGCATGCGAACGGATCAGCGCCGCCGTGTCGGCCGAGCCGGTGAACGACAGCACGTCGAAGGGCTGCAGCGCATCGAGCAACCCGGCCGAGCTGCCGCAGACGACGGACAGCGCGCCGGCGGGCAGCACGCCCGCGTCGATCACGTCGGCGACCATGCGCTGCGTGAGCCATGCCGTCACCGTGGCCGGCTTCACGACCACCGGCACGCCCGACAGCAGCGCCGGGGCGGCCTTCTCCCACAGGCCCCAGGCCGGGAAGTTGAACGCGTTGATGAACAGCGCCAGGCCACGCACCGGCGCAAGCACGTGCTGCGACTGGAACATGCCGTCTTTCGACAGCTTCACGGCAGCGCCATCGAGCAAGGTCCGCGCAACGCCGAGCGCGGCGCCTTGTTTGGCGTAGTAGGCGAGAGTGAAGCTCGCGCCTTCGATGTCGACCGCCGAATCGGCCTGCGTGGTGCCGGAATTCGCCAGCGCGATGGCGTAATAGTCGTCACGCTTGGCCTTCAACACCTCGAGCACGCGGGTGAGCATCGCGGCGCGTTCGCCGTAGCTCATGGCCTGCAAGGCGTCGCGGCCGTGGCTGCGGGCGAAGCCGAAACCGGCCGCGAGCTCGCTGGCCGCGCCGCCGGTGCGCGCCAGCGCCATGCCCGTCACCGGGTCGGTCAGCGTGTGCGCGGTGGCGGTTTCGGGCTGCCAGCGGCCGCCCAGATGGTTGTGCAGATACGGTGTGGTCATTCAGGGGGCCTTGGTGAATTCAATCGCGCCTTGCGGCAGCAGGTACAGCACCAGCGCACGCCCTTGCGTGACGGTCGGGCTGTGGGCGGTGCCGGGCGCGTTGACACCCCAGCCGGCGCTCCGGCCGTCGAGCAGCGCGCCCGGCGTGAGCGCCAAGTTCAGCACGATCTCGCCGTTCGGGTGGTGGTGGTGTGCGCCGGCGATGTTGTCCATGTCGACGACATCGACGCTGAAGCCGTGGGTCTCGTCCGACGGTTTGACCACGCGGCCGTAACGTATGCCGGCGTTCTCGCGGCTGCACATCCAGCCGTCGGCAATGCCGGCCCGGCACGCCGCCAGCAGTTCGCTGTAGCTGGGGCTGCCCGGCCCGTGCCGCTCGTTCAGCAGGGCGGCCAGTTCGGCGTTCAGCGGGTGACCGGCGATCTCGGATGTCAGCCGGCCGATCAAGCCCCGAAATTCAGTCGCATCCATCGATGCCTCCGGGATAATGCACTTTCAATGCGTGGGGGTGGGCAGTACAATGCAATATGTTGCATCATTCCATCAGTGTAGCGCAGGCCTGATCCAGATCAAGAACAGGGTATACCCGTGGATACCAAGCAGTCCGAGCGTCTTCGAGAACCGAGCGCCAATGGCGAGCGCGACCCCTTCCTCGCCGCGCTGGGTGAACGCACGCGCGCGCTGCGTGCGCGCCGCGGGCTCACCCGCAAGGGGCTCGCCAAGGTGGCCGACGTGTCGGAGCGGCACCTCGCCAACGTCGAAATGGGCGTCGGCAACGCGTCGATCCAGTTCCTGCGGCAGGTGGCCCAGGCGCTGAACTGCACGCTGGCCGAGCTGGTCGGCGACGAGACGGCGAGTTCGCCCGAGTGGTTGATGATCCGCGAGATCCTGCGCGGCCGCAGCGACCCCGAGTTGTCGCAGGCGCGCGGCGCGCTGGCGGCGATGTTCGGGGCGCCGGCCAGCCAGGCGGCGCGGCGCCAGCGGGTGGCGCTGATCGGCCTGCGCGGCGCCGGCAAGAGCACGCTCGGACGCATGCTGGCCGACAGCTGGGTGGTGCCCTTCGTCGAGCTGAACCGGCACATCGAAACCGTCGCCGGCTGCAGCCTGTCGGAGATTCATTCGCTGTACGGCCCGGCGGCCTACCGGCGCTACGAACGGCGTGCGCTCGAAGACGCCATCCAGCGTTTTCCGCGCGCCGTGATCGCGACCCCCGGCGGCATCGTGTCCGAGCCGGGCACCTTCAACCTGTTGCTCGCCCACTGCTACACGGTGTGGGTGCGTGCTTCACCTGAAGAGCACATGAGCCGCGTGCTGGCGCAAGGCGACACGCGGCCGATGAACGGCAACACCGAAGCCATGAACGACCTGCGGCGCATTCTGGAGAGCCGCGCGGCGTTCTACTCCAAGGCCGACGAGGTGTTCGACACCACCGACAAGACGACCGAAGACGCTTTCGTCGGGCTGCAGGAGCAGTTGCGCGGAACGATCAGCATAGGAGGCTGATGCCTCAGAGCATTTTTTTCGCGGGGAGGCTTGACTCAGGTCACGACATGCACTAAATTGCATTTGACATTGCGCAAATGCACAATACTGCTGGAGACCCCATGAGCAACCCCACCGCATCCGCCCCCCCGGTCGACTACCAGACCCACCCCGAGATCTACAAACACTGGAGCCTGAAGTTCGAAGGCCCGGTCGCCACCCTTGTGATGACGATCAACGAGGACGCCGGCCTGCGCCCCGGCTACAAGCTCAAGCTCAACAGCTACGACCTGGGTGTCGACATCGAGCTCAACGACGCGGTGCAGCGCATCCGCTTCGAGCACCCCGAGGTGCGCACCGTCATCGTCACCAGCGGGCGCGACCGCGTGTTCTGCTCCGGCGCCAACATCTTCATGCTCGGCAAATCGAGCCATCCGTGGAAAGTGAACTTCTGCAAGTTCACCAACGAAACGCGCAACGGCCTCGAAGACTCCAGCCGCCACAGCGGCCTCAAGTTCCTGGCTGCCGTCAACGGCGCGTGCGCCGGCGGCGGCTACGAGCTGGCCGCGGCCTGCGACGAGATCATCCTGGTCGACGACCGCTCGTCGGCCGTCAGCCTGCCCGAGGTGCCGCTGCTCGGCGTGCTGCCCGGCACCGGCGGATTGACGCGGCTGACCGACAAGCGCCATGTGCGCCATGACCATGCCGACATCTTCTGCACCACCAGCGAAGGCGTGCGCGGCAAGAAGGCCAAGGATTGGCGGCTGGTCGACGAGGTCGTGAAGACGCAGGGCTTCGCGCAGCGCGTGCAGGAGCGCGCCCGCGAACTGGCCGCGCTGAGCGACCGCCCCGCCGCCGCGAAGGGCGTGGCGCTGACGCCGCTGAACAAGACCGTGACGGCCGACGCGGTGACCTACGGCCACGTGGCGGTGCGCATCGACCGCGCCGGCCGCACCGCGACGCTGACGGTGAAGGCACCCACTGGCGCCCAGCCCGTCGACGTGGCCGGCATCGAAGCCGCCGGATCAGACTGGTACCCGCTGCAAATGGCGCGCGAGCTCGAAGACGCGATCCTGCACCTGCGCACCAATGAACTCGACATCGGCACCTGGCTGCTGAAGACACAAGGCAGCGTGGACGCGGTGCTGGCGATGGACGCCACGCTCGAGGCCAACAAGAATCACTGGTTCGTGCGCGAAACCATCGGCCTGATGCGGCGCACGCTGGCCCGTCTGGACGTGAGTTCGCGGTCGATGTTCGCGCTGATCGAGCGCAGCTCGTGCTTCGCCGGCAGCCTGCTCGAGATCGCACTGGCGGCCGACCGCAGCTACATGCTGGCGCTGCCCGACGAGCCCGCGGTGGCTCCGAAGATCGCAGTGTCGGCGATGAACTTCGGCACTTTCCCGATGGTGAGCCACGAGACACGTCTGCAGCGCCGTTTCTACGGCAACGCCGACGAGATCGCGGCGGTGCAGGCCACGCAAGGCCGCGCGCTCGACGCCGACGCGGCGCTCGCGCTCGGCCTGGTGACTGCGGCACCCGACGACATCGACTGGGCCGACGAGATCCGCATCGCCGTCGAAGAGCGCGTGAGCTTGTCGCCCGACGCGCTGACCGGTATGGAAGCCAACCTGCGCTTCGCCGGCAAGGAGACGATGGAAACGCGCATCTTCGGCCGCCTGACCGCCTGGCAGAACTGGATCTTCATCCGCCCGAACGCGGTCGGCGAGGGCGGCGCGCTGAAGGTGTACGGCACCGGCAGCAAGCCGCAATTCGACTGGACCCGAGTCTGAGACCCCGCACACCCCGACACCCCACGCAAGGACGCACCGTGAGCAGCATCAACTACAGCGACAAGATCCCCAACAACGTCAACCTGTCGGAAGACCGCACGCTGCAGCGCGCGCTCGAACACTGGCAACCGAACTACCTCGACTGGTGGCAGGACATGGGCCCCGACGACTCGCAGGGTTTCGACGTGTACCTGCGCACGGCGGTCAGCACGACGCCCGACGGCTGGGCGCAGTTCGGCCACGTGAAGATGCCCGACTACCGTTGGGGCATCTTCCTTGCTCAAGCCGAGCAGGACCGAAAGGTCAACTTCGGTGAGCACAAGGGCGAGGCCGCGTGGCAGGAGGTGCCGGGCGAACACCGCGCCAACCTGCGCCGCATCATCGTGACACAGGGCGACACCGAGCCGGCATCGGTGGAACAGCAGCGCCACCTGGGCAAGACGGCGCCGAGCCAGTACGACCTGCGCAACCTGTTCCAGGTGAACGTCGAAGAAGGCCGCCACCTGTGGGCCATGGTCTACCTGCTGCACAAGCACTTCGGCCGCGACGGCCGCGAAGAAGCCGAGGCGCTGCTCGACCGCCGCTCCGGCGACCAGAACAACCCGCGCATCCTGCAGGCGTTCAACGAAGAGACGCCCGACTGGCTCGCCTTCTACATGTTCACCTACTTCACCGACCGCGACGGCAAGTTCCAACTGAAGAGCCTCGCCGAGTCCTCCTTCGACCCACTCGCGCGCACCTGCCGCTTCATGCTCACCGAAGAGGCGCACCACATGTTCGTCGGCGAGTCGGGCGTGTCGCGCGTGATCCAGCGCACCTGCGAGGTGATGAAGCAGCACGGCATCGAAGACCCGGCGCAACTGCGCCAACTCGGCGTCATCGACCTGCCGACGATCCAGCGCTACCTGAACTTCCACTTCAGCGTGACGATCGACCTGTTCGGTGCCGACCAGTCGAGCAACGCCGCCACCTTCTACAGCTCGGGGCTGAAGGGCCGCTACGAAGAGACCAAGCGCGACGACGATCACCTGCTCAAGGGCGCCGCTTACAAGATCCTCGACGTGAAGGACGGCGCGCTGGTCGAGCGCGAAGTGCCGATGCTCAATGCGTTGAACGAGGTGCTGCGCGACGACTACATCCGCGATTCGTCGGCCGGCGTGGCGCGCTGGAACAAGGTGATCGAAAAGGCCGGCTTGGGCGCCCGCCTGAGCGTGCCGCACAAAGCCTTCAACCGCCACATCGGCACCTTTGCCGGCATGCGCGTGAGCCCCGACGGCCGCGTGCTCGGCGAGGCCGAATGGGCCGCGAACGTCGACCAGTGGCTGCCGAGCGAAGCCGACCGCGCTTATGTGGCGTCGCTGATGGGCCGCGTGGTCGAGACCGGCAAATACGCCAACTGGATCGCGCCGCCGGCGGTGGGCATCAACAAGCAGCCGGTGAATTTCGAATACGTGCGGTTCAATTGAGGGTGAAGATGTTGATGGAGCGTCATCCCGGCGCACGCCGGGATCCACCACCCACGGTGGACACCGGCGTGCGCCGGTGTGACGACCCGTCAAAAAGGTGACCACCATGAACGCCCCTGAACCCATCGCCTTCATCCGCCAGCACCTGATCGACCCCGAGGTCTGCATCCGTTGCAACACCTGCGAAGAGACCTGCCCGGTCGACGCGATCACGCACGACAGCCGCAACTACGTCGTCAACGTCGACGTCTGCAACGGCTGCAATGCGTGCATCTCGCCGTGCCCCACCGGCAGCATCGACCACTGGCACCTGGTGCCCAAGACCCAGGCCTATACGCTCGAACAGCAGCTGAGCTGGGACGAACTGCCGGCGCCAATGGAGTTCGCCGCCGACGCGGCGGCGCTGGCCGCGGCGCCGGCGGGCGATGTCGCAGCGGGCAGCGAGGCACCGCAAGCCAATGCCGCGGTGTCGCCGTCGTCGACCAGCGCGCCGTGGTCGGCCGCGCACCCGTACCTGAACCAGTACACGCTGAAGAAGCCGGTAACCGCCACGGTGGCCGGCAACTTCCGCCTCACCGCGCCCGATGCTCAGGCCGACGTGCACCACATCGTGCTCGACTTCGGCACCCAGTTCTTCCCGCTGCTCGAAGGCCAGGCCATCGGCATCATCCCGCCCGGTGTCGATGCGAACGGCAAGCCGCACTACCTGCGCATGTACTCGGTGGCCAGCCCGCGCACCGGCGAGCGCGAGGGCTACAACAACCTGTCGCTGACCGTGAAACGCGTGACCACCGACCATGAAGGCCAGCCGACGCTGGGGGTGGCGTCCAACTACCTGTGCGACCTGCAAAAAGGCGACAAGTGCCAGGTGACCGGCCCGTTCGGCGACCGCTTCCTGATGCCCAACCATCCGGGCTCGAACATCCTGATGATCTGCACCGGCACCGGCTCGGCGCCGATGCGCGCGATGACCGAGCACCGCCGCCGCCTGAAGGAAAGCGGCAAGCCGGTGGGCGGCAAGCTGATGCTGTTCTTCGGCGCGCGCAAGCCCGAGGAGCTGCCGTACTTCGGCCCGCTGACCAAGCTGCCACCCGAGCTGATGGACACCACGCTCGCCTTCTCGCGCGTGAGCGGCCA
>JBGQEX010000205.1:0-7393 GCA_041496605.1 Piscinibacter sp.
AACGACGGTTTCGACGAAGTCGCCGCGCAGCCGCGCCAACGCGCGCTGCAGCTGCTCGCGCGTCAGCGTGCCGAACAGGCCGAGCCGCCACTGCGCGTCGGTCGTGATGCGCGGCGACTGGTCGACGAAACACACGCCGCCCAGCCGGCCGGCACCGTGCTCGCGCAGGTACTGCATGATCACCAGGGCGCCCATCGAATGCCCTACGAGCAGCGGTTGATCGAGCGACAAACGCTCGATCACCAGTGCGACGTCGCGGGCCATCGACTCGAGCGTCGGTCGGGCGTGGGCCGCGGCGCGCGCGCCGTGACCCCGCAGGTCGAGCGTGACGACGCGGTGGGTGCGCGCCAGCAGTGCGACCGTGGCATCCCAATCGCGGCGGCTGCCGCCCAGGCCGTGGACCAGCAGCACCGGACGCCCGGCGCCGGAGCACTCGACCGTCAAGGTTTCGCCGTCGGCGGTGCCGAGCTCGATGTGCTGCGCCACGGCTCGCGGCGACAGCAGCCGGTCGAGCCAGGCCGTGCGGCCCCAGCCCGACAGGTTGCGCAGCGCCTCGACCGCGCCCGCCAGGTTGGCAACGAATGAAAACCCGCGACCGGGCGCCGCGGATTCCGGCGGGCGCTGCAGGGTGGTCACGGTGCTCATGTCGGTGCCCTCCAAGGTCGATGGGGTTGGCCTTGTGAGTGAGTTGTGCTGCGGTGCCACAAGGGTTCAGTGCGTCTGCGTGAACCATTGCCCGGACACGGCGTGGGCGCCCGCAGCGAGCGCCGCCGACAGCGGGCGTTCGATTGGGCTTGAACCCGCGGCACCGACGCTGCAACTCAATCAGTAAGCGCGGGGTAACAACGGTTGGTTCAAGCAGTCGACCGGCCCCGCACCTGAACCAGGGAAAGCCAGGAGAAGACCATGTCGAAAACGTCACCAGTACAAGCTGCTGCCAGCTACGAGATCCGGTTCCAGTCGCTGTTCCACGAAGGCCGCGCACTGGCCTTCCCGTGCGACCGCGAAGGTCGTGTCGATCTCGACAAGGTCAACGAACGGCTGCGCAACAACTACCTGTTCGCCCGCGCCATGCTGGGCCGCGAATACGCGATGCCGGTCGTGCGCGAAAGCACGCTGCATTGAGCCCGCACCGCGCTCGTGCCGCCGCTGCCGTTGCCGCTCAGTGCAGCGCTTCGAGCCGCGCCGCGCAGAACTTCAATTCCGGAATCTTCGCGAACGGATCGAGTGCCGGATTGGTCAACAGATTGGCTGCGGCCTCGCTGTAGCAGAAGGCCATGAACAACTGACCCGGCTGCAACGTCGGGTCGACACGCGCGGCGGCATGCACCGCGCCACGCCGCGTGACGAGTTGCACCGTGGCGCCGGCGTTCACGCCGAGGGCGGCCAAGTCGATCGGATGCACGCTGATCACCGCCTCGGGTTCGATCGCATCGAGGACCGCGCTGCGGCGCGTCATCGAGCCGGTGTGCCAGTGTTCGAGCTGGCGGCCGGTCATCAGCACCATCGGGTAATCGGCATCGGGCAGCTCGTTGGCCCCCGCGAACCGGGCCGGCACCAGCCGCGCCTTGCCGCCGGGCAGCGGAAATTGCTCGCCGAACATCACCGGCTGGCCCGGGTCGTGCTCATCGGCGCAGGGGTAGATGACGGGCTCGTCGGCCACGAGGCGTTGCCAGCTGATGCCGGTGATCGACGGCATCAGCGAACGCATCTCCTCGTAGACCTGCTCCACGCTTTGCTCGGGCCAGGCCAGGCCCAACTGCCGCGCCATCTGCTGCACGATCCACAGGTCCTGCCGCGCGTCGCCCGGCGGCTGCAGGGCTTGTCGGCCGAGTTGCACGCGGCGGTCGGTGTTGGTGAAGCTGCCGGTCTTTTCGGGGAAGCCGCTGGCCGGCAGGAAGACATCGGCGAACGCGGCGGTCTCGGTGAGGAACAAGTCCTGCACCACCAGGTGATCGAGTTTCGCGAGCCCGGCACGTGCATGGTCGAGGTCGGGGTCGGACATCGCCGGGTTCTCGCCCATGACGTACATGCCCTTGATGCTGCCGGCATTGGCCGCATCGATGATCTCGACGACGGTCAGGCCGGGCCTGGCATCGAGCTTCTGGCCCCAGGCGGACTCGAAGCGCGCGTGCGCCGCCGCGTCGTCGACGCGCTGGTAGTCGGGGAACATCATCGGGATCAGTCCCGCGTCGCTCGCGCCCTGCACGTTGTTCTGGCCGCGCAAAGGGTGCAGCCCGTTGCCGGGCCGGCCGATGTGGCCGGTGATCAGCGCCAGCGCGATCAGGCAGCGCGCGTTGTCGGTGCCGTGCACATGCTGGCTGACGCCCATGCCCCACAGGATCATCGCGTTCTTCGCCGTCGCGTAGCTGCGTGCGGCGCGCCGGATGTCCTGCGCGGCGACGCCGGCGAGCGGCGCCATCAATTCGGGCGAACAGGCCGCGACGTTGGCGCGCAGCTCGTCGAAGTGCGTGGTGCGCGCATCGATGAACGCGCGGTCGTGCAGGCCTTCGTCGATGATGGTGTGCAGCATCGCGTTGAACAGCGCCACGTCGGCGCCGGGCGCGAACTGCAGCACCTGCTGCGCATGGCGCGTGATCTCGGTGCGCCGCGGGTCGACGACGATCAGCGTCTTGCCGGCCTTCACCGCGTTCTTGATGAAGGTCGCCGCGACCGGGTGGTTCACGGTGGGGTTGGCGCCGACGATCATGATCACGTCGGCCTCGCTCACGTCGGCCACCGGGTTGCTGACCGCGCCGGAGCCGATGCCTTCGAGCAGCGCCGTCACCGACGACGCATGGCACAGCCGCGTGCAGTGGTCGACGTTGTTGCTGCCGAAGCCGGTACGCACGAGTTTCTGGAACAGGTAGGCCTCTTCGTTGCTTCCCTTGGCGGAACCGAAACCGGCCAGCGCCTGCGCTCCCGCCTGGTCGCGGATGTCGCGCAAGCCACGGCCGGCGAGCGCCAGCGCTTCGTCCCAGCTCGCTTCGCGGAACACTGCCAGCGGCGTTCCGGGGTCGAAGCCGTCCAGCGTTTTCGGCACGCCGGCGCGGCGCAACAGCGGCGTCGTGATGCGCTGCCGGTGATGCACGTAGTCGAAGCCGTAACGCCCCTTCACGCACAGGCGCCGATGGTTGGCCGGGCCGTCGCGGCCCACCACCTCGATGATCGTTTCGTCCTTGATGCGGTAGCTGAGCTGGCAGCCGACGCCGCAATACGGGCACACCGAATCGACCTCGCGGTCGGCCACGATCAAGGCCGCGCCGTTGGCGGGGCTGAGCGCGCCGGTCGGGCAGGCCTGCACGCATTCGCCGCAACCGACGCAGCTGCTCGCGCCCATGGCGTCGTCGAAGTCGAAGGCGATGCGCGTGTCGGCCCCCCAGCCGGCGATCGCGATCACGTCGTTGACCTGCACCTCGCGGCAGGCGCGCACGCAGCGCATGCACTGGATGCAGGCGTCGAGATGGACCGCGATGGCTGCATGCGACGTGTCGGCGGGCGGCGGCGTGTTCCGGTCGAAGCGGGCGGCCTGCACACCCATCGCAGCGCACCACTGCGCCAGTTCCGAGTTCAGCGTGTGCGGCGCGGCCGGCTGGTCGGCGGCCAGCAGCTCCAGCACCATGCGCTGCGCGCGCTGCACGCGCTCGGTCTGCGTCTGCACTTTCTGGCCCGGCTGCACGCTGCGGCAGCACGATGCGGCCAGCGTGCGCTCGCCGTCGATCTCGACCATGCAGGCGCGGCAGTTGCCCGCCGGGCGCAGACCGTCCTGGTGGCACAGCTGCGGGATCGCGACGCCGTGGCGCTTGGCCGCGTCGAGAATGCTTTCGCCGGCGCGCGCCTCGATGTCGCGCCCGTCGAGCTGCAGGGTCACGAGCTCAGCCACCGCGTTCATCGGCGAACTCCTGCGCAAAGTACTTGATCGCGCACAGCAGCGGGTTGGGCGCCGCCTGGCCCAGGCCGCAGATCGATGCATCCATCATCACGGTGCTGAGTTCTTCGAGCAGCGGCAGGTTCCATCTCGGCTGCGTCATCAGCTCGACCGCGCGCTGCGTTCCTTCGCGGCATGGCGTGCACTGGCCGCAGCTTTCATGCTCGAAGAAACGCATCGCGTTCAGGGCCAGCGCGCGGGCGCTGTCGGCCTGCGAGAACACCACCACCGCGGCCGAGCCGATGAACGCACCGTAGGGCTGCAGCGTGTCGAAGTCCAGCGGCAGGTCGGCCAGCGTTGCCGGCAGCATGCCGCCCGACGCGCCGCCGGGGAAGTAGCCGTACAGCGTGTGGCCGGCCTGCATGCCGCCGCCGTACTCGTCGACCAGCTCGCGCAAGGAGATGCCGGCCGGCGCGACATGGACGCCGGGGCGGTTCACGCGGCCCGACAGCGAGTACGAGCGCAAGCCGTGGCGGCCGTGGCGGCCGTGCTGATTGAACGATGCGGGGCCTTGCTCGACGATGTCGCGCACCCAGTGCAGCGTCTCCAGGTTGGTTTCCAGCGTCGGCCGCCCGAACAGGCCCACCTCGGCAACATAGGGCGGGCGCAGGCGCGGCCAGCCGCGCCTACCTTCCAGGCTTTCGATCAGCGCCGATTCCTCGCCGCAGATGTAGGCGCCTGCGCCGCGCCGCAAATGGATCGCCGGCAGATCGCTGCGCGCCGCGCGCAAGGCGGCGAGTTCGCGTTCGAGGATCGCGCGGCCGGCGGCGTATTCGTCGCGCAGGTAGAGGTAGATCGCGCTCGCGCCGATGCAATGCGCCGCGATCAGCGCGCCTTCGATGAAGCGGTGCGGGTCGCGCTCGAGAAAGTAGCGGTCCTTGAAGGTGCCCGGTTCGCCTTCGTCGATGTTCACCGCAATGAGCCGCGGCGCCGCGTGCTGGCGCACGATGCTCCACTTGCGGCCCGCCGGAAATCCGGCGCCGCCCAGGCCGCGCAAGCCCGCGTCCGAAAGCGCGGTAATGACGCTGTCGGCGCTGCGCACGCCGCTCGCCAGCGCGTCGAGCAGCCGGTAGCCGCCTTGTGCCAGATAGGCGTCGAGGGCGGTGTAGGTCGGCACTGTCGCGGCGGTGCGGCCGGCGGTGATCGCCTGCAGCACTGCCGCGGCATCTGCGCGATCCACACAATGCTGCGCCACCACCGCTGCCGGCGCGCTGTCGCAGCGTCCGATGCACGGCACCTCGACCACGCGCACGTCGGTGCGCGAGGCCAGGGCCTGCGTGAGTTCGGCTTTCAGCGCGGCGCTGCCGGCCATCGCACAGCTCAGCGAATTGCACACCCGAACCGTCAGCGCAGCCGGTGCGGCGGCGCCGTCTTTGACGATCTCGAAGTGGTGATAGAAGCTCGCGACCTCGTAGACCTCGGCCAGTGACAGCCTCATCTCGTGCGCCAGCGCGACCAGCAACGTGTCGGGCAAATGTCCGTGTGCGTCGTTGATGCGGTGCAGGTGCTCGATCAGCAGCTCGCGTGTGCGCGGCGCGGCCCCGAGCAGGCTGCGAACTTCGACCAGTGCGGCCTCGGTCGGCTGGCGGCCCTTGGCTTGCGAGCGCGGCTTGCGCGCCGCCCCGAGCGCATCGATGGCGATCACGCGGTGCCTGGCGTCGGTCATGTCAAACCCCGAGGAATTTCGTCAGCGCCGCGGCGTCGTCCGCCAGACGGCTCGATTCATCTTCCAGCACGACCTGCCCTTTTTCCAGCACCACCGCCCGGTTCGTGTGGGCGAGCACCGCGCGGTAGTTGCGGTCGACGATCAGCGTGCTGATCCCCGTCAGGCGAATCTGCGCAATCACACGCCAGATTTCGGCAACGATCAGCGGTGCCAGGCCCTCGGTGGCTTCGTCGAGGATCAGCAGCGTCGGGTTGGTCATCAGCGCGCGGCCGATCGCGAGCATTTGCTGCTCGCCGCCTGACAGCTGCTGGCCACCGTGGGTCAGGCGCTCGGCCAGGCGCGGGAAGGTCGCCAGCACGCGCTCGAAGGTCCAGTCCTTCTTGCCGTCGACGCCGGCGCGTGCGGTCATCACGAGGTTTTCGCGCACCGACAGGTTGGGGAAGATGCCGCGGCCTTCGGGCACGTAGCCGATGCCGAGCTTCGCCATGCGCTCGGGGACCAGGCCGGTCACGTCGCGGTCGTGCCAATGCACGCGGCCCGACGCCGGCCGCACGTAGCCCATCAGCGTGCGGATCAGCGTCGTCTTGCCCATGCCGTTGCGCCCGAGCAGGCCCATGGCCGCGCCGGCGGGCAGCGCGAGGCTCACGCCGCGCAGGATGTGGCTGTCGCCGTAGTAGGTGTTGAGGCTGTCGATGCGCAGCATCAATGAACCTCCCCGAGGTAGGCGATCTGCACCTCGCGGTTGTTGCGGATGCGTTGCGGCAGGTCGCTGGCGATGACTTCGCCATTGACCATCACCGTGATGCGGTCGGCCACGCGAAACACCGCGTCCATGTCGTGCTCGACCAGCAGCACCGCGTGGGTCAGCTTGATCTCGTCGAGCAGCGTCAGCATCCGTTCGGTTTCCTCGGCGCCCATGCCGGCCAGCGGTTCGTCGAGCAGCAGCACCTTGGGCCGCGTGGCCAGGCACATCGCGATTTCGAGCTGGCGCTTGCCGCCGTGGCTCAGCGCTCCGGCGGGGCGCGCTGCATCGTCTTCCAGTCCCGTGGCTTCGAGCGCCTCGTGGGCGCCACGAACGCTGGCGCCGCAGTGCGCCGCCGCCTCCCACAGCGCCCACGCCCGCGGATGCGCAGCCTGGGCGGCCAGGCGGCAGTTCTCGAACACGCTGAACTCGGGAAAGATGGTGGTGCGCTGGTAGCTGCGGCCGACCCCGGCCCGGGCGCGCTGCGGCTGTGACCAGTGCGTGATGTCGTGGCCGTCGAAGCGGATGCTGCCCTCGGACGCGGCGATCTCGCCCGACAGCATGTTGATCAGCGTCGACTTGCCGGCGCCGTTGGTGCCGATCACGGCGTGGACCTCGCCGAGCTCCAGGTCGACCGAGACGCCGTTCACCGCGGTGAGGCCGCCGAAGCGGCGGGTCAGGTCGACGGCGCGCAGCAGCGGCGGTTCTTCGGGCTTGTCAATCATGGGATAGCGCCGGCGCGACAGCCGGGGTGCGACGGCGCAGCCGCAAGCCGATCAAGCCCTTGGGCAACAGCGCCACGAACGCGATGATCGAGAAGCCGAGCGTCATTTGCCAATGCGCGGCGAGCGGCCCGACCAGCGCCTCGGATTGGAAGAATTCCTTCAGCAGCGTGAACGCCAGCGCGCCGATCACCGCGCCGCGCAACTGGCCGATACCGCCGAGGATGATCATCAGCAGCACCGCGCCCGACTCGTGCCAGCTCAGCAGTTCGGGGTTGACCGCGCCGTCCTTCACCGCCAGCAGGAAGCCCGCCACGCCGGCCAGCGCACCGGCG
>JBGQEX010000206.1:0-7384 GCA_041496605.1 Piscinibacter sp.
CACCGCCACCACGACCGACAGCTTGAGCAGGGCCTTGACTTGCATCGGGTATGAACAGGACCTAGCTCAGCGTCACACGTGCGAACTTGCGCTTGCCGACCTGCACGACGTAGGTTCCTGCGCCGAGCTTGAGGCCACGGTCAGTGACCACGGCGCCGTCGACGCGCACGCCGTTCCCGTCGACCAGGCGCATCGCCTCGCTCGTCGACGGCGCGAGGTTCGCTTGCTTGAGCAGCGCACCGATGCCCAGCGGTGCGCCGGCAAGCGACACCTCGGCAATTTCGTCGGGCACGCCACCCTTGGCGCGATGGTTGAAGTCGGCCTCGGCCGCGTCGGCCGCCGCTGCACTGTGGAACCGGCTCGTGATCTCCTTGGCCAGCAGCACCTTCGCATCCTTCGGATTGCGGCCCGCCCCCACTTCGGCTTTGAGCCGGGCGATTTCGGCCTCGGAGCGAAAACTCAGCAAGGTGAAGTAACGCCACATCAGCGTGTCGCTGATCGACAGCAGCTTGGCGAACATGTCGTTCGGGGCCTCGGTGATGCCGATGTAGTTGCCCTTGCTCTTGGACATCTTCTCGACGCCATCGATCCCTTCGAGCAGCGGCATGGTGAGGATGCATTGCGGCTCCTGGCCATATTCGCTTTGCAGCGCGCGCCCGACCAGCAGGTTGAACTTCTGGTCGGTGCCGCCAAGCTCGAGGTCGCTCTTCAGCGCGACCGAGTCGTAGCCCTGCATCAGCGGGTAGAGGAACTCGTGCACGCTGATCGGCGTGCCGGCCTTGAAGCGTTCGCTGAAGTCGTTGCGCTCCATCATGCGTGCGACGGTGTAGCGCGCCGCCAGCTGGATCATGCCGCGCGCGCCCAACGGGTCGCTCCATTCGGAGTTGTAGCGAATCTCGGTCTTTTCCGGGTCCAGCACGAGGCTGGCCTGGCGGTAGTAGGTCTGTGCGTTGGACTCGATCTGCTCGCGCGTGAGCGGCGGCCGCGTGGTGTTGCGCCCCGACGGGTCACCGATCATCGAGGTGAAGTCGCCGATCAGGAAGATCACCCTGTGACCCAGGTCCTGAAGCTGCCTCATCTTGTTCAGCACCACGGTGTGCCCGATGTGGATGTCCGGCGCTGTCGGGTCGAGCCCCAACTTGATGCGCAGTGGCACGCCCGTTGCTTCTGAACGTGCCAGCTTGGCCAGCCAATCAGCTTCGGGTAACAGCTCGTCACAACCGCGTTTCGACAGGGCCATGGCCTCGAGCACGCGTTCGGTGATCGGGTACTTGGGAGCTTGATCAGCAGGCATGGGTCATGCGAAGAAAGACAGTTCTGGAAGGCGCCTGGGATGAGGCTTTTGCGGAGTTGCCCGCGTCGACGGGTCGGTATACTGCGCCGCGGCTGACGCCGGGCGAAAGGGTTCGGTTCGGCGCACGAACCCGGCGGGACTTGAAGAGCGTTGCGGATTCTAGTGGACGCCTCGGGTCGTGATGAACAACCAAGCACGCGCTCACGCGGCACGTGCCAGCCAGACGAGCACTGACGCTCGAAAATGAATTGAGTTCGTTGGATTCCCTCAAGAGCGCCGTGGTCCAGACCACGCAGCGCACCGGACGATTCCTCAGCCACCACCCGCGCAGCATCACCTCAGCGGTGATGGTGGCGTTGGCTGGCTTTGGCGCGACGGCGTTCGGCATTGCGCCGCTCGCACCGGACGCGGCTGACCTTCCGAAGCACTTGGTGACGGAAAACGTCACTCCCGACGACATTGCGACACAACTTGAAGCACTTGCTGAGCATGAGCTGCAGCTTTACCGGAACGATCTGACGCGCAGCAGCGACACTGCCGACAGCCTGCTGCGCCGCCTGAACGTCGATGATGCACAAGCCGCGGCGTTCATCCGCACCGACCCGTTGGCGCGCAAGCTGCTCGTCGGCCGCGCCGGCAAGATGGTGCAGGTGCGTACGGACGCTGCCGGCGAGCTCGACGAGCTCGTCGCACGCTACGCCGCCGAGAGCAGCGAGCAGTTCAGCACCCATTTCACACGGCTGCGCATCACGCGCGCCGATGGCAAGTTCCACGCCGCGATCGAAACCGCAGCGCTGGCAGCCCAGGTTCGCATGGGCAGCGGCACGATCCGCAATTCGCTGTTCGCGGCCACCGACGAGGCGCGCATTCCCGACCCGGTCGCGAGCCAGATGGCCGAGATCTTCGGCACCGACATCGATTTCCACCGCGAACTCCGCCGTGGCGACACCTTCAGCTTGATCTATGAAGCGCTCACTGCCGATGGCGAGCCGATCACCTGGAATCAGTCGTCGGGCCGGGTGCTGGCAGCGGAGTTCGTCAACAACGGCAAGCTGCATTCGGCCGTGTGGTTCCAGGACCCCGCCGCGACCGGTGGCAAAGGCGGCTACTTCGACCTGAATGGCCAGAGCAAGCGTCGTTCGCTGCTCGCAAGTCCGATGGAATTCTCGCGCGTGACCTCGGGTTTTTCGATGCGCATGCATCCGATCCTGCAAACCTGGAAGCAGCACAACGGCGTCGACTACGGCGCCCACAGCGGCACGCCGGTGCGCACCGTCGGCGACGGCGTGGTCGAGTTCGCAGGTTGGCAGAACGGCTACGGCAACGTGATCACGGTCAAGCACAACAACGATCGATCAACCGTCTATGCGCACCTGAGCCGCATCGACGTGAAGAAGGGGCAGCGCGTCGAGCAGGGAGCGCGCATCGGTGCGGTCGGCGCCACCGGCTGGGCCACCGGCCCGCACTTGCACTTCGAATTCAAGGTCCACGGCCAGCAGCAGAATCCGCTCGTCATCGCCAAGTCGTCGGAGACGATGACGATTGCCCCGGCTGCAAAAGCCCAGTTCGCGCAACTCGCGCAGGGCGTGAAAGCGCAGTTGGAAGCAGCGGAGACGGTCAGCCGCGGCAGTGCCCTTTCCGAGTGAACCGGCGCGCCGATGACCACCCGGGTCGGCGCGACGCGGGCCTCGGTCAACGCGCCTGACACGCGGCGGCACAATCCGCGCATGTCGAACCTTTACATCGGGCTGATGTCCGGCACCTCGCTTGATGGGGTGGACGGCGTGCTGGTCGAATTCCCGGACGCAGCGGCGGCGTTGCAGGTTCGGGCGCATTCACACCATGGGTTCGCACCGGAGTTCGCCAGCGAGTTGCTGAGCCTGAACCACTGCGGCAGCGACGAGTTGCACCGCGCGGCGCTGGCTGGCAATGCACTCGCGCGGATCTACGCTGCGGTTGTGAAGGATCTGCTGACGCAGGCCGATGTCACGCCCGGGCAGGTTCGCGCCATCGGCGCGCATGGCCAGACGGTGCGGCACCAGCCGCAGCAGTTCGACGGCGTCGGCTATACGCTGCAGCTGAACAACCCGGCCCTGCTGGCCGAACTGTCCGGCATCGACGTGGTGGCCGACTTCCGCTCACGCGATGTCGCAGCCGGTGGCCAAGGCGCACCACTGGTGCCGGCCTTCCATCGCGCGGTGTTCGGTCGGCCCAATGAGGCGGTGGCAGTGATCAACATCGGCGGTATCAGCAACCTGACGGTGCTCGCCACCGACGGCGCGACGCTCGGCTTCGACTGCGGCCCCGGCAATGCGCTGATGGACCATTGGTGCCAGCGACACACCGGACGCGCCTTCGACCAGGACGGCGCTTGGGCTGCCAGTGGGCTTGTCGTCAACGCGCTGTTGAGCGCGCTGCAAGCCGAACCCTATTTCACTCAATCGCCCCCGAAAAGCACTGGCCGCGACCTGTTCAACCCCTCATGGCTGGACGCGCGATTGGCGTCGCTGCCGAGTTCGCCGCGTTCGCAGGACGTGCAGGCCACACTCGCCGAGTTGACGGCGTGGGCTTGCGCAGACGCGGTGCGGCACCACGCTGCAAGCGCACGCAGCGTGCTCGTGTGTGGCGGTGGTGCGCTGAACGGCCATGTGATGCAACGACTGTCGAGCCGCCTCGCCGGCATGACCGTGCAGCCTACCGACGCCGTCGGCCTGCACACGGATCAGGTCGAGGCGACTGCTTTCGCGTGGCTGGCGCAAGCGTTCTCGAACAGACAACCGGGCAACCTGGCTGCAGTCACCGGCGCGGCCGGGCCGCGCATTCTCGGCGCGCTCTATCCAGCACATTGATCGCTTGCCCGAGAAACGACGAAGCCGCCCGCAGGCGGCCTTGGTGGGTGTACGGAGCGGCGTTGCCCGTGTTCAGGTCGAGAAGCTCGAACCGCAACCGCAGGTCGTGGTCGCGTTCGGATTCTTGATCACGAACTGAGCGCCCTGCAAGTCGTCTTTGTAGTCGATTTCGGCGCCGGCGAGGTACTGCAAGCTCATCGCATCGATCAACAGCGTGACGCCGTTCTTCGTCATCTGCGTGTCGTCGTCATTGACCACTTCATCGAAGGTGAAGCCGTACTGAAAGCCCGAGCAGCCACCGCCTTGCACGAACACGCGCAGCTTGAGCTCGGGGTTGCCTTCCTCGTCGACGAGTTCCTTGACCTTCGACGCCGCACTGTCGGTGAACACCAGCGGGGGCGGCGGTTCATCGAATGGCGCGGGGCTCTGAAGATTTTCTGCAACGGCACTCATGGGAACTCCTTCGACGGCGTCGGAACCTGCATTATCCCTGGTTCGACGCCGCCAGTATCAGCGCGGGCTTGTCATCCGCCTTCAGCGGGTGCAACTCACCATCTATGGTGGCACCCTGGTGCATTTCAAGGACTTCGTATCTCACGTTGCCGACGATGCAGGCCAAGGGCTGCAGTTCGAGCAGTTCGTCAGACAGCACCGGGCCGGTCACGTGGCCATTGATGATCACATGAGCGGCTTTGACCTTGCCCAACACGCGGGCTTTTTCGCTGATCACGAGGATGCTGTGCCCTTCGCCGGTCGCGACCACGTCGCCGTGCACCTCGCCGTCGATGCGCAGGCCTTCGGTGAAGCGAAGCTCACCTTGAATGACAGTGCCTTCGCCGATCAGCGTGCGGATCGGCGGCTGCTTCTTCTTGCTGAACATGGTGGGCTCCAACGGTGGCCGATCGTTGCGGCCCTCAGACTTTGGCGGTCTGGGTGGCTCTCACCCCGCCGCTCGCATCCATCACCCTGACTTGGACCGTTTTTACCACGGCCTGCGGCGGGTGGTCGAGCATTCCTTCAATCCGCAAATACTGTTTCATTTGCAGCGCCTTTGGGCCGCCCGGTGGCGTGAATGACCACGGTTTGCCATCCAGCGTTCCCAGCAACGTGATGTCATAGCTGCCGTTGAATTCGGGCAACCTCTTGCCGGCCTGCAGGATGAGCAACTGGAATCGAAGCTGTCCCGGCGCCTTGAGTTCTGCCTGCAGGCTGCGAATGCTCACGCCTTCGCTGGCGCCGGCAGGCAGCAGCCGCTGGAAGAATCCGAGATCGCCCTTGAGCGCGAGGTTCTCGGCTTCGATCGTCTTGAGCTGCTGGGCCAGCCGGTCCTGCGCCGCCTTCTCGGTCTTGAGCAGGCTTTCGGCCGTGTTGGCGATCGACAGGTTTCGCTCGCGCTCGGCCTGTAGTTGGGCCACTTCGACTCGAAGCGTCGCCAGCTCCGCCTTGGCGTCGCGATCCAGGCCGGCGATGTCCTTGCCGAACTCGAACGCCCACATCGCTATCGCCGCCGAGAAACCAAAGACCAGCGCGATCAATGCCCAGCGCAGCGGCCACGGAAGGTGGCTGCGTACGATCATGCGCGGCGCGCTGATCGACAGCCTTCTACGCATCAGTTTCCAGCGCATGTCAGTGCAAGAAATTGGAGTCCGGAAACGAAAGAGGCCGCAAACAAGCGGCCCCGTTTCGTTGCTCGATGAGCGATAAGCGTCAGCGCTTGCTGAACTGCTTGCGACGACGCGCGCCGTGCAGACCGACCTTCTTGCGTTCGACTTCACGCGCGTCGCGCGTCACGAAGCCGGCACGGCTCAGCTCGGGCTTGAGTGCCGCGTCGTAGTCGATCAGCGCGCGGGTGATGCCGTGGCGCACCGCGCCGGCCTGACCCGATTCGCCACCGCCATGTACATTGACCTTCACGTCGAAGGCCGCGTCATTCGCGGTCAGCACCAGCGGCTGCTTGACGACCATGATCGATGTCTGGCGGCCGAAGTATTGCTCGACGGGCTTGCCGTTCACGAGGATCTGGCCCGTGCCCTTCTTCATGAACACACGCGCCACCGAAGACTTGCGGCGGCCGGTTCCATAGTTCCAATTTCCGATCATCACCGCTCCTTAGATGTCCAGCACTTTGGGCTGCTGGGCGGTGTGCGGATGCGTGGCACCTGCGTACACCTTCAGCTTCTTGACCATGGCGTAGCCGAGCGGGCCCTTGGGGAGCATGCCCTTAACCGCCTTCTCGAGCGCGCGGCCGGGATACTTGGCTTGCATGTCCTTGAACTTGGTGCCGTAGATGCCGCCCGGGTAACCCGTGTGGCGGTAGTACACCTTGTCGTTGGCTTTGTTGCCGGTAACGCGGATCTTGTCGGCGTTCACGACGACGATGAAGTCACCGGTGTCGACGTGAGGCGTATAAATGGCTTTGTGCTTGCCGCGCAGGCGGAGGGCGACTTCACTGGCCACCCGTCCGAGGACCTTGTCGGTCGCGTCAATCACAAACCATTCATGCGTCACTTCGGCCGGCTTGGCGCTGAAGGTTTTCATGGATGACCTGGGTTGGTTTGCAAGCCCCGCTGTGGCCACGGCGCCTGCGCGCTGTGACCGCTCCGCGGTCGGTGCCGCTTCTTGTGATGGCGGCCTCTTAGGCGGAATGTGCGACCCCGCTGGCCTTGGGGCCTACGGCGTCGCACGACTTTTCCCTGGGGCTGGTTGCGGGAAAGCTTTTGATTCTATCAGACAAGCTTGAGCGGGTGAACGGGCCCATTTGACCGGGCTGCGGAAAGTGGAGAGCATCACCCAGCGACCTGACATAGACTAGGGTTAACCCTAGACATAGGAGAACCTCATCATGGGTGTCGCAAACGATTCTGCCGATCCGTTGCCGGGATTGGTGCAGCCGGCAAGCGGGCCGTCGACGCCGAGCCGCGGTTCGGGCGGAGGCGTACCGACGGTGGGTTGGGGCTGGGTGCCGATCCGTTCGCTGGCGCCGCGCCATCGCCCGCGCATCGCCGCCCACCTGATCGAGCTCGGGGAGCGTGACCGGTACCTTCGATTCGGGTATCCGGCGACGGACGAGCAGATCGCCAAGTACGTGGACACGCTGGATTTTGAACGTGACGAGCTGTTCGGCATCTTCAACCGCCGACTGGTACTGATCGCAATGGCGCACCTCGCCAACGCGCCGACGCCGGCGCAAGCGCAGAAACCGGTGATGGCAGAGTTCGGCGTATCGGTTTTGCCCAAGGCG
>JBGQEX010000207.1:0-7356 GCA_041496605.1 Piscinibacter sp.
CAACGCCTTTGCGCAGCACAAGACGGTGGTGCTGGTCACACACCGCACCTCGATGCTGGCCATGGTCACGCGCGTGATCGTCGTCGACGGCGGAAAGATCGTGGCCGACGGCCCGCGCGATCGGATCATGGAAGCGTTGGCAAGCGGGCGCATCGCCCGCGCCGCATGAGGTCGGCGATGAGCAATTCGGCGACACCCGAAGGACGAACCCACGGCGCGCTGATCGCGATCGGCCGCGGCGTGCTGGCGGTGCTCGAGCCGATCCGCCGCGGGCTCGACCCGGTGACGCAGCGCCTGCTCGGCGCTGCCGTGGCCGACGACGAGGCCAACCGCGCGAGTTTCCGCGGCTTCGAGCAGGAAGCCGATGCCGTGATGTCGCGTGGCCAGACCCAGCGTGCGCAGAAGATCGTGCGTGCCGCCGTGATCGTGGTCGCGCTGCTGCTGCTGTGGGCCTCGCTGGCACATGTCGAGGAGGTCACGCGTGGTGACGGGCGGGTGATTCCGTCCAAGCAGTTGCAGGTCGTGCAGTCGCTCGATGGCGGCGTCGTGTCCGAGATCCTGGTCGCCGAAGGCCAGGTGGTCGAGGCCGGTCAGTTGTTGCTGAAGATCGACGAGACGCGCGCCACCTCGGGCGTGCGCGAGAGCGCAGCGCAAGGTTTTGCATTGCGGGCCCGCCAGGCCCGCCTGCGCGCGCTGGCCGAAGGCGCGGCCTTCGTGCCGCCGCTGATGCGCAACGGCAACGACGCGGAAGAAACACGCATCCTCGACGAGGAGCGCCGTCTCTACGAGTCCCGGCTGTCCGAGCTCAACACGATGCTGGCGATCAACCAGCAGCAGCTGCAGCAGCGCCAGCAGGAACTGACCGAAATGCGCGCCCGCAAGACCTCGGCCGAGCGCGGGCTCGACCTGGGCCAGCAGGAACTCGCCAAGACCCGTCCGCTGCTGGCCAGCGGCGCGGTGTCCGAGGTCGACATCCTGCGGCTGGAACGCGACGTGTCGCGCAGCCGCGGCGATTCGGAACAGGCCGGCGCACAGATCGCGCGCGTGCAGGCCGCCATCGGCGAGGCGCAACGCAAGATCCAGGAGACCGAGATCACCTTCCGCAACGACGCGCGCAAGGAAATGGCCGACGTGATGGGCAAGCTCAACGCGCTGAACGAAGGCGCCGTCGCGTTGGCGGACCGGGTCGACAAGTCCCAGGTCAAGAGCCCGGTGCGCGGCCGCGTGCAGCGCCTGCTGGCCAACACCGTGGGCGGTGTCGTTCAACCGGGCAAGGACATCGTCGAGATCGTGCCGCTGGACGACAAGCTGGTGCTCGAAGCCAAGGTGCAGCCCAAGGACATCGCCTTCATCCACCCGGGCCAGGACGCCACGGTGAAATTCACCGCCTACGACTTCTCGATCTACGGCGGCCTGAGTGCCAAGGTCGAGAACATCAGCCCCGACACCATCGTCGACGAGCGCGGCAATGCCTTCTATCTCGTGCGCGTGCGCACGACCCAGGCCAATTTCAGCGACAAGATGCCGGTCATTCCCGGCATGACGGCCGAAGTCGACGTCCTCACCGGGCGCAAGACCGTGATGGCCTACCTGCTGAAACCCGTGCTCAAGGCCAAGGCCTACGCGCTGCGCGAACGCTGAGATGACGGCCCCCGAGCTCACTGCGTTCGCTGCCCCCCGCAGGGGCGCTCAGCCAGCTTGAGGCGGCTCGGCGCCGGCTGAAATGAAATCGAACCCCGGCCACATCGAGTCGGCTGGCTCGCCCGGCGACGCCGGGCTGGAAAACGCCAGCCCTGACCGGCTGTACGAGGCGCTGGTGGCGCTGCGCCAGAGCGAGGCGCGCTTTCGCAGCCTGTGTGAACTGTCGTCCGACTGGTACTGGGAGCAGGACGAGAACTTCCGCTTCACGTCACGCTCCGGGGGCACACCCGACCATGCCGCATTACGCCCGCAGGAAGACCACGGCAAAACGCGCTGGGAGCTGCCGGTCACCAGCGTGACCGAGGCCCAGTGGCAGGCGCACCGCGACACCCTGGCCGCCCACCTGCCGTTTCGCGACTTCACGTACCAGCGCAGAGACGACACCGGTCAGGTGCGCATGGTCAGCGTCAGCGGCCACCCGGTGTTCGACGAAACGGGCGTGTTCCGCGGCTATCGCGGCGTCTCCAGGGACATCACCGCGCGCATGCGCGAGGAACGCATGTTGGCGCTCGAACACGCCATCGCCCGCTCTCTGGCCGACGCCGACAACGCGTCGCTGGCGCTCCAGGCGGTGTTGCGCGCGGTCTGCGACGCCGAAGGCTGGGAACACGGCAGCTACTGGCGCCTGGACGACACCGCGAACGTCATGCGCTTTGGCGAGGCATGGCACGTGCCGAATCGCGAGCTCGAGCGGTTCACCGAGAGTTCGCGCAGCGTGGTCTTCGAGCGCGCCAGCGGGCTGGTCGGAACCGTATGGCAGTCGGGCGAGCCGCTGTGGGTGGCGGACTTCGGCGCCGACCCCCGCCTGCTGCAGAAAACACTGCCGCGCGAGATCAGCATGCGCGGGATGTTCGCCTTTCCGGTCAAGGCCGACGGAGCGGCGGTCGGCGTGTTCACGTTCTTCAGCCGCGAAGTGCGTGCGCCCGATCAGCGCCTGCTTGCCGCGACGCAGCTGATCGGCATCCAGGTCGGCCAATTCCTGCAACGCAAGCAACGCGAAGAAGCTCTGCGCGACAGCGAGGCGCGATTTCGCAGCCTGTGCGAGCTGTCGTCCGACTGGTACTGGGAGCAGGACGCCGATCTGCGCTTCACGCTCATGTCGGCCGACGGCCTGCTGAACAAGGGCAACTTCAGGGTCGACAAGGCCCTGGGCAAGACGCGCTGGGAGCTGCCGATCGAGCTCAGCGAAGCAGAATGGTCCGCCCACAAGGCGACGCTCGCCGCACGTCAACCGTTCACCGACTTCGAATACAAGATCCTCGCCGAGGACGGCAGCATGCGCTACTACTGCGCACGCGGTGAGCCCTTGTACGACGACGTGGGGCGGTTCGTGGGCTATCGCGGCGTCGCCAACGACGTCACCCAGCGAAAGCGCCGCGACGAGGAGCTGCGCCGTTTTCGCGTCGCGATGGACACCTCGGCTGACTCGATACTTCTGGTCGATCGCGCCAGCATGCGCTACATCGACGCCAACACCACGGCCTGCGACATGCTCGGGTATGCCCGCGAGCAACTGCTGGCCATGGGGCCGCAAGACCTGGTCGAGAAGACGCGCAAGGAAGTCGAGCACGACTTCGACGACCTGATCGCCGGCGCCACCGCCGGGGCACGCTTGCAAGCCACGCTGCGGCGTCGCGATGGCACGCTGCTGCGAGTGGAGATGTCGCGCCGCGCCATCCAATCGGGTGACGGCTGGATCATCGTCGGCATTGCGCGCGACATCAGCGACCGGCTCGCCGCCGAGCAGACGATTCGCCACCACGCCATGCAACAGAGCCTGATCGCAGGTTTCGGGCAGAAGGCGCTCGCCAACATTCAACTCGACGAACTGCTGGTTCAGGCCGCCGCGGTCGCTGCCGAGGGTCTCGGTGTCGAGTTCTGCAGCGTCCTTCAGCTCGGCATCGACGACCGCTCGCTGGTGCTCAAGGCCGGCTTGGGTTGGCGAGGCGAGTGGGTCGGCTGCGACATCGCCGACAGTGGCGAGCCGTCGCAGGCCCGCTACGTGATCGATCGCGTCGAGCCCGTCACCATCGACGACCTCGACCATGAAGCGCGGTTCACGCCCTTGGCGATGCTCACGAGCCACGCGATCCGCAGCGGCGTCGACGTGCCGATCCGCGGCGTCAGCGGACCATACGGCGTGCTCGGCGCCTACTCGCGCGAGCCACGCCGTTTCACGCAGGAGAACGTGAACTTCCTGCAAAGCGTGGCCAACACGCTGGCCACCGCGATGGACCGCAAGGGCGCCGAACAGCGGCTGACCTATCTGGCGCAGTTCGACACGCTCACCGGCCTGGCCAACCGCAGCCTGTTCCTCGACCGCTTCGCGCAGACGCTGAAACAGGCCAAACGCAACGACTGGCTGGTCGGCGTGTTGTTTGTCGACCTGGATCGCTTCAAGCTCGTCAACGACACGCTGGGGCACAGCTGCGGCGACCAGCTGCTGGTGCAGGTGGCGCAACGACTGCAGGAGTGCGTGCGGGCGGGAGACGCCGTCGGGCGCCTGGGCGGCGACGAATTCGCGTTCGTGCTGTCCAACCTGACCCGCCCCGACGATGCGGCACTGGTGGCACAAAAGGTGGTGGCCGCGCTGGCGCCGCCGTTCCGCCTGGAGGGCCAGGAGGTTTACGTGTCGGCCAGTCTCGGCATCGGCATCTACCCCAGCGACGGCACCGAAGCCGACACGCTGCTGCGCAACGCCGACACGGCGATGTACCGTGCCAAGGAGCAGGGTCGCAACAGCTACCAGTTCTACTTGCCGCAAATGAACGACCAGGCGGTCGAGCGCCTGCAGCTGCAGACGCAGCTGCGCGGCGCGCTGGAGCGCGGCGAGTTCGTGCTGCACTACCAGCCCAAGGCGAACCTCGCGAGCGGCGCCATCAGCGGCTTCGAAGCGCTGCTGCGCTGGCAGCACCCGGTGCGCGGGCTGGTGCCGCCGCTGCAGTTCATTTCGATCCTCGAGGAAACCGGCCTCATCATTCCGGTGGGCGAATGGGTGGTGCGAACGGTGTGCGAGCAGCTAGCCCGCTGGCAGACCGACGGTGCGCAGCCACGCCCCGTCGCGGTGAACCTTTCGGCGCGGCAGTTCCAGCAAAGGGACCTCGACGCGGTGATCGCGAACATCCTGCGGGACACCGGCATCGACCCGGGCTTGCTGGAGTTCGAGCTCACCGAGTCCATGCTGATGCACGACCCTGAGGAAGCGGTGCGCATGCTCAAGACGATGCGCGCCTATGGCGTGCGGCTGTCGGTCGACGACTTCGGCACCGGTTACTCGAGCCTTGCGTACCTGAAGCGCTTTCCGCTCGATGCGCTCAAGATCGACCGCGCGTTCATTCGCGACGTGACCACCGACCCTGACGACGCATCGATCGCGCTGGCGATCATCAGCCTGGCCCACAGCCTGAAGCTGAAGGTCGTCGCCGAAGGCGTGGAAACACAAGCGCAGCTCGATTTCCTGCGTGCGCAGGGTTGCGACGAGATGCAGGGCTACTACTTCGCACGGCCGCTGCCCGCCGCCGACTGCACGCGTGCATTGGTGGACGATCACCGCCTGCGCCGTTCCGGCGTCGAACACGAATAGTCGCGCGCCGCCGCTCGGCGGCGTTTCAGCTGCCCTCAAGTTCGGTGCACGTCGGCCGAAAACACTGATACGCCGGTATGTGCCTCGCGCCGGCGCGCCGCGAAGCACGCGGCTCGCGCGCCTTCCTTATCTGCGCGTACAGCGGAGCTTTCGGTGAATCAGTTCACGAAACCGCCCCCTGAGCAAGCCCATAAGAACTGTTGCCAAACGTTATTCTCGGACGCAACGTGCCCGCTGTCTCGCGGGCTGCCCCCTTCACAAGGCCGCGCCATGCCCACGCTCCTGCACACGACTCACGGAAAAGTCACCGGCTTGTGGGGCGCTGCACTGATCCGATCCGCCAACGGCAAGATGCGCGCGCTCAAGGTGGGCGACATCGTCGAGCGCGGCGACGTGATCCTGACGACGCAGGACGGCATCGTTCAAATGGCGCCCGAGAAGGGCACTCAGCTTGCAACGGAGCCGGCGGCAAACGAAATCGATCGCGTCATCGCCGGCCTCAACGAGGACAACCCGAATTCAGCCCCCGCCGCGGTGCTGGGCGGCGACGGCGGGGGCGATCTGAGCCCGGGCCTGCGCGTGGACCGCGTCAGCGAATCCGTCAGCGCGACCGCACTGCCGCAGAGCACATCCAACGGCACCGCGCAGCCCACCGTGTTCGCAGGCAACGAGATCGGAGCTGCACAGGACCCGAGCGCCACGCCGGCGTTCACCGCTGAGTCGAGCGCGATCAACGCTGTCGAAGAAGGTGCCAGCGTCAACCTCGGCCTGAACAAGCCGGGCGACGTCGCAACGAACGCCGCGGTGACGGTCAACCACGTGCCCGCGATCGGCGTGGTCGAGAAGGCCGACGGCACGGTGGTCGGTGCAGGCAGTGTGCTCACCGCCGCCGACCTGGCCGGCCTGAAGTACGTGCCGCCGGCCGACTATGACGGCACGGCGCCGGTGGGCGACTTTGCCTACACGATCAGCAGCGGCGGTGTCAGCGCGAGCGGCACGACCAGCATCGGCTTGACGGCAGTGAACGACGTGCCGGTCAGCATGGCGAGCACGGCGTCGGGCCTCGAGGACGCAACGCTGCCGATCTCGCTTGGCGGCCAGGACGTCGACGGCAACGTGGCCGGTGTGACGATCACCGGCATGCCCAGCGGTGGCACGCTGCTGCTGGCCGACGGCGTGACGCCGGTGCTGCCCGGCCAAACGCTGAGCCCCGCCGCGGCAGCCGGCTTGTTGTTCAAGCCCGCCCCCGATTTCAATGGCGGCACCAGCATCACCTTCACCGTGACCGACGACACGGGAGCGGTGTCAGCGCCGCAGAGCGTGGGCATCGACGTAATTGCGGTCAACGATGCGCCGGTGGCGTTCGGCGACGCGGCGACCACGCTCGAGGACACACCGATCAGCGGCAGCGTGCTGGTCAACGACAGCGACGTCGACGGGCCGGCGCTATCGGTCACGCAATTCAGCATCGGTGCTGTGAACTTCCCTGCCGGGTCCACCGCCATCCTGGCTGGCATCGGCACGCTCGTCATCGAGGCGAACGGCACCTATGTCTTCACGCCGGCGCCCAACTACAACGGCACGGCGCCGGCCATCACCTATACGGTCAGCGACGGCACGCTGGTGTCAACCAGCACGCTGGCGTTGTCGGTGACAGCTGTGGATGACGCAGCGACCGTCACCTTGACCGCGTCGGCTGCCAGCGTCACCGAAGGCGGCTCGATCGTCTATACGGCCAGCGTCAACAACGCCGTCACCGGCAGCGCCCTGGTCATCAATCTGTCCAACGGCCAGACCATCACGATCCCGGTCGGCGCCAGCAGCGCCGACAGCACGCCGTTTGCAGTGCGCGCCGACGATGCCTATGCCCAAGGCAATTCGACCGTCACGGTGAGCATTAGCGGCACCAGCGGCGCCAGCTTCGAAGCGCTGACGACCTCCAGCACGGCCAGCACCACGGTCAGCGATGACGCCGATGCGACCACCGTCACCTTGACCACTTCGGCGGCCAACGTCACCGAAGGCGGCTCGATCGTCTACACCGCCAGCGTCAACAACGCCGTCACCGGCAG
>JBGQEX010000208.1:0-7341 GCA_041496605.1 Piscinibacter sp.
GGTGCTGGTTTGCCAATGAAATAGCCTTGCACCAAGTCGACTCCGAACGAGCGCAATAAGTCAAAAGTTGCCGCGTCTTCCACGCACTCTGCGATCGTGCGCAGTCCGAGCGCATGCGACATTTCGTTTATGGCCTTGACGAAGGCCTGATCCTCCCGCTGGCTTACCATTTGACGGACCAGCGAGCCGTCGAGCTTGATGTAGTTCAACGGGAGCTGCTTGAGGTAGAGCCAGGAAGAAAAACCGACACCGAAGTCATCGAGCGCAAAGGTACAGCCGAGAGCTTGTATGTCGCGCATCATCCGCTGGGCCGCTTCCATATTCGCGACTGCCGAGCGTTCGGTAATTTCAAAATTGAGCTGCGACGGACTGAGTTGATATCGGTCGAGCTGTTCGGTGACGAAAGCCACGAATCCCGGCGCATCAAGCGTCTGCGCCGAAAGGTTCAGCCCGAGCGTGATGTCGAGGTTCTTTCTGCGCCAGCGCCGCAATTCGTTGCAGGCGAGTTGCACGACACGGAAATCTATTTGCGAGATCAGACCACTCGTCTCGGCGACTTCGATGAATTCGCTGGGCAGAAGCAACTTTCCGTCGTCGCCCACCATGCGCACCAACGCCTCGTAATGATGCACCGCCCCGTCGTCAGCAGAGACAACAGGCTGATATACCAGTGTGAATTGATCGGTCGTCAGCGCTTGTTCAATACGCGCTCGCAAATTCACTCTTTGGCGCATCCTCTCCTGACCGGTATCGGTCTCCTCAAAGCAGTGGTATCGTCCGCCCGGCTGAGTACGGCGTTTTGCGTGATACATGGCCATATCGGCGTTGGTAAGTAATTCCTCGACGGTGCGGCCATGTTGCGGGTACAGGACCATGCCGAGGCTGACCGAGACGCGGTGCAAACTCTCTCCCAGCTGTATCGTGATCGAGGACAAACTGCGCACTAGTTTTTCCGCGACGCGCTTGGCGCCTTCCGCATCGGTCTCATCCAATACCATCGCGAATTCATCCCCGCCCAGCCGCGCTGGCAGATCGGTTGCGCGCCGGGATTCGCGCATGCGGTTGGCAATGAGGCATAACAATTGGTCGCCGGCGCTATGCCCGCCCGTGTCGTTGACGAGCTTGAACTCGTCGATATCGAAATACAGCAGCGCCCCGCCGTGTCCGTAGCGCGTAGCGCGGCGCAGGATTTTGTCCAGGTCCGCCTCGAAACGGCGGCGGTTGTAGACCTTTGTGAGCGGATCATGATCGGCAAGCCAGGCGAGATTCTTTTCGGCCTTGCGGCGCGACGTCACATCCACACCAATGCAGAGAACGGCACTACCGCCCCCGCCACTGACTTCTAAACGAGTGTGATGCCAATCGATGACAAGCGAATCGCCGTCGGTACGGGCGAGCACCGATTCATGGTTGAAATGGGCTTGCTGTCCGCGCAAAAGCTGTGTCAGCTGAACCCGTTGCCATGCCCCTTCCACAATCATCGCGTCGACGAACGGGCGCCGGATAAGTTCGATCGCCCCTATTCCCGAGGCCCGGCGTCCGTACTCATTGACGAAGGAAATCACGCCGTTCTCGTCGAGGATCATGACAATCAAGCGGGCGTCATCCAGAAGTTGGATGACATCCGTCAACCGATCCGCAGTCATCGGGCGGGATACCACGGACTCGCGCTCCTCAATGCAGTCATGATCACGAGCATCACTTTGAACACTCCTGCCCATTTTGGCGCCCGGATTCGACACCCGCTCGCGCAAATTGAACGCCCAAAGTAGCACACCTTTCTTGATGAGCCTGGTCGTTGCGGTCGAAGAGGTTCAAGCCCTTGAAGGCTCGATCGCCGTCGAGTTGGGAACGGAAGCTGTGCTTGACGCACGTGTTCTCGATGGGCGTGCCCAGGCACTGGTCTCAGGCGCTCGCTGTTCAACGAAGCGCACGACCCTCTCGCGACACATGAGAGTGCCGCTTGTCGAAGACGACCCGATGATCGGGCGGGCGACCGGAAAGGGGACCGTCGATCGCCAAGTTGCCGCAGCAAATCCGCGAGCTGGCCGTCTCGCGCTGGGTGGCTAACGGCGACAGCTTGTTGCTGCTTGGCCCGCCGGGCGTGGGCAAGACCCACTTGGCGGGGGCGCTGGGACGGGAGGCCATCGTCTGTGGCTATTCGACGCTGTTCTTGCCGGCCACGGTGCTGGTGACGGCGCTGACGCGCGGCGATGCCGAAGGCCGGCTGAAGAGAAGCTGCTGCACTGCAGCACACTACAGCAAGCCCCGCGAGTGACGCTCCTTGCCGACTCCGGTTGCGCACGGTTTCGCCACAAAGCGAACAGCGACCCCCACCGGTTCACTTCGCGCCGACAGACTGCAGGCCAGTCGCTGCGACTCTGACACCCCCGTCGCAGAACTTGGGCGGCGCGCAAAGAATCTGGCGCCCGACGGCGGCTGGCCCCGCACCGTTTGCACCGTGTTGCATTTAATTCCATAGTTCAAGTATTATTGAACCATGGATGAAGCCGATGTCGTCAATGCCCTCGCAGCGCTGGCCCAGCCGCTGCGCCTGCAAGTCTTCCGCGCGTTGGTGGTTGCCGGTGGCACCGGGCTGACACCGGGCGCGCTGGTGGAGTGTCTCGGCGCGTCGGCGACCACGCTGTCTTTCCACCTCAAGGAACTCACCCATGCCCGGCTCGTGACACAGGAGCGCCTCGGACGCTACCTCGTCTACCGCGCGTCGTTCGAGCAAATGAACGCCTTGCTCGGCTACCTCACCGCCAACTGCTGCAAGGGGCAGGAATGTCTCGACCTGGCGGCTTCCTGCAAATGCTGATGGAGATTTCACGATGAAGCGCTTTCACGTTCATGTGCATGTGGCCGACCTGGCCCAGAGCATTGCCTTCTATTCGAAGTTGTTCGCGGCCGAGCCCATGCGCCATGAGAGCGACTATGCCAAGTGGATGCTCGACGACCCGCGCATCAACTTCGCGATCTCCACGCGCGGCCAGCAGCCGGGCGTGGACCACCTCGGCTTCCAGACCGACGACGCCGCTGAACTCGCCGAGCTGAAGAACCGCGCCGAAGCGGCCGACATGGCGCTGCTGGACGAGGGCGAAACCACCTGCTGCTACGCGCGCAGCGAGAAGCATTGGGTGACCGATCCGCAGGGCATCGCGTGGGAGCACTTCCACACGCTGGCCGATGTGCCGGTGTTCAGCGAGCACAAGAACGAATCGGCGTCGCAGACTTCCGCCTGCTGCGCGCCGGCCACGCCGCGCGGCAAGCCTATCGGCATCCCGGTGAAGCCGGCATCGTCGTGCTGCTGAGGGTCGCGCCGTGTCCGACAAGACCTACCACGTGCTGTTCATCTGCACCGGCAACTCGGCCCGCTCGATCCTCGCCGAGGCGGTGTTGAACCACTTCGGCAAAGGGCGCTTTCAAGCCCACTCGGCGGGCAGCCACCCGAGCGGCGTCGTGAACCCATTCGCACTGCGCGAACTGGCACGACTGGGGCTGCCGACCGGCGGCTACCGGAGCAAGAGCTGGGACGAATTCGCCTTGCCCGATGCACCGCCGCTCGACTTCGTTTTCACCGTCTGCGACAAGGCCGCCGACGAGATGTGCCCGGTCTGGCCCGGCCAGCCGATGACCGCCCACTGGGGCGTGTCCGACCCGGCCGCTGTCGATGGGCCGGACGAGCGCCGGTCGCTGGCGTTTCAAGACACCGCGCTGGTCCTCAAGCGCCGCATCGAATTGATGCTCGCGTTGCCGCTCGCGAAGCTCGACGCGATGGCCATCCAGCGCGAGATTCGCGACATCGGACAGCACTGAACTGCGCCACATGACCACCAACGTACTGATTCTCTGCACCCACAACTCGGCGCGCAGCGTGCTCGCCGAGGGCATGCTCAACCACTGGGCCGCCAAGCTCGGCAAAGACGTGCGCGCGTACAGCGCCGGCAGCGCGCCGAGCGGGCGGCTCAACCCGTTTGCGCTGGAGGCACTCGCCAGCGCCGGTGTCGACGTGAGCGGCTTTCGCAGCAAGAGCTGGGACGAATTCGTCGGCGGCGGCGCCCCCGAGATGCGCATCGTCATCACCGTCTGCGACAGCGCCGCGAAGGAAACCTGCCCCTACTGGCCGGGCAGCCCGGTGCAGGTGCATTGGGGTTATGCCGACCCGTCGAACACCCTCGGCGCCGACGAGGGCACGCGCCTCGCGTTCGAACTCACGCGCCAGGCCATCGGCTACCGCATGCTGCAGCTGCTGGCGCTGCCGCTCGCGACGCTGGACAACGCGAGCCTGCAGGCCGCGTTGACGCAGATCTCGAACCACTGAGCCCGAGGCCCCACGATGAGCGCCCAATGCGAAGCGATGGTCAAACAAGCCGCCCAGGCGCCGATGAGCCTGTTCGAACGCTATCTGACAGTCTGGGTGTTGCTGTGCATCGTGGCCGGCATCGCGCTGGGGCAGGGTCTGCCCAGCGCCTTCCAGATGATCGGGAAGATGGAGGTCGCGCGCGTCAACCTGCCGGTGGGCGTGCTGATCTGGGTGATGATCATTCCGATGCTGGTGAAGGTCGATTTCGGCGCGCTGCACCAGGTGAAGCAGCACTGGCGCGGCATCGGCGTCACGCTGTTCGTCAACTGGGCGGTCAAGCCGTTCTCGATGGCGCTGCTCGCGTGGGTCTTCGTCCGCCAGGTCTTCGCGCCCTACCTGCCTGCCGCGCAGCTCGACAGCTACGTCGCCGGCCTGATCCTGCTGGCCGCAGCGCCGTGCACGGCGATGGTGTTCGTGTGGAGCCGCTTGTCGGACGGCGACCCGGTGTTCACGCTGTCGCAGGTGGCGCTCAACGACAGCATCATGGTGTTCGCGTTCGCGCCGATCGTCGGCTTGCTGCTCGGCATCTCGGCGATCAGCGTGCCCTGGGACACGCTGCTGACCTCGGTGCTGCTGTACATCGTCATCCCGGTGATCCTCGCGCAGCTGTGGCGCCGCGCCTTGCTGCGCAACGGAACGGCAGCGTTCGACGCGGCCATGCACGCGATCGGGCCGGTCTCGATCGGCGCGCTGCTCGTCACGCTGGTGCTGCTGTTCGCGTTCCAGGGTGAAGCCATCCTCAAGCAGCCGCTGGTGATCGCGATGCTGGCCGTGCCGATCCTGATCCAGGTGTTCTTCAACTCGGGTCTGGCCTATTGGCTGAACCGCCGCGTCGGCGAAAAGCACAGCATCGCGTGCCCGTCGGCGCTGATCGGCGCGTCGAACTTCTTCGAGCTCGCGGTGGCCGCAGCGATCAGCCTGTTCGGCTTCGACTCCGGCGCGGCGTTGGCCACTGTCGTGGGTGTGTTGATCGAAGTGCCGGTGATGCTGCTGGTGGTGCGGGCGGTGAACGCCAGCAAGCCCTGGTACGAGCGCCGAGGCGCGACCGCGTGAACGACACCGTGCAGTCGCTGGAATCGCGCTGGGTCGAAGCGCTCAACAGCGGGTGTTTCTGCATGGGCCTCGATGCCGATGCCCTGCGCGCGGCGCTGCAGTCCGAGCTCAGCCCGCCGGGGCTGTTCGAGCTGCTGAGCGAGCGTTGCCCCTATGTCTTCGCGGCGCGGCCGGTGTTCGTGTCCAGCGCGCACCTGCAGCGCATGGCGCAGGTGGTGCGCGCGGTCGAGTCGGTGGTCGCGCTGCCGGCTTATCGTGAAGAGGTGCTGGCGCGCTCGCCGGCGATAGCCCGGCACGACCCGGGTGGCGCCAAGTCGGTCTTCTTCGGCTACGACTTCCACGTTGACGAGGGCGGCGTCGGGCTCATCGAGATCAACACCAATGCCGGCGGCGCGATGCTCAACGCGCTGCTGGCGCGCGCGCAACGTGCCTGCTGCGCATCGGTGCAGGACCTGCTGCCGGGCGCGGCCACGGCCGACGCGCTGGAGCAGCGCATCGTCGCGATGTTCCGCAACGAATGGCGGCTGTCCGGTCGCACGCAAGCGTTGCGCTGCATTGCCATCGTTGATTCGGCGCCCGAGCAGCAATACCTGTACCCCGAGTTCCTGCTGTTCCAGCAACTGCTCCAGCGCCATGGGCTGCAATGCGTGGTGGCCGACCCGACGGAGTTTGAGCTGCGCGATGGTTTGCTCTGGCATGGCGAGACGCGGGTCGACATGGTCTACAACCGCCTCACCGATTTCGCGCTCGACACCGCGCCCAGCGTCGCGTTGCGGGAGGCCTATCTGCAGCACGCGGTGGTGCTGACGCCGCACCCGCAGGCCCATGCGCTCTACGCGGACAAGCGCAACCTGGCGCTGTTCAGCGATGCGGTGCGGCTGCAGGCCCTGGGCGTGCCGCAGGCAACGCAGGACATCCTGCTTGCGAGCGTCCCACACACCGAGGTCGTCGACGCGGCGCACGCCGAGCGCTTGTGGAAAGACCGGCGCAGCTTGTTCTTCAAGCCGACGGCCGGCTTCGGCAGCCGCGCCGCCTACCGCGGTGACAAGCTGACCCAGCGTGTCTGGCAGGAGATCCTCGCCGGTGACTACGTGGCGCAGGCGCTCGTCGCGCCGGGCGAGCGCGTGATGTCGGGCGAAGAACCCGAGCGCGCACTCAAGTTCGATCTGCGCGCGTATGCCTACGACGGCGCCGTGCAGTGGTTGGCGGCGCGGCTGTATCAGGGGCAGACGACGAACTTTCGAACGCCGGGTGGCGGCTTTGCGCCGGTGTACAGCGCGGCGGCATTGGCCGACGTCGGCGTGCCGGCGTAGTGCGGCGGAAAGACGAGCCCTCCAGATTCGAAACGAACTGGTCGGATCCGGCTCGACCAGCCGCTTCGGCAAGCCTGGACGTCGAGCGTGCTGATTGCAACATGGGACGCCTGCCGTGCCCGGCCTCGGTGGGGCAGCGTCCCCACCGAGGCCGGGCACGGCACGTCGCTTACTTGGCGCTGTTGATGTACGCCGAAATGTCCAGCCTGTCCTGAGCCGTCAGCGCCGTGCCGAGGAAGCTCATGCTGCCAACGTTCACGATCGAGGCATTGAGCCCCGTCAGGGTGCTCGCGTTGGTGACATTCAGCACGTTGGCCATGACGTTGGCCGTATGGCACCCGGCGCAGTAGGTGGTGTACCGGGCCAGGCCGGTTGCGATGTCGCCCACTGGTGCCGGAGCCGGAGCCGGAGCCGGTGCCGGTGCCGGTGCCGGTGCAGGTGCCGGAGCCGGTGCCGGTGCCGGTGCCGGAGCCGGTGCAGGTGCCGGTGCCGGTGCCGGTGCAGGTGCCGGAGCCGGTGCCGGAGCCGGTGCCGGAGCCGGAGACGGTGCCGGAGACGGAGCCGGTGACGGTGCCGCTCCCGGTGACGGGCAGGTGGACGGACCCGCGA
>JBGQEX010000209.1:0-7314 GCA_041496605.1 Piscinibacter sp.
GAAGGCCCAGGAGGTCGCGCACGAAGAAGCGCCGTGGGTCCCGATCGCCCACTCGGTGCGTTTCGACCCGGTGCGCAAGGAAGTGACCGGCTACAAGATGGACGTGACGGCGCACCATTTCTTCCACAAGGTCGATCTGGTTCAGAAGTAGCAGCGGCGGCCGTCATCCCGGCGAAAGCCGGGATCTGCGCGCGACAGTGGATCCCGGCGTGCGCCGGGATGACAGCCAGTTGACCGACCTCATGCTCTCCTTCCTACTCAAGCGCCTCGGCCTCGTCGCACCGACCTTCCTCGGCATCACGCTGCTGGTGTTCGCGCTGATCCGCCTGCTGCCCGGCGACCCGGTCGAGGCGCTGTCGGGCGAGCGCGGCATGACGCCCGAACGCTACGCGCGCCTGCTGCACGAATTCGGCCTCGACCGGCCGTTGTGGCTGCAGTACCTCGACTACCTGTGGCGCGCGCTGCACGCCGACCTGGGGCTGTCGACGATCACCCACGAGCCGGTGTTCAAGGAGTTCATCACCCTGTTCCCGGCGACCGTCGAGCTGTCGCTGTTCGCGATGCTGATGGCGCTCGTGATCGGACTGCCGGCCGGCATCCTCGCGGCATGCAAGCGCAACAGCGTGCTCGACTACTCGGTGATGGGCGCGTCGCTCACCGGATACTCGATGCCGATCTTCTGGTGGGGCCTGCTGCTGATCCTCACCTTCTCGGTCACGCTCGGCTGGACGCCGGTGTCGGGGCGCATCGCGATCCAGTACGACATCCCAAGTGTCACCGGCTTCATGCTGATCGATTCGCTGCTGTCGTCGGACGCGGGTGCGTTCAAGAGCGCGCTCATGCACCTGATCCTGCCGGCCATCGCGCTGGGCACGATCCCGCTCGCGGTCATTGCGCGCATGACACGCTCGGCCATGCTCGAAGTGCTGCGCGAGGACTACGTGCGCACCGCGCGCGCCAAAGGGGCGTCGACCTTGCGCGTGGTGGGCATCCATGCCTTGCGCAACGCGCTGATCCCGGTGGTGACGACGATCGGCCTGCAGGTCGGCACGCTGCTGGCCGGCGCCATCCTCACCGAGACGATCTTCTCGTGGCCCGGCATCGGCAAATGGCTGGTCGAGGCCATCCATCGCCGCGATTACCCGGCGGTGCAGGGCGGCATCCTGCTGTCGGCCACGGTCATCATCAGCGTCAACCTGATCGTCGACGTGCTGTACGGCGTGATCAATCCGCGGATCCGGCACCAATGAGCGAATCCCCGTGGATCGAACTGTGGCGCGACTTTCGATGCAATCGCGGCGCGCTCATCGGGCTGGCGATCGTCGTCGCGCTGGTGTTGTGCGCCGTGTTCGCCGACCTGATCGCACCCTACTCGCCGAGCGAGCAATACCGCGACGCGACGCTGCACGCACCGGCGTGGCAGCCGGTCAACGGCCACCGCTTCCTGCTCGGCACCGATCCGGTCGGCCGCGACGTGCTGTCGCGTCTGGTCCATGGGACACGGCTGTCGCTGGCGATCGGACTGGTGTCGGTGGGCCTGTCGCTCAGCGGCGGCGTGCTGCTCGGGTTGCTGGCGGGCTTCTTCCGCGGCGGCGTCGAGTTCACGATCATGCGGCTGACGGACATCATGCTGGCGCTGCCCAGCCTGCTGCTCGCGGTGGCCGTGGTCGCCATCCTCGGGCCGGGCTTGATGAACGCGATGTACGCGATCGCCATCGTGATGCTGCCGCACTTCGTGCGCCTGACGCGCGCAGCGGTGATCGGCGAACTGGCCAAGGACTACGTCAGCGCGTCGCGCATCGCCGGCGCGGGCACCGCGCGCCTGATGTTCGACACCGTGCTGCCCAACTGCGCCGCGCCGCTGATCGTGCAGGCCACGCTCGGTTTTTCGGCCGCCATCCTCGACGCGGCGGCGCTCGGTTTTCTCGGCCTCGGCGCGCAGCCGCCGACGCCCGAATGGGGCTCGATGCTCGCCAGCGCGCTCGAGTTCATCCAGAGCGCCTGGTGGGTCGTCACGCTGCCCGGCCTGGCGATCCTGATCTCGGTGCTCGCGTTCAACCTGATGGGCGACGGCCTGCGCGACGCGCTCGACCCGAAGCTGAAACGATGACGACGCCCGCATTGCTCGAAGTCGATCAGCTCACTGTCGAATTCGGTCCTGAAGCGGCGCCGTTCAAGGCGGTCGATGGCGTGAGCCTGCATGTGGCTGCCGGCGAAGTGGTGGGCATCGTCGGTGAATCGGGTTCGGGCAAGAGCGTCACCGCCCTCGCGCTGATGGGCCTCGTCGACGACCCGGGGCGGGTGCGCGCGCAACGCCTCGTCTTCGACGGCCGCGACATGCAGGCGATGCCGCTCGCGCAACGCCGCGCGATGCTCGGCCGCGACATCGCGATGATCTTTCAGGACCCGATGACGAGCCTGAACCCGTGTTTCACGGTCGAGTTCCAACTGACCGAGACCTTGCGGATTCACGAAGGCGGTTCGCGCAAGGCGCTGCGCGCGCGTGCGCTCGAACTGCTGCAAGCGGTGGAAATCCCCGACGCCGAACGCCGGCTTGGGGCCTATCCGCACCAACTGTCGGGCGGCATGTGCCAGCGCGTGATGGTCGCGATGGCCATCGCCTGCAACCCGCGCCTGCTGATCGCCGACGAGCCGACCACCGCGCTCGACGTGACCATCCAGGCGCAGATGCTCGCGCTGCTGCTCAAGCTGCAGCGCGAGCGCGGCATGGGGCTGATGCTGATCACCCACGACCTCGCCGTCGTCGCCGAAGTGGCGCAGCGCGTGCTGGTGATGTACGCCGGCCAGGTGGTCGAGACGGCGCATGTGCCCGACATCTTCATCGCGCCGCGCCACCCCTACACCGAGGCCCTGCTGGCGGCGCTGCCGGAGCACAACATCGGTAAGCGAAGGCTGCGTTCGATGCCCGGCGTGGTGCCGGGGGCGTTTGACCGGCCGAGCGGATGTCTGCTGTCGCCGCGCTGCCCTTATGTGCAGGAGCGGTGCCGGGCGGAGCGGCCGGAGTTGGTGGGGGCCGATGGGGCGCAGGCGCGCTGTTTCTTTACGCTGGTGCAGCAGCCCGTTGGGCCGAAGGTGCCCGCATGAATGCACCGACCCCCTCCGTTCGCCCTGAGGTATCGAAGGGCACGCCGTCAGCGAGCGAGGGCTTCGATACCTCAGCCCGAACGGATTCGGTGGTCCTCGACGCCCAATCCCTCACCAAGCACTACCCGGTCTCGCAAGGCTTCATGAAGCCCAAGGCCGTCGCGCGTGCGCTCGACGGCGTGTCGTTCACGCTGCACGCCGGCAAGACGCTCGCCGTCGTCGGCGAATCGGGCTGCGGCAAGAGCACGCTGGCGCGCCAGATCACGATGATCGAGACGCCCACCTCGGGCCATCTGCAGCTCGCCGGCGTCGATGTGGGCAGCGCCGACAAAGCGAGCAAACGGCTGCTGCGCCAGCAGGTGCAGATGGTGTTCCAGAACCCGTTCGCGAGCCTGAACCCGCGCAAGAAGATCGGCCATGCGCTCGAAGAGCCGCTCGCCATCAACACCCCGCTCGCCAAGGCCGAACGCGAGCAGCGCGCGCGCGCGATGATGGCGCGCGTGGGCTTGAAGCCCGAGCACTACCAGCGCTACCCGCACATGTTTTCCGGCGGCCAGCGCCAGCGCGTGGCGATCGCGCGCGCGCTGATGCTGCAGCCGAAGATCGTCGTCGCCGACGAGCCGGTGTCGGCGCTCGACGTGTCGATCCAGGCGCAGGTGCTGAACCTGCTGATGGACCTGCAGGACGAAACCCAGGTCGCCTACGTCTTCATCTCGCACAACCTCGCGGTGGTCGAACTGATCGCCGACGAGGTGTTGGTGATGTACCTCGGCAAGGTGGTCGAGCAGGCCGGCAAACAGGCGCTGTTCGCCGCGCCGCGCCACCCGTACACGCGCGCGTTGCTGGCCAGCACGCCGCGCATAGCCCCGTCCGCGCGGCAGACGCGGCAGCTGCTGTCGGGCGAGTTGCCGTCGCCATTGAACCCGCCGAGCGGCTGCGCCTTTCACAAGCGCTGCCCGCATGCGGTGGCGCGCTGCGAGGTTGAGCCGCCGCTGCTGCGCCAGCCGGGCGACGGCACAACGATCGGCCTCGTCGCCTGCCATCGCGCCGAGGAGATCGGCTGATCGGCTGGCCGGTTGTGCGACCGGTGCATCATTGGCACCCCTTTCACCTCGGGAGACGTTCATGCGAATTCCTCTTGCGATGTGGGCGGCGGCAAGCATCGCCGTCGCCGCTCCGGTGGCGCAGGCCGCAACCTTCACGCTCAGCAGCCCGACGATCAAGCCGAACGCCACGTTGACCGACGCGCAGGTCTTCAATGGCTTCGGCTGCACCGGCAAGAACATCTCGCCGGCGCTGAAGTGGAGCGGCGCACCGAAGGACACCAAGAGCTATGCCATCACCGTCTACGACCCCGACGCGCCCACCGGTTCCGGCTGGTGGCACTGGGTGGTGATCAACCTGCCGGCCACGACGACCTAGTTGCCCGAAGGCGCCGATGCCGCCGACAGCAAGGTGCTGCCGGCCGGCGCGATGCAAGGCCGCACCGATTTCGGCGCGCCCGGCTTCGGCGGCGCCTGCCCGCCCAAGGGCGACCAGCCGCACCGCTACGTCTTCACCGTGTACGCGCTGAAGACCGACAAGCTCGACGTGCCGTCCGACGCCAGCGCGGCGCTGATCGGCTTCATGATCAATGCCAACAAACTGCGGGCGGCCACCTTCACGGCCAAATACGGCCGCAAGTGAATGAGGCGGCGCGTTTTGGGACAACGCCGCGCCCAAGAACCTATCCGCCGATCTGCCGTCCGGCTTCGCGAACACCCATCCGAGGGGGAAATGGGTGCGCCGGTGCATGGCAAACTCCGGCGGGGCGAGAAAACAGAACGAGGGGGGGAAATGATCCAACGACATGGCACATGGGCTGCCGTTGTGGTGCTGTCGGTGCTGCTTGCGGGCTGCGGTGGCGGTGGAGGCGGCGACAGCCCCGCGCCCACGCCGAATGAGCCCTCGCCGGCGGCCGACCGGACCCGGCCGCTGGCGCTGACCACGACGAACATGGCCGATGCCGCGACTCTGCTACCCGGCATGGGCGAACTGACGCTGACACTGGCGCAGTACAGCGCCGACCTCACCCAGCGGTTCGCCTCGTCCGGCGCATCGGCCACGCGGGACGAAACCTGCCCCAATGGCGGATTGTTGACGCTGAACCTCACCGATCGCGACAGTGACGGCCGCGTCTCGGCGGGCGACAGCGTCATCGCCGACCTCCGCGACTGCGGCGTGCCCCTCGTTGGCGAAGTGCTGAACGGCAGGATCAGCATCGACCTTGTCGCCGCGACAGGGCTGCCCACCGGCAGCCTGCGCGCAACGATGAGCCTGCCCAGCGGGCTGGAGATCGTCGACACGTCCCGACAGGGCGTGGTTCTCTCGCTGCAAGGGTCGTTCGGCTTCGACTGGTCGCCGCAGACTTTCCGCACCACGCTGTCGGTCACGCCGTCCGCGGCCGACGACTTCCGCTTCATGGCCGTCGGCAGCCAGGGCACGATCGTCGAAGCGATCCACACGCCCAACCTGTCGAAGTCGCTGCGATTCGATCAGGCCCGCTCGGTCATCTCGATGGACTTCGTCTATCAGAGCGACCTGCTTGGCGGCAGCCTCACGGTGTCCACACCGTCACCGATCCAGGCCTACCTCAACACCTACCCGGAGACGGGATCGATCGAGTTTGCGGGCGCAGGCGGCGCCAGGCTGCGGCTGGTTCCGAACTTCGTCAGCGCCAGCGACCAGTTCAAGGCCGAGCTCGACTCCAACAACGACGGTACGACCGACGCGACGACCAACGTCGCCTGGATGAGCGCCAGCGTGGGCTTCCTGTGGTGGGATGGCGCCGTGGCGCCGGCTTGGAACAGCGCGACATTCAGCACGCGCAACTACCTGACGACCGACTTCACGCAGACCCTCAGCTACGCCACACCGGTCTCGGTCAGCGGCCCGTACCGCCTGCAGTTCTCACGTGAACCGGCATCCACCACCACGCTGTTCTTCCGTTTTGCCGACAACGGCAGCAACGTCGTTTACGACCCGGTGCTCGTCAACGTCGACGCCGATGTGCAGACGCAGGGCGCGGTGGCGATGATCCGCCCGAAGCAGCAACTACGACACGGGCGCAACTACAACCTGCAGATCTCGGTCGACGGCGTGAACTGGAACAACACCGTCGTCGTGCAGGATTCGCTGGGCAACCTCGTGACCTTCTACGGCGGCAGCGCTGCCTACGTGTCGACACCCGACAGCCTGCGCGCGAAGGCCACGCTGACCGGCGGCAGCCTGCTCAGCGCGACGGTGAGCGTCGAACTGAGCGCAGCCACGTCGATCAGCACCAATCGCCCGATCGCGAGCTACCACTGGGCCCAGCTCAGCGGCACGCCGCTGAGCTTCAGTGCCCCCGACGCGGTGACCACGCAGGTGTCATGGGGCGGCACGCCACCGGTCGGCGTGGAGACGATCCCGGTCGAACTGACGGTGACCGACACGGCCGGTGAAGTGGAGCGCGTTCGCATCAACGTCACCGCGGCCAACGTCACCACCGCCAGCAAGGTGCTGTACTACCGCAGCATGCCGGGTGACTACATTGGCGCCGGCCAGACCGAAGTGTTGGCGGAGACGACCGGAAGCTGGGGCAGCATGCCGGTCAATTCGGGTTACGTCGCCCTCTCGTATACCGGCAACTCGCTGTCGAGCGGGTCCTGGTGGTACCTCAACTTCGCGACGGCCGACGGCACACCGCTCAAGGTCGGCAGCTACGAGAACGCGGTGCGCGCGCCTTTCCATGGCGGCAACAACGGCCTGGAGATGACCGGCTCCGGGCGCGGCTGCAACCAGATTGCCGGCCGCTACACGGTGCTGGAAGTGCAGACGGACGGCAGTGGAATCATCACGCGGCTGGCCATCGATTTCGAGCAGCACTGCGAAGGGCCGCAAGCGCCGCCGCTTTACGGCAGCTTGCGCATCAACAGCACGATTGCGATCACCCAGTAGGGCGACGCGGTCCGCGCACGCCGGCGGGTCTGGGACAATACGTCCCATGACCTCCACCGATCTCCAGGCCACCATCGCCCACATGGGCGCGGCCGCGCGCGCCGCGAGCGCGAAGATGGCGGCGGCCTCGACGGCGGCAAAGAACGCGGCGCTGCTGGCGCTGGCGCGCCGCTTGCGCGCCGAGTCCGCCGCGCTGCACGCGGCCAACGCGCGCGACATCGCCGCCGCGCA
>JBGQEX010000210.1:0-7312 GCA_041496605.1 Piscinibacter sp.
GAGCTGTGCCTTGAAGGTGTGGTCCAGGCAGGCCTGGTTGCAGGCGATGCAGGTGTTGATCTCGTCGCTGCGCCCTTGCGCCGCCTTGGCGACGAACTCGGCATCGGCGAGCAGCGGGCGCGCCAGGCTCACCATGTCGGCACAACCGTCGGCGAGGATCTGCTCCGCCACCTCCGGCGTGTTGATGCGGTTGCTGGTGATCAGCGGAATCGACAGGCCCGCCGCACGCAGCTCGCGGCGCATCTTCTGCGTCACCCAGGCGAATGCGCCGCGCGGCACGCTGGTGGCGATGGTGGGGATGCGCGCCTCGTGCCAGCCGATGCCGGTGTTGATGATCGTCGCGCCGGCGCGCTCGACCGCCTTCGCCAGCGTCACCGCTTCGTCCCAGCTGCTGCCGTCGGGAATCAGGTCGAGCATCGACAGGCGATAGATGATGATGAAGTCGCGCCCCACCGCCTCGCGCACGCGCTGCACGATCTCGACGGCCAGGCGCATGCGCTTGGCATACGCGCCGCCCCATTCGTCGCTGCGCTGGTTGGTGTGGGTGACGAGGAACTGGTTGATGAAGTAGCCCTCGCTGCCCATCACCTCCACGCCGTCGTAGCCGGCCTCACGCGCCAGCGTCGCGCAGCGCACGAAGGCGCGGATCTGCCGCTCGATGCCGCGCGCTGACAGCTCGCGCGGCGCGAACGGCGAGATCGGCGACTGGATGCGCGACGGCGCCACGCACAGCGGCTGGTAGCCGTAGCGCCCGGTGTGCAGGATCTGCAGCGCGATCCGGCCGCCTTCGGCATGCACCGCATCGGTCACCTGCCGGTGCCGGCGCGCCGCTCCCGAGGTCGACAGCGTGCCGGCGAAGGGTTTGGCCCAGCCTTCGATGTTGGGCGCGAAGCCGCCGGTCACCATCAAGCCGACGCCGCCGCGTGCGCGTTCGGCGAAAAACGCGGCCATCGCCGGAAAGTGCTTGCGCCCGTCTTCGAGGCCGGTGTGCATGCTGCCCATCAGCACGCGGTTCTTCAGCGTCGTGAAGCCGAGGTCGAGCGGGGCCAGCAGATGCGGATAGGGTGAGGTGTTCAAGCGACGGTCCTGGCGGTGCAATGGCGGCCGCGCATCCTAGCCGGCGCGGGTTCGGGAGTGCACCTCAGATGCACGCAGTCGACGGACTTGGACGTCGCGCTTCAGGTGTCGCCGGCAGGGGGATCGCATTCCAGGCAACATCGCTCACCTATGCCCCCACCGACCCAGGTCCTTGCACCGGCACTGCCGGCCGACGACGCGATTCATCATCACCGCGCGCGGCAGCGCCTGGCGCTGTGGGCGGCGGTCGCGGTGATCGTCGTGTGGGGCGCGAACTTCAGCGTGCAGAAAGCGGTGTTCAACGCGCTGTCGCCGGGCGGCTTCCTGTTCGTGCGCTACCTGATCATGCCGGCATGCGCCGCCTTGCTGCTGTGCTGGCGGCACGGTCTGCGCTGGCCGCGCACCTCGCGCGCGGATGCCATGGCCTTGCTCAAGCTCGGCATCGCCGGCCATGTGCTGCACGTGGGACTGGTGACCTTCGGCATCCACTGGTCGACCGCGTTCTCGAGCTCGCTGATCCTCGCCTGCGGGCCGGTGTTCACGCTGCTGATCCTGCGCGTGCACGGGCTGGAGCACCTCACGCGCGCGCAGGTCGTCGGCGTGGCGGTGGCCTTGGTCGGCGTGCTGGTGTTCCTGTCCGACAAGCTGCTCGGCGGGCACTGGCGCGCGTCGGGCGGCGACGCGGTGCTGCTGGTGGCGGCGGCGTTCTTCTCGTACTACACGGTGGCCGCCAAGCCGCTGATCGAGCGCCATGGCGGCGTGACGGTGATGACCTACGCGACCTTGCTCGGCAGCGCGCCGCTGGTGCTGTTGAGCCTGCCGGCCGGGCTGCGCGTGGACTGGTCCCACGTGAGCCCGCCGATCTGGGCCGGCATGCTGTGGGCGGTGCTGGTGTCGGCCTTCGTGGGCTGGATGCTGTGGGGCTGGGTCAACGCGGTGCGCGGCGTGGCCCGCACGGCGCCGTTGATCTACCTGATGCCGCCAGTCGCCGGGCTGGTGGCCTGGGCCACCACCGGCGAGCACTACACCGCGGTCAAGCTCGGTGGCGCCGCACTCACGCTCGGCGGCGTGGCGCTTGCGCAGTTCGCCAGTGCACAGCCGCATGATCCATTGCTGGAACCGGTGACGCCGGTTGATTGATCCACACTGGCAGACCCGCAGACTCGCCGAAGGACGTATGAAGCCATCCGCACGCTGGCCCCTCTCGCTGCTCGCGCTCGCCGCGTTGTTGGCCGCCTGCTCGAAGCCCGCCGAGGCGCCGCCGGCGGCGTCTCCTGCTGGCGCGCCGGCATCCGCTGCCCAGGCGCAGGCGAGCGCCGGCATCGACTGGCAGCAGGCCGCCAGTGACGCCGATGTCGACGCTGCATTCGCGCGCGCCGTGGCCGAGCGCAAGCCGCTGTTCGTCTATTGGGGCGCCAAGTGGTGCCCGCCGTGCAACCAGGTGCAGGCGACGCTGTTCAACCGCGTGGACTTCATCGAGCGCTCGCGCGCCTTCGTGCCGGTCTACATCGACGGCGACAGCCCCGGCGCGCAGAAGCTGGGTGCACGCTTCAAGGTGCGCGGCTATCCGACGCTGCTGCTGTTCACGCCCGACGGCCGCGAACTGACGCGGCTGCCGGGCGAAGTCGACGCGCAGCAAATGACACAAGTGCTGACGTTGGGCATGAACGCGCAGCGCCCGGTGAAGGCGGTGCTCGCCGACGCGCGTGCCGGGGCCCAGATGCTCAGCGCGAATGACTGGCGCCTGCTCGCGTTCTACTCGTGGGAGACCGACGAGCAGCAGATCGTGCCCAAGGCCGAACTGCCGGCGCTGTTGCAGCAGCTGGCCGCCGCGTGCCCGGCCGATCAGGCCGAGACCGCAACGCGCTTGATGCTCAAGGCCGCGGCGCTCACCGACGCGAAGGCCACGCCCCGTGCCAACGCCGCGCTGCGCGGGCGCGCGTTGGCCGTGCTTTCCGACGCGCCGGCGGCGCGCGCGCAAATGGATGTGCTGACGAACTACGCCGCCGACATCGTGCGCGCACTCAGCACCGCGAAGTCGCCCGAGCGCGCGGCGCTGGTGGGCGCTTTCGACGCCGCGCTGACGCGGCTCCAGGCCGACGCGACGCTGTCGCGCGCCGACCGGCTGACGGCATTGGAGGCGCGTGTCGACCTGGTGAAGATCGACACCGCGAAGGCCGTGCTGCCGGACACGCTGCTGGCCGAGGTGCGCGAGCAGGCGGCGCGCAACGACCGCGAAATCACCGACGGCTACGAACGCCAGGCCGTGATCACGTCCGCCGCCTATCTGCTCGAGCAGGCCGGGCTGGTGGCCGAATCCGATGCCTTGCTGAAAGCCAACCTCGCGAAGAGCCATTCGCCGTACTACCTGATGTCGCAGCTGTCGAGCAACGCGAAGCGGCGCGGCGACAAGGCCGACGCGCTGCACTGGTCGCAACAGGCGTTCGACAGCGCCGAGGGCCCGGCCACCCGGCTGCAATGGGGCGCGAGCTACGTCGGCACGCTGGTCGAGCTGGCGCCGAAGGACGAGGCGCGCATCGAGCGTGCGGCGCAGCAGCTGTTCAACGAAGCCGCGGCGCAGCCGAACGCGTTCTACGAGCGCAGCGCGCGCTCGCTGCAACGTGCGGCCGACAAGCTGCAGGCCTGGAACCAGGGCAAGGCTCACAGCGCCGTGTTGCAGCGCCTGCGGTTGCAGCTCGGCAGCGTGTGCGCGCGGCTGCCGGCCGACGATGCGCAGCGCGCGGTGTGTGAAGGTTTGTTCAAGCCGGCGGCCCGGTCCCGACGCAGCGCCTGAGGCGTCGAGGCCCGCCAGTCAATCCCGCAACCCAACCCCCGATTTCAGCGTTTCAGTCGATTCCCCGCAGCCCGGCGCGTGAAGCTCGGCTACGCTTGCGCGTCGCCCACCCGCGACACCCCGCAGGCCACATCCCACAAGGACCACGCACGTGAAACCCGTTCACCTGACCCTCTGCGCGCTGGCGCTGCAAGCCAGCCTCGCACTTGCCCAGACGCCGCTCGACACCGGCATCGACCGCAGCGGCTTCGACGCCGGCGTTCGGCCCCAGGACGACCTGTTCAAGGCCGTCAACGGACAGTGGCTGAAGGACACGCCGATCCCGGCCGACAAGTCCGAGTACGGGCTGTTCATCCAGCTGCGCGACCGGTCCGACGAACGCGTGCGCGGCATCGTCGAAGACCTCGCGAAACAGACGCAACCGCCGGGCAGCGTGGAACAGAAGATCGGCGACTACTACCGCAGCTACATGGACGAAGCGGCCATCGACCGCGCCGGCATCCGGCCGCTGGCGCCGTGGCTGGCGCAGATCGACGGCGTGAAGAACAAGACCGGCCTGGCCACGCTTTTCGGCCGCTGGCAGGGCGTGGCGCCGACGCCGATGTCGGCCTGGGTGCAGTCAGACTTCAAAGAGCCCGGCATCAACCGCGCACTGACCTGGCAAGGCGGCCTCGGCCTGCCCGACCGCGACTACTACCTGTTGGACGACGAACGTTTCGCCAAGGCGCGCGAGGCCTACCGCAGCTATCTGGAAACGCTGTTTCGCCTGAGCGGTGACGCGCAGGCGGCCAGGAGTGCCGAGACGGTGTTCGGGCTCGAAAAGCGCCTGGCGCAAACGCAGTGGGCGCGGGTGGAAAACCGCGACGCGGTGAAGATCTACAACCCGATGACGGTTGCGGCGTTGACGCAGGCTGCACCGGGCTTCGACTGGGCGGCCTTCTTCCGCGCCGCCGCCTTGCCTTCGATCGACCGCCTGTCGGTGTCGCAGCCGAGCTATGCGGTGGCGCTGGCGAAGGCGGTGAACGACACGCCGATCGCGAACTGGAAGCTGTACCTGCGCGCGCGTGTGCTCGACGACGCCGCCCAGGTGCTGCCCAAGCCGTTCCGCGACGCCCACTTCGCGTTTCGCGGCAAGGCGCTGCAAGGCCTGCAGCAGCAGAAGCCGCGCTGGCAGAACGCCACCCGCGAGCTCAACGGTGCCTTGGGCGAAGCGGTGGGGCAGGTCTATGTCGCGCGCCACTTCCCGCCAGCCAACAAGGCGCGCATGCAGCAACTGGTGAACGATCTGCTCTCCGCCTACGGCCAGTCGATCGACGCGTTGGCCTGGATGGGCCCCGAGACCAAACTGCAGGCCAAGCGCAAGCTGGCCAAGTACCTGACCAAGATCGGCTACCCGGACCAGTGGCGCGACTATTCTCGGCTGGTGGTGCGCGACGGTGACGCGCTCGGGAACGCGGTACGCGCCGGGCGTTTCGAGTACGAGCGCGTTGCCGCCAAAGCCGGCAAGCCGGTCGACCGCGGCGAATGGGAGATGACGCCGCAGACCGTGAACGCGTACTACAACCCGAGCCTGAACGAGATCGTGTTCCCCGCGGCGATCCTCGAGCCGCCGTTCTTCGACATGCGTGCCGACGACGCGGCCAACTTCGGGGCCATCGGCGCCATCATCGGCCACGAGATCAGCCATGGGTTCGACGACCAGGGAAGCCAGTTCGACGGCGACGGCAAGCTGAGCAACTGGTGGAGCGAAGCCGACCGCCAGGCGTTCTCGGCGCTGGGTGAGAAGTTGGTCGCGCAGTACGCCGAGTACGAGCCGATTGCCGGGCACAAGCTCAACGGCAAATTGACGCTGGGCGAGAACATCGCCGACCTGTCCGGCCTGCAGATCGCCTACAAGGCCTACCAGCTGTCACTCGCGGGCAAGCCGGCAGCGGTGATCGACGGGCTCACCGGCGACCAGCGCTTCTTCTTCGGCTGGGCGCAGGCCTGGCGCAGCAAGATGCGCGACGAGCGCGCCCTGCAGCTGCTGACGGTCGACCCGCACTCGCCACCGGGTTTCCGCGCCAACGGCGCCGCCGTCAACCACGATGGTTTCCACCAGACCTTCGGCACCCAGCCGGGCGATGCGATGTACAAGCCGAGCGAGGCGCGCATCCGGATCTGGTGACACGCTGACGCGCATCGCTTCGGCGGGCCGAGCGCCGGCCCGCTCCCAAGCCGGCCCGACCCCCCGCGGGGGGTCGGCCGCTGTACCCGGCGGACGGGGGGTCCCAATCACCGGGTACGCTCACGCCTTTGCGCCCAGGAGCCTGCATGCCCCGTCAGATCCTCGATGAGACCCGACAGCATCCCGCCATCCGCGAGCGGATCGCGAACTGGCATGCCGACATCGTGCACAACGTGCAGGCCGCTGCGGCTTCGAACCCGGTGCTGGTGGTCGGCATGGGGCAGAACCCGTTCTGCCGGCGCGCGCAGCGCGCGCTGGACGCGGCCCATCAGCCCTACCAGTACCTGGAGTACGGCAGCTATCTCAGCCAATGGCGGCCGCGCGGCGCGCTGAAGATGTGGACCGGCTGGCCGACCTTCCCGATGGTGTTCGTGCGCGGCGTGCTGGTCGGCGGTGCACGGGAACTGAGCAAGCTCATCGACAGCGGCGAACTGAAGCGGCTGCTCGGCGAGTGACGCGGCGATGAAGGGTCTTGCGCTGCGCGCCGTCCTCGCGCTGTGCCTCGCGCAGGCGGCGCTGCCCGCCCGCAGCGCCGACGCGCTGACGCCGTGCCGCATCGCCGGCATCAAGAACGAGGTGCAGTGCGGCGTGGTGCTGCGCCCGCTCGAGCCGGCCCGACCCGACGGCGTGAAGATCGACGTGCACTACGTCGTGGTGCCGGCGATGGCGCGGCGCAAGTTGCCCGACCCGGTGTTCATGCTGGCCGGTGGCCCGGGCCAAAGCGCGATCGCGCTCGCGCCGACGGCGCTGCCGCTGTTCACGCGGCTCAACAATCGGCGCGACATCGTGTTTGTCGATCAACGCGGCACCGGTCGTTCGGCCCCGCTCGAATGCGAGGACACATGGCGCCGGCCGCTGGCCGAGCAGGCTGACCCCGAGCGTCAGGTCGAACAACTGGCTCGTTGCCGCACCACGCTGCAATCGCTGCCCTATGGCGATCTGCGTTTCTTCACCACGCCGATCGCGATGCAAGACCTCGATGCGGTGCGTGCGCAGCTCGGCGCCGAACGCATCAACCTCGTCGGCGGCTCGTACGGCACGCGCGCCGCGCTGGAGCTGCTGCGCCAGTTCCCGAACCGCGTGCGCCGCAGCGTCATCGACGGCGTCGCGCCGCCCGACATGGCATTGCCGGCGAGCTTTTCGACCGACGGCCAGGCGGCCTTCGACGCGATGCTGGCAGCCTGCGAGCGCGAGAGTGCGTGCGCGAGCGCGCA
>JBGQEX010000211.1:0-7220 GCA_041496605.1 Piscinibacter sp.
CGCTCGGCGCACAGGCCGCAGTGCAGGCAGACGTCTTCGTCTTTCACCATCACGCGGCCGGTCTTCAGCATGCCCGACACATACAGCGCTTGATCGGCATGGCGCGCCGGCGCACGCAGCCGCGTGCGCAGGTCGGCCTCTGCGCCGTTGGCGGTGAAGGTGATGCAGTCGGTGGGGCAGATGTCGACGCAGGCATCGCATTCGATGCACTGGGCGGTGGCGAACACCGTCTGCACGTCGCAGTTGAGGCAGCGCTGCGCCTCCTTCCACGCGGTCTGCACATCGAAGCCGAGTTCGACTTCGACCTTGATGTTGCGCAGCACCTGGTTCACGTCGCGCCACGGCACCTTGTGGCGCAGGTCGGGCGCCACCTCGTTGTCGTAGCTCCATTCGTGGATGCCCATCTTCTGCGAGATCAGCGTCACGCCGGGCGCCGGCCGGTCCTTGATGTCTTCGCCGTGCAAGAACTTGTCGATCGAGATCGCCGCGGCATGACCCTGAGCGACGGCCCAGATGATGTTCTTCGGGCCCAGCGCCGCGTCGCCGCCGAAGAACACGTCGGGTCGGCTCGACTGCAGCGTCACGGCGTCGAGCACCGGCATGCCGTGTTCATTGAAGGCGATGCCGGCGGTGCGCTCGATCCACGGGAACGCATTCTCCTGGCCCACTGCGACGAGCACCTCGTCGCACTCGAACAGCTGCTCGGGCTCGCCGGTGGGCACGAGCTGGCGGCGGCCGCGTTCGTCGCGCACCGCGCGCACCTTCTCGAAGCGCATGCCGGTGAGCTTGCCCTTGTCATGCACGAAGGCCTTGGGCACCAGGCAGTCGAGGATCGGAATGCCCTCGTGCACCGCGTCTTCCTTTTCCCACGGCGAGGCCTTCATCTCGTCGAACGGCGAGCGCACGATGACCTTCACGTCGACGCCGCCGAGCCGCTTCGAGGTGCGGCAGCAGTCCATCGCAGTGTTGCCGCCGCCCAGCACGATGACTCTCTTGCCGATGTGCGTGGTGTGGCCGAACGACACCGACGCGAGCCAGTCGATGCCGATGTGGATTTGCGCCGCCGCTTCGTCGCGGCCGGGCAGCGACAGATCACGCCCGCGCGGTGCGCCGGAGCCGACGAACACCGCGTCCCAGTTCTCGGCCAGCAGTTGCTGCATCGACTCGATGCGCACGCCGCCGCGGAATTCGACGCCGAGCTTGAGCACGTAGCCGGTCTCTTCGTCGATCACTTCCTCGGGCAAGCGAAAGCGCGGGATCTGCGAACGGATCATGCCGCCGGCCTTCGCGTCGGCGTCGAACACCGTGACCTGATAGCCCAGCGGTGCCAGGTCGCGCGCCACCGTCAACGCCGCCGGGCCTGCGCCGACGCAGGCAATGCGTTTGCCGTTCTTGTGCGACGCCGGCCGAGGCAGGCGTTCGGAGACGTCTTCCTTGAAGTCCGCGGCGACGCGCTTCAAGCGGCAAATGGCCACCGGTTCAGGCTTGGCGGCTTGCGCTTCCTCGACACGGCCGCGCCGACACGCGGGCTCGCAAGGCCGGTCGCAGGTGCGCCCGAGAATGCCCGGGAACACGTTCGATTCCCAATTCACCATGTAGGCGTCGGTGAACTTGCCTGCGGCGATGAGCCGGATGTATTCGGGCACGGGCGTGTGGGCTGGACAGGCCCACTGGCAATCGACCACTTTGTGAAAGTAGTCGGGCTGGCGGATATCGGTGGCTTGCAACGATGGCCTTTCCGCGCACCTGCCCGGGTAGGGCGGCACGCTCGTCTCGCAAAGCGATGCAACGATGCTACGCCGCGAGAAGGCGCACTGTCAGCGAGGGTTTGCGCGGGTTTTGGGATGGATCAAACGGCGCTGCAGTTGTCGTCGGAAATTCCGCTCAGACCGCCGGCTTCACCACTCGAGTTCGCGATAGTGGCGCGCCAATTCAGGCGGCAGCGGCGAGTCGAGCAAGCCTGCCACGAGGCGCAGTGCGTCGGCCGCCGGCGCGCCCAGGCGAGCACGCTGCGCGGTCAACAGCGCCGCCTCGACCCAGGCGCGAACCAGCACCGGCCGCAGCATCCAAGGCAAGGACTCGACCTCCTGCAGCGCATGGACCATGCGGTCGCCGTCCGGTGGGTCGCACGGTGGGATGCTGCTTTGCGGCATGAAGCGACCCATCACCGCGCGGTACCAGAGCAGGCCGCGCTTGGCGTCCTGCCCCGGCACCAGGCGGGACAGGAACGCGGTGACGAACGCCACGTTCTGCAGCATCTGCGGTGGAAGCGCCGCCATTTCGTTTTGCGCCACCGGCAGCGCAGCCACCGGCGGCGTGTCGCCGAGCTTGCGGCGCATCAGCAGCCAGTGCAGGCGATCGAGGGGCTGCACCGGACCCTGCGCGGCGACGACGCGACGCGTGGCCTGCAACAGCGCGCGGCGCTGCGCCTTGGGCAGCTCGCGCACGCGATCGAGCAGCGCTTCGAGGCAGGGCAGGCGCGTCGCGCCGGTCAGGCACTGCACATCGGCGCGCACGTCGTCGGCGATCACCAGCGGCGCGGTTTCGTACATCCAGGCCTCCTGTGCACGTTCGCTGTCGGAGTTCATCAGCAGCGCCAGCACCGCGGCGCGCAGGCTGGCGTCGCCCTGCACACGCGACAAGCGGTCGAGCGCGTCGCGCTCTTCGTGGTCGGATCGTTGCGCCATCACAGCGTGCCCGCTCCGCGAAACTGGAACAGCCCGGCGATGACCCAGGTCGGAAACTGGTCGATGGCGTCGTTGTAGTTCTGTGTGGCTTCGTTGAACTGCCTGCGGGCAAATCCGAGTGTGCTGTCGGCGGCGGCCAGGTCCTCGCCGAGCACCGCAACGGCCAGGCCGGCGAGCAGTTCGGGTTTCGCGGGCAGCTCCGCGTTCAGGCGCATGCGCGCCGCGGCCAGCGTCTCCTCGGCGAGGCGCAGGCTCGCCGCCGGCCGCGCCGCACTCGGCCGTGCGCGCACCGCATCGCAGGCCGCCTGCAACTGCCCGCAGGCCGCCTGCAACGCGTCGACCGGCTGCGGGCTGTGTTCGAGCAGCGGCTGCAAGGCATCGAGCCAACGCTGCAGCAGCGTGTGGCGATGTTGGATCTGCGCCTCCACCAGAGCGAAGGCGCCGGCGATGTCGTTGCGCAGGCTCACCAGACGGTTGTAGGCGCCCACGGCCCAGAACACCAGCACGGCACCCACAACCCAGGCTGCGATTTGCGTCGAACTCATGGGGCGGGACTCTACGACAGCTGGTAGGCAGGGTCGACGGCACGACAACGCTTCGATACAACCCGAAGCGTCACCACCTGCATCGCGCAGATCATTTGGGGCACCGAACTCCGCACCGAGAGACACGATGCCCCACCTCGACTTCAACCCCTTGCTGCTCACCATGATCGGCGGGGTGTTCATGCTGGCCGGTTTCGTCAAGGGCGTGGTCGGGCTCGGCCTGCCCACCATCACGATGGGCTTGCTCAGCGTGGTCATGCCGCCGGCGCACGCGGCGGCGCTGCTGGTGGTGCCGTCGCTCGTCACCAACCTGTGGCAGATCGCCGCCCGGCCCGGCCTCGCCGCGCTGCTGCGCCGCATGGCCCCGATGCTGCTCGGCGTGGCCGGCGGCATCGCGGCCGGCGCCGGCTGGCTGACCGGTGGCGCGTCGAGCGTCGTGATCACCGCGCTCGGCGCGGCGCTGCTCGTCTACGCGGCACTCGGCCTGGCGTCGGTGCGCTTCCATGTGCCGCCGCGCCACGAACGCTGGTTGTCGCCTCTGGTCGGCGCGGCGACCGGCCTCGTCACCGCCGCCACCGGCGTGTTCGTGATGCCCGCGGTGCCGTATCTGCAATCGCTCGGGCTCGACAAGGAAGAGCTGGTCCAGGCCTTGGGCATTTCGTTCCTGCTGTCGACCGTCGCGCTGGCCGCAAGCCTCGGCCACGGCGGAGCGCTGCCGACGTCGGCGGCGTGGGCGTCGTCGCTGGCGCTGCTGCCGGCGCTGGCCGGCATGGGGCTGGGGCAGCGGCTGCGTCGCCGGGTGCCCGCCGCGGCGTTCAAGCGCGTGTTCTTCAGCGGCCTGGGCTTGCTGGGGGCGTATCTTTCGCTTCGCAGCTGGCTGTGAACATGACCGCACCCGAACCCCGCTTCGCCCGCATCGCCGCAGTGATCGGCGACCCGACACGCGCGCGCATGCTGTCGGCCCTGATGGGCGGCCAGTACCTCGCCGCCGGCGAGCTGGCCGCAGCCGCCGGCGTGACGGCGCAGACCGCGAGCACGCACATCGCGCGGCTGCTCGACGGCGAACTCGTGGTCATGCGCACGCAGGGTCGCCACCGTTACTTTCGCCTGGCCGACGCAGACATCGCTCACGTCCTGGAGGCGCTGTCGTTGGTGGCCGAGCGCGGCGCCGGCCCGGCCAAGTGGGAACAAGGCCCTTACAAGCCCTTGAAGGCAGCACGCACCTGCTACAGCCATCTGGCCGGCGAACTCGGCGTGGCCTTGTTCGACGGACTGCTGGCACGTGGAACGATTGCACCCTGCGACGGCCACTTCGTGCTGACCGAGCCGGGCCGGGCTGAACTGCAGGCGCTGGGGTTGGAATTGCCCGGCACGACACGGGCGCGGCGCTTCGCCTACCCTTGCCTCGACTGGTCGGAGCGACGCGACCACCTCGCCGGCGCGCTCGCGGTGCTGATGCTCGAGCACGCCATCGCGAAGTTCTGGCTGCGGCGCGTGAACGGATCGCGGGCGCTGACCTTGACGCCGGCCGGGGCGCAGGCGCTGGCGCCGTGGCTCACCGGATCAGCGCAGGGTGCTCACAACAGGCTGCTGTCACTCAGCTCGGTGTCGGCGAACGGCCCCGCCCCGTGCGAGCGCCAGGCCTTGTAGCCGCGCGCGCGCAGCGCACAGGCCGGGCAGTGGCCGCAGCCGTAGCCCCAGTCATGTCGTTGCGAGCGGTCGCCCAGATAGCAGGTGTGCGTGTGCTCGGCGATCAGCTCGTTGAGCTCCGCGCCGCCGAGGGCCGCGGACAACGCCCAGGTCTGTGCCTTGTCGAGCCACATCAATGGCGTCTCGATCGTCATCGGCGTGTCCATGCCCAGGCTCAGCGCCACCTGCAGCGCCTTCAAGGTGTTGTCGCGGCAATCGGGGTAACCGGAGAAATCGGTCTCGCACATGCCGCCCACCAGCACGTTCAGGCCGCGCCGGTAGGCCACCGTGGCGGCAAAGCTGAAGAACAGCAGGTTGCGCCCCGGCACGAAGGTGTTGGGCAAGCCGCTGGCGTTCATCTGGATCGCGCGCGCGTCGGTGAGCGCGGTGTCGGACATCTGTCCCAGCAAGGACAAGTCGAGCAGGTGATCGTCGCCGAGCTTCGCGCTCCAGCGCGGGAACCGCGTGTGCAGTTGCGCGCGCACCGCCAGCCGGCATTCCAGCTCGACGAGATGCCGTTGGCCGTAGTCGAAGCCGACGGTCTCGACCCGCTCGTAGTGTTCGAGCGCCCACGCGAGGCAGGCGGTGGAATCCTGTCCGCCGGAGAAGAGGACGAGGGCACAACGCGTCATGGCTGCACGCCGACGCGCTTGAAGTACACCAGCTCGGGATCGCCGACCTCGAGGTTTTCGATGACGCCGCTGCGCACGAACCCGGCACGCTCGAACAAATGCCCGGCGGCCACGTTCGACGAGGTGGCCGACGTGAACAGTTTGGGCGTGCGGCAGCGCAGCTCGGCCTCGTGCAGCAGATGCAGGCCCACGCCGTGGCGCCGCTGTTCCTGGGCCACCACGATCACCGACACGAAGCCGTTGCCGTAGAAGTCGTGGTCGAACACCAGATAGCCCACCACGTCGGCGCCATCCTGCGCAACGATGCAATCCTTGGCGCCGATGGCCACGGCGATGTCGTTGGCGCGCCGCGTCGAGATCTGCGCGTATTCGTCGATGCGCAGCATCGCCGCCATGTCGTCGAGTGCTGCACGTCGACACACGATTTCATTCATGAACGCACCTCCCCCTGCCCCAACACCACCCACTTCAATGACGTGAGCCCCTCCAGCCCCACCGGCCCGCGGGCGTGGAATTTGTCGGTGCTGATGCCGATCTCGGCACCGAGCCCGTATTCGAAGCCATCGGCAAACCGCGTCGACGCATTGACCATCACGCTGGCCGAATCGACCTCGCGCAGGAAGCGCATCGCGTTCGGGTGGCTGTCGGTGAGGATGGCGTCGGTGTGGTGCGAACCGTAGCGGTTGATGTGCGCGATGGCCTCGTCGAGGCCGTCGACCACCTTCACGCTGATGATCGGCGCCAGGTACTCCTCGGCCCAGTCCTGCTCGGTGGCCGACGCGAGCTTCGCGTTGGGCACGCCTTGCAGCAGCGCCCGGGCCCGCGCGTCGCAGCGCATCTCGACACCCTTGGCCGCGAACAGTGCGCCGATCTGCGGCAGGAAAGCGCCCGCGATGGCCTCGTGCACCAGCAGCGATTCGGCGGCGTTGCAGGGACTGTATTTCTGGGTCTTGGCGTTGTCGGTGACGCGCACTGCGAGCGCCAAGTCGACCGGCGCGTCGACGTAGACATGGCAGTTGCCGTCGAGGTGCTTGATGACCGGCACGCGCGCCTCGCGGCTGATGCGCTCGATCAGGCCTTTGCCGCCGCGCGGAATGATCACGTCCACGGCTTCGGGCGAGGCGATCAGCAAACCCACCGCGGCGCGGTCGGTCGTCTCGACCAGCTGCACCGCGTCGGGCGGTAGCGCGGCATCGAGCAGCGCAGCACGCACCAGACCCCACAGCGCAAGGTTGGAGGCAATCGCCTCCGAGCCGCCGCGCAGGATGCAAGCGTTGCCGCTCTTGATCGCCAGCGACGCGGCCTCGATCGTCACGTTCGGTCGGCTCTCATAGATCATGCCGAACACGCCCAGCGGCACACGCATCTGGCCCACGCTGATGCCGCTCGGCCGGCGCCGCAACTGGGTGATTTCGCCGATCGGATCGGGCATCGCGGCGATCTGCTCGCAGCCTTCAGCCACGGTCTCGATGATCTTGTCGCTGAGTTGCAGCCGATCGACCAGTGGCGGCGCGAGGCCGGCGGCCTGCGCGGCGGCGATGTCGCGCGCGTTGGCCGCGTGCAGCGCGGCGGACTCGGCGCGCAAGCGGCGCGCCAGCGCCAGCAGCGCCGCGTTCTTTGCCGCCGTCGAGGCCGCCGCCATCTTCGCGCTCGCGGCGCGCGCGGCC
>JBGQEX010000212.1:0-7198 GCA_041496605.1 Piscinibacter sp.
AGAATCGCCATGGTCTCGGCGGCGCTGGGCTCCTCCACCACGATCGTCTGGAAGCGCCTGGCCAACGCTGCGTCCTTCTCAAAATATTTGCGATACTCCGCCATCGTAGTGGACCCGATGCAGTGGATGTCACCCTGCGCCAAGGCGGGCTTTAGCAGGTTGGCGGCGTCGAGCGCCCCGGGCCCGCCGCCGGCCCCCACCATGCCGTGAATCTCATCCAGGAACAGGATGATATCGGGATCGTTTTTCGACTCTTCGACAATACCCGCCAGGCGCTCTTCGAACTCGCCGCGGTACTTGGCGCCGGCGAGCAGCAAGGCCATGTCGAGCACCAACACGCGCTTGCTCTTCAGTGAATCGGGCACCTCGCCGCTGACGATGCGCTGCGCCAGGCCTTCGACGATGGCCGTCTTGCCCACACCCGGCTCGCCGATCAGCACCGGGTTGTTCTTGGTGCGCCGCTGCAGCACCTGGATCGCACGGCGAATCTCGTCGTCGCGTCCGATCACCGGGTCGAGCTTGCCCAGGCGGGCGCGCTCGGTCAGGTCGATGGTGTATTTCTTCAGTGCTTCGCGCTGGCCTTCGGCTTCGGCGTTGTCCACCTTCTGGCCGCCCCGCACCGCCTCGACCGCGGCTTCGAGCGCCTTGCGCGTGAGACCATGCTCCTTCACCAGCGGGCCGATCGCGCTCTTCGCATCGGCCGCGGCGAGCAGGAACATCTCGCTCGCGATGAACTGGTCGCCGCGCTTGCCGGCCTCTTTCTCGGCTGCCTGCAACAGGCCCACGAGGTCGCGGCTCGGTTGCACCTGCTCTCCGCCCTGCACTTGCGGCAGCTTGTTGATCTCGGTCTCCACCGCCGTCTGAAGCTTGGCGGTATTGACACCGGCGCGCGCCAGCAGCGCCTTGGGGCCGTCGACCTGCGTGAGCATGGCCGACAGCAGGTGCACCGGCTCGATGTACGGATTGTCCCGTGCGATGGCCAGGCTTTGCGCGTCGGCCAGGGCTTCCTGGAACTTGGTGGTCAGTTTGTCGAGTCGCATGGGAAGATTCCTCCAATGCCGGGGCAGGTTGGGTGGGCAGCGCAGTTTTCAAGACGATGCGCCTTCCTACAATGGCGCGCCTGGACATTCGTCAAATGTCCGGTCCCGGAACAGCAATTACAAGGACGGTCCATGTGGAAATCGGTGGTCGCCATCTCGCTCGGCGCCTCGCTCGGGGCGTTGTTGCGCTGGGGCTTCGGCAACCGCTTCAACGCCCTGTTCGCGACCATCCCACCCGGCACGCTGGTGGCCAACCTGGTGGGCGGCTACATCATCGGGGTCGGCATCGCCTTCTTTGCGGCGTACTCTGCGGTGTCGGCGGAATGGCGTTTGTTCCTCATCACCGGGTTTTGCGGCGGGCTCACCACCTTCTCCACGTTCTCGGCCGAACTGGTTGCCTTGCTGCAGCAGGGCCGTCTCAGCTGGGCGCTGGGTGCCGTGGCGGCCCACGTGGTCGGCTCGGTGCTGATGACGTTTGCCGGCATCGCCACCGTCGTGTGGCTGCGTGCCTGAAAGGAGTCATGCCATGCAAGGTTCACTGTTGCGCTTCTACGTTCACGAGAACCAGCGCTGCCACGGGCGCCTGTTCTGGGAATGGCTGCTTGAACAGGCCAACCAGCTGGGCATCCGCGGCGGCTCGGCGTTTCGCGCCATGGCCGGGTTCGGGCGCCGCCACCAGCTGCACGAGGACCACTTCTTCGAGCTGGCGGGCACGCTGACGGTGGAGGTCGAGTTCATCGTCAGCGACGCCGAGGCACAGCAGCTGATCGATCTCGTGCGGCAGGAGAAGGCGCGTGTCTTCTACGCGCAGGTGCCGGCCCGCTTCGGCGTCATCAACGCCGACACGAAGGACGCGCCCGGCAGCAGTTGATGCGATGCTCAAGGCCCTGCTGAATCTGCCCCGCGCGGTGTGGTTGATCGGCTTGATCAGCCTCGTCAACGACAGCGCGAGCGAGATGATCTATCCGCTGGTGCCGCTGTACCTGTCGTCGATGCTGATGGCGGGGCCGCGGGCGCTCGGACTGATCGAAGGCATTGCCGAAGCGACGAGCAGCTTGCTGAAGCTGTTCTCCGGCGTGATCGTCGACCGCACGCGGCGCGTCAAACCCTGGATCGTCGGTGGCTACGCGCTGGCCGGTTTCGGGCGGCCCCTGTTGGCGCTGGCGACCAGCTGGGTCGGGGTGCTTGCGATCCGCTTCGCCGACCGGGTCGGCAAGGGCTTGCGCAACTCGCCGCGTGACGCGCTGCTCGCCCGCAGCGTGAACAGCGACACCCGTGGCCTCGCCTTCGGCGTGCACCGCGCGATGGACAACGCCGGCGCGGTGCTGGGGCCGGTGCTGGCGGCGACACTCCTCGGCCTGGGCTTCTCGCTGCGCGAGGTGTTCCTTTTCACCATTGTGCCGGCTGTGGTGTGCCTCGCGCTGGCGCTGGCGCTGCGCGAGCCCGCTGCCGAAACGGCAGCACCCCAGACGGTGAAATTCAGCTGGGCGCTGCGTGGCCTGCCGTCGCCCTTCAAGCGCTATCTGCTCACGCTCGCGCTGTTCACCTTGGGCAACTCGTCGAACATGTTCCTGCTGCTGCGCGCGCGCGAACTCGGCCTGCCGCAGGCGCAGGTGCCGCTGGCATGGGCCACGGTGGCCGCGGTTGCGATGCTGTTCTCGACGCCCTTGTCGGCGTGGTCTGATCGCATCGGGCGGCGCCGCGTGATCATCGGCGGCTGGCTCACCTACGCTGCGTTCTACCTCGCGCTCGGCTGGCTTGGGGCGGGCTCGCCGCTGGTCGTGTTCGGCCTGTTCGGCCTGTATGGCCTGTCGCTCGCAGCCACCGAAGGCGCCGAGAAGGCGCTGGTCGCCGACCTGGCGCCGGCCTCGCAGCTCGGCACGGCGTATGGCTGGTTCAACCTGGTCGGGGGCGCCTTGCTGCTGCCCGCGTCGCTGACCTTCGGCTGGCTCTACGACCGCGCCGGTGCGGGCGCGGCTTTCGGCTTCTCGGCCGCCTGCGCACTGGCGGCCGGCGCCTTGCTGTGGACCTGGGTGCGCATTCCGGCGCTTGCCGTCAGCGCTGCGCGTTGACCGCAGCGATGCCCCAGCGCTGGGCCGCCGCGTCGTCCACCGTGCGCGCGTCGACCCAGCGTGCGCCATCGGGCGTGTGCTCTTTCTTCCAGAACGGCGCCTGGGTCTTCAGGTAGTCCATCAGGAACTCGCAGGCCTGGAAGGCTTCGCCGCGGTGCGCCGAAGTGACCACCACAAGCACGATCTGGTCTTGCGGCTGCAGGTGGCCGACGCGATGGATCACGCGCACCGCGCGAATGTTGAAGCGCTGTTGCGCCGCATCGATCATCGCTTCGATGGCCTTCTCGGTCATGCCGGGGTAGTGCTCGAGCTCCATCGAACTCACGCCCTGCCCGTCGTTGCGGTCGCGCACCGTGCCGACGAATGCCGCCACGGCACCGACGCCCGCATCGCCGGCGCGCAGCCTGGCAACTTCGGCGCTGACGTCGAAGTCTTCGGTCTGCACGGTGACGCGCGGCGTGCCCATCTCAACCGCCGGTGACAGGGGGGAAGAACGCCACCTCGGCGCCGTCGGGCACGACGGACGATTCATCGGCCAATGCCTGGTTGAGCGCACAGCGCAGCGCTCGCCCGCGGGCCAGCGCCTGGGCATGCGCGTCGCTGCGCTCGATGAGCAGATCGCGCAGCAGCGACAGCGTGGCACCGGCGGGCATGTCGACTTTCTCGCCGGGCCCGAGGGCCTCGCGGATCGACGCGAAATAGCGCACGTGAATGGTCATGACAGCAGCTCGGAAAACGCAAGGTAGCGTACCGCATCGCCGCGACCGATGGGCTGCCCCGGCGGGTTGTCGACCACGCCGTCTCCCCACACCGCTGACGTGAGCACGCCCGAGCTCTGGTTGGCAAACAGGTCGACGCCGCCGCTGTCGTTGCGGCGCACGCGCAGGAACTCGCGCCGTTTGTCCGGGAGTGGCCAGTCGAAGTCGGCACGCAGCGTGGTGGGGTGCGGCTGCCAGTGGGTCACGCCCTGCATGTGCAGCAGCACCGGCCGCACGGCCAGCGCAAAGGTGATGAAGCTCGACACCGGGTTGCCAGGCAGGCCGATGAAATATGCCGCGCTGCCGTCGGGTCGGTTCACTTCACCGAAGGCCAGCGGCTTGCCGGGCTTGATGGCGATCTGCCACAGGTCGAGCCGGCCCTCGGCCTGCACCGCGGGGCGCAGGTGGTCTTCCTCGCCGACCGACACGCCGCCGCTGGTCACGATCAGATCGTGGCCCTGCGCGGCGTGGCGCAGTGCACCACGCGTGGCATCGAGCCGGTCGGGCACGATGCCGAGGTCGGTGCAGTCGCAGCCCAGCGCCTGGATCAAGCCGCGCAGCGTGAAGCGGTTCGAGTTGTAGATGGCGCCGGGTTTCAAGGGCTCGCCCGGCATGACCAGTTCGTCGCCGGTCGAGAACAACGCGACCCTCGGGCGCCGCGCCACACGCAGCGATGCTGCGCCCACCGACGCGGCCAGCCCGAGCGCCTGCGGCGTGAGCCGCTCGCCGCGCGCCAGTACTACAGAGCCGCTCAGCACGTCTTCGCCCCGGCGGCGTATCCATTGGCCGGGCGACGGCACGGTGTTGATCCGCACGCCGCCATCCAAGGCCTCGCACTGCTCCTGCATGACCACCGCATCGGCGCCGGCAGGAAGCTGCGCGCCGGTGAAGACGCGCGCCGCCGTGCCGGGCTGCAGCGGACCGCCGAGCGCGCCGGCGGGAATGCGCTGGCTCACGGGCAGCAATGCGCCCGCCACGGCAACGTCCGCACAGCGCAAGGCATAGCCGTCCATCGAGGTGTTGTCGGCCGGCGGCACATCGAGCGCCGAACACACGTCTTCGGCCAGCACGCGGCCGAGCGCGTCAAAGGTCGAGACGGTCTGCGCTTCAGCCGCCGGGAACGGCCGGACCGCGCTGATCAGCCGGCTCAGCGCTTCGTCCAGCGTCAGCATCGGCGCTCGCGGCGGCGTGTTCGAAGAGGGGCGATCGGTACTCATAGCGCGCAGGGTTGCCGAGGAGGAACTGGGCCACGGCGTCGGGATCGTTGAGGTCGAACATCGGCAGGCCCGTGGGTTCGGGCAACTGTTCCGAACTGTCGGTGCAGATGGCAACGACGTAGGGGTCGAACGGATACTGCACCGGTTTGCCGGTGGCCGCGCGCCAAACCTCGATCTTCAGCAGATCGGCGTGTTTGAACCCTTCGACCAGCACCCAATCGCACTCGTACAGCTCGGCGATCAGCTGGTGCACCGTGGGGTCGGCCTGCACCTCGTATTCGCGGATCTTTGCGAGGCGCCGGTCCGACGCCACCACCACCTCGAACGCGCCCGCCTCGCGGTGACGCCACGAATCCTTGCCTTCGTGGTCGATGTCGAACGCGTGGTGCGCGTGCTTGACCACCGACACACGTTGCCCGGCCAGGCGCAAGCGCGCGATCAGTTCTTCGACCAGCGTGGTCTTGCCCGATCCCGAGTAGCCGCAGAAGCCGATGGCTTTCATTACCTAAGCATTGTCGGCGATGAAGGCCTTCACTGCCTGCACGTCCGCCGGCATGACCGCGAAGCGCTTGGGGAGTTGTTCGATGCCCTGCATCGCCGGCGGCCGCGGGGGCTCGATGCCGATGGCTTCGACGATGGTCTCGGCAAATTTCGCCGGCAACGCGGTCTCGAGCACGATCATCGGCACGCCGGGCTCGACGTGTTCGCGCGCCACCTTCAGGCCGTCGGCCGTGTGCGTGTCGATCATCACGCCGAAGCGCTGCCAGGTGTCGCGTATCGTCGCCACTCGGTCGGCGTGCGTACTCGATCCGGAGACGAACCCGAAGCCGGCGATGCGCGCGAACTCGTCGGCGCCGAGGCTGAACCGGCCGCGTTGCTCGACCTCGGTCTTGAACAACTGCTTGGTGCGCTGCGCGTCGCGGCCCAGCAGATCGAACACGAAGCGCTCGAAGTTCGACGCCTTCGAAATGTCCATCGACGGGCTCGAGGTCTCGTGCGTCTCGGCGCTGCCGCGCACGCGGTAGCTGCCGGTGCGGAAGAACTCGTCGAGCACATTGTTCTCGTTGGTGGCAAGCACCAGCTGCTTGATCGGCAGACCCATCATGCGCGCCACATGGCCGGCGCAGATGTTGCCGAAGTTGCCCGAAGGCACCGCGAAGCTCACCTGTTCCAGGTCGGACTTCGAGGCTTGGAAGTAGCCGGCGAAGTAGTAGACGACCTGAGCGAGCAGGCGCGCCCAGTTGATCGAATTGACGGTGCCGATCTTGTGGCGGCGCTTGAACTCGAGGTCGTTGGACACCGCCTTGACGATGTCCTGGCAGTCGTCGAACACGCCTTCGATCGCGATGTTGTGGATGTTGGCGTCTTGCAGGCTGAACATCTGCGCCTGCTGGAACGCGCTCATGCGGCCGTGCGGACTGAGCATGAACACGCGAATGCCGTGCTTGCCGCGCATCGCGTATTCGGCAGCGCTGCCGGTGTCACCCGACGTGGCGCCCAGGATGTTCAGCGTCTCGCCGCGGCGCGCCAGTTCGTACTCGAACAGGTTGCCGAGCAGCTGCATCGCCATGTCCTTGAAGGCGAGCGTCGGGCCGTTGGACAGGGCTTCGAGCGACACGCCGGGCTCGAGCGCTTTCAGCGGCGTGATCTCGTGGGTTCCGAACACCTCGGCGGTGTAGGTCTTCTCGACAATCCTTCGCAGATCGGCGGCGGGGATGTCGTCGATGAACAGCGACAGCAGCTCGAACGCGAGTTCGGGATACGGCAGCAGGCGCCAGTAGCCCAACGTCGCGTCGTCGATCTTCGGATAGCGGATCGGCAGATACAGGCCGCCGTCGGGCGCCAGGCCTTCGAGCAGGATCTCGCAGAAGTTGCGCTGCTGCGGGTCGCCGCGCGTGCTGATGTACTTCAAGAACGCTCCATGCTCAGTTCAGCTCTTCCTTGCGGATGCGCACGATGGGCGCGAGCACCGTGGCCAGCGCCTGCATCTGCGCAATGGCCTTGTTCATCTCGCCTTCGACGGTCTGGTGGGTCAGGATGATGACGTCGGTCTGCGCTTCGCCTTCGGCCGACTCGCGCTGCAGCAGCGCGTCGATCGAAATGCCGTGGTC
>JBGQEX010000213.1:0-7191 GCA_041496605.1 Piscinibacter sp.
GACGAGCCGAAGCCCACCGTCGGCGAGTAGCCGGCCGGCGAGGGCGCCGTGGGCAAGGCACCCTGCTTCATGATCATCGTCTTTTCGTAGTCGTTGCCGTCTTCGACCAGGTACTTGATCTTGTACTTGCCGATTTCCACCGTGTCGTTGTGGGTCAGCAGTTGCTTCTTGACGGCCTTGCCGTTGATATAGGTGCCGTTGGTGCTGTTCAGGTCTTCGATGAAGACATCGGCGCCGACCATCTGCAGCACGGCGTGCTCGCCGCTGACGGCCAGGTTGTCGATCACGATGTCGTTGTACGGGCGACGGCCGAGGGTGGTCTTGTCCTTGGTGATTTGCACTTCCTTGATCACCACCCCGTCGAGCGATACGACCAGTTTGCCCATGCTTGACCTCATGTCTCGTTATCGTGTCTCGGGTATCGCGCTGTTTCGGTCTGCGGCCGGCCGGGCCCTATCGCCGGAATGGCCACCACGAGCGCGCCGGACCGCTGGTACCGCGTACTCTCGCGAGTATCACCGAAATATTATCCTTCCCGCCGGCATCGTTGGCCGCGTCGACGAGCGCCCCTGCGGCTTCCTCTAGCGAGTCGCAGGCCTGCAACAGCTGCGAGATGCTCTCATCGTCGAGCATGTCCGACAGCCCGTCGGAACACAGCAGGTAGACGTCGCCGGGCATCAGGTCGTGCAGGTGGGTTTCCAGCAGCACCGTGTCTTCGACACCGACCGCACGCGTCACCAGGTTCTTGTTGGCCGAGAACGCCGCCTGCTCGGCGGTGATGAGGCCGGCGTCGATCTGCTCTTGCAGCAGCGAATGGTCGTGGGTGATCTGCGTGAGCCGCCCGCCGCGCAGCCGGTATCCGCGCGAGTCGCCCACATGGCCCATCAGCAAGCGGCCGTCGCGAAACACGCCGACCACCAAGGTGGTACCCATGCCGGCGTACTGCGGGTTCGAATTGGCCGCATTGAAGATGGCACGGTTGGCGTTGTCGACGCAGATGTCCATGGCGCGCCGCACGTCGGTGTCGGAGGCGTTGGCCGACGCTTCCTGCAGCCAGCGCCCAAGCTCGGTCTTGATGAACGAGGTGGCCATTCCGCTGGCCACCTCGCCGGCGTTGTAGCCGCCCATGCCGTCGGCCAGCACGATCAGCGCCGACGGCTCGTCCACGGCCACCGAGTCCTCGTTGTTGTTGCGAGCGCGGCCGGTGTCGGTGGCGCTGAAAAACTCGAAACTCATGGTGTGGAGGGGGCGGTGGGTGGCGTCGTGCGCAGGCGGGACGCTGGGCAATCAAAGCCCGGAATTGTGCCTTGGATCGGTGCGCGAAAACTTCACCGTCGCGGCGAATCCATCCGATTCTGGGGGACCGGCCTCCGCCGCGGGCGACACGGCCGCGGTGGCCGGCTCGAACGCCGCGGCGATTGCGCGCAGATCGCTCGCCAGCTGGCGCCCGTCGGCATAGCGTACCTCGGGGCGCTTTTCCAGCGCCAGCGCCACCACGTTGGCCAGCGCCTCGGGCAAGTCGGGGCGCAGGCTGCGCAAGTCGGGTGCATTGTCGTTGGCGATCTGGTACATCAGCTTGGCCATCGACTCGGCCTGGTGCGGCAAGCGCCCGGTGAGCAGCTGGAACAGCATCACGCCCAGCGAGTACAGGTCGGAACGCCCGTCGACGCGGCGTCCTGCCATCTGCTCGGGCGACATGTACGACGGCGTGCCCAGCACCATGCCGGTCCGCGTGCGGCTCGCATCGGTGATGCGGGCGATGCCGAAATCGGTGACCTTCACGCAGTCGGTCTGCGGCTCGATCATCACGTTGGCCGGTTTGATGTCGCGGTGGACCACGCCCTGGCTGTGCGCATAGGCGAGCGCCTCGGCGACCCGCGCGACGGTGCGCAGCACCACCGGCACCGGCAGCAACTGGGCCGCGCGCGTGTATCGCTGCAGGTCGTGGCCCTTGAGGAACTCCATCGCGATGTAGGCCAGGTCCTGGTCCTCGCCGGCATCGAAGATCGTCACGATGTCGCGATGCTGCAGCCGCCCCGCCGTCTCGGCCTCGCGGAAGAAGCGTGCGCGGGCCTCGGCCAGTTCGGCGCCGTCGAATTCCTGGCTCAACGCCATCGTCTTGATCGCCACCTGGCGGCCGATCTTCGGGTCATGGCCGAGGTAGACCGCGCCCATCGAACCGCGCCCCAGTTGACGGTCGATCCGGTAGCGCCCGAGGGTGGCGCGGTCGGGCGCCTGCGTGCTGGACCGTGACGATGGTTGCGAATCGGGCGCTGCGGCGGCTTTGCCGGCAGGCGCCGCGCGCGGCGCCGCACGTTGCGGCAGCGTGACCGGGGTGCGACGCGCCACGCCGCCCAGGCGAATCCCCAAGTGGCCGAACGCCAGCGCCACGGCGGCCGGCGCGACCGGCCACCAGACCGCAGCCAGCCAAAGCAGCAGCCAACTGGCGCCGAGCAGGCCGAGCGCGAGCGCGAGCGACACCACCGCGGCGGCGCGCGGGGCCAGCTGCGGAACCACGAAGACAAGGTGACCGGCCGCCACGGCCAGGGCCAGCAGCGCCCCGGCGATCGACAGCGCGGCGCTGTTCGGCGCCCCGGCGAGACCCCCGATCAGAACCTGGAGAAGCGCTTGCAATGCGGACATGTCCGGCCACGTTAGCACAGGGCCGGCGTGTTTCGGGTGCCCGTCAGGCGGTGTCGGATTCGACCGCGCCGCGCCGCTGCAACCAGACGCCGGCCACCACCACCAGCACCGCGCACAGGCCGCCGAAAATGAAACCCGCTTCGGGAATGTTGCGCTCGAACCAGGCCACGGCCGACGGGTCGGTGACGAACATTTCGCCGGCCAGGAAACCGAGCAGCGCGGCGCCCAGCGTGATGATGATCGGGAAGCGGTCCATGATCTTCATCAGCAGCGTGCTGCCCACGATGATCAGCGGAATCGACAGGCCCAGGCCGATGATCAGCAGCGGAACGCGGTAGGCCTCGGGCGCGCGATCGGCGGCACCGGCCACCGCGATGACGTTGTCGACGCTCATCACCAGGTCGGCCACGAGGATCGTGCGGATCGCCGCGAACAGGGTGCCCTGCGCCTTGACCTCGCCGTTGTCGCCCGAGTCGACCAGCAACTGCACGCCGATCCACAGCAGCAACACCCCGCCGATGATCTTCAGGTAGGGCAGCGCAAGCAGCTTCACCGCGACGATGGTGAGCACGACGCGCATCACGATCGCCGCGGCGCTGCCCCAGAAGATGGCCTGGTTGCGTTGCTTTCCCTGCAGCGAGCGCGCCGCCAGCGCGATCACCACCGCGTTGTCACCGGACAGCAGGATGTTGGCCACCACGATGGCGGCCAACGCGCCCCACAGGGCGCCGGAGCTCAGGTCCATGTTGTCTCGTTCTCGAAGCCGGATCAGGTGCGGATTGTCGGCGAGGGCGGCGGACGGTGCCGCCGTAGTTTCCGCATCGAGCCGGCCATGAACAAGGCCGCCCGCAGGCGGCCTCGGGTGGGCAGCGCGGTGCTTACAGCAAGCCCTTGAGCAGCTTGCCCATCTCCGACGGGTTGCGCGTGACCGTGAAGCCGCACTCTTCCATGATGGCGAGCTTGGCGTCCGCCGTGTCGGCGCCGCCGGAAATCAGCGCGCCGGCGTGGCCCATGCGCTTGCCCGCAGGCGCGGTAACGCCGGCGATGAAGCCGACGATGGGCTTCTTCATGTTCTTCTGGCACCAGCGCGCCGCCTCGGCTTCGTCGGGGCCGCCGATCTCGCCGATCATGATCACCGCGTCGGTGTTCGGGTCGTCGTTGAACAGCTTCATCACGTCGATGTGCTTCAGGCCGTTGATCGGGTCGCCGCCGATGCCCACGGCGCTCGACTGGCCGAGCCCGATTTCGGTGAGCTGCGCCACCGCTTCATAGGTCAGCGTGCCCGAGCGGGAGACCACGCCGATGCGGCCCTTGCGGTGGATGTGGCCGGGCATGATGCCGATCTTGATCTCGTCGGGCGTGATCAGGCCCGGGCAGTTGGGGCCGAGCAGCAACGTCTTCTTGCCGCCTTGGGCTTCCTTGCGCTTCATCATATTGCGCACTTCGAGCATGTCCTTGATCGGAATGCCTTCGGTGATGCAGATCGCGAGATCGAGGTCGGCTTCCACCGCCTCCCAGATTGCCGCGGCGGCGCCGGCCGGCGGCACGTAAATCACGCTGACGGTGGCGCCGGTGGCCTTCGCCGCGTCCTTCACGCTCGCGTAAATGGGGATGCCTTCGAAATCTTCGCCGGCCTTCTTCGGGTTCACGCCGGCGACAAAGCAGTTCTTGCCGTTCGCATAGTCACGGCAGCCGCGGGTGTGGAACTGGCCCGTCTTGCCGGTGATGCCTTGCGTGATGACCTTGGTGTCTTTGTTGATGAGGATGGACATGTTCGTTTCCTTGATGCTGTTCGGTGCGCCGATGCGGGTCAGGCGAGCGCGGCCATCACTTTTTGCGCGGCTTCGGCCATCGTGTCGGCGCTGATGATCGGCAGGCCGCTCTCGGCCAGCATCTTCTTGCCCAGGTCCTCGTTGGTGCCCTTCATGCGCACCACCAGCGGCACGCTCAGGTTGACCGCCTTGCAGGCTGAGATCACGCCTTCTGCGATCGTGTCGCAACGCATGATGCCGCCAAAGATATTGACCAGGATCGCCTTCACCTTGGGGCTCGCAAGCATCAGCTTGAACGCCTCGGTCACCTTCTCGGCGGTGGCGCCGCCGCCCACGTCGAGGAAGTTGGCCGGCTCGCCGCCGAACAGCTTGATGGTGTCCATCGTCGCCATCGCCAGGCCCGCGCCGTTGACCAGGCAGCCGATGTTGCCGTCGAGCTGGATGTAGGCGAGGTCGAACTTGCTGGCTTCGATTTCGGCCGGGTCTTCCTCGTCGAGGTCGCGATAGGCGGTGATCTCGGGGTGGCGGAACAGCGCGTTGGCGTCGAAGTTGAACTTCGCGTCGAGTGCCTTGATGTGGCCGTTGCCCTCGAGGATCAGCGGGTTGATTTCAGCCAGGCTGGCGTCGGTCGCCATGTAGCAGATGTAGAGCTTTCTGAACACGTCGACCGCCTGCGCCTGCGAGGCCTCGGGAACGCCGATGCCCTTCGCGAGTTCGAGGCCCTGCGCGTCGGTCATGCCGACGAGCGGGTCGATGAAGACCTTGAGGATCTTCTCGGGCGTGGCGTGCGCCACTTCCTCGATGTCCATGCCGCCTTCGCTGCTGGCCATCATCGCGACCTTCTGCGTGGCGCGGTCGGTCACCGCAGCGACGTAGTATTCCTTCTTGATGTCGGCGCCTTCTTCGATCAGCAGGCGGCGCACCTTCTGGCCCTCGGGGCCGGTCTGGTGGGTCTTCAGCTGCATGCCGAGGATCTCGCCGGCGAGCTTCTTCACGTCGTCGATGGAACGCGCCAACTTGACGCCGCCGCCCTTGCCGCGCCCGCCGGCGTGGATCTGCGCCTTCACGACCCACACGGGGCCGCCGAGTTTCTGCGCCGCTTCGGTGGCTTCCAACACACTGAACGCCGGGTAGCCGCGCGGCACCGGCACGCCGAACTGGCGCAAGATTTCCTTGCCTTGATACTCGTGGATTTTCATGACGGACTCTGTTGCTGGGGGTTCTGAAATAGGTATAGGTCGGCGACGTGGCTCAGTGCGGATTGTCGGCGGTTGCCCGGCCGCGGCGGCGTGGGAACTGCTGATGCGAAGCCCGCATGCCGCCGTGCAGCGATGTCGTGAGCTGGCGTTCAGGCGCGGCAGAAAGCGAGGCCATCAGAGGGGTCGCACGCGGGGACTTGGGATTGAATGATGCATGCCGGCTCGGCACCGAAGCGCGTGATACTGCAGCCGCCTTCGGCGAACCGACTGCCGCGCAATGTAGCATGCTGCTCTGCACCAAAACTGACGCCAACCCGACACCTGCCGGCGCGTGAAGCTTGCCACGGCGGCGCCGGCAGCACGGCCATGGCGGGCCGGGCACGGATCAATCGGCTTGCGCGGAGCGGCGCAGGACGCGCGCGATGACTTCCTGGGAGAAACCGCGCTGCGCCAGGAAACGCGACTGGCGCGCGTATTCGTTGGCGTCGGCCGGCGCCGTGCCGTACTTGCGCTGCCAGACCTGCAGCGCGCGCTCGAGTTCGCTGTCGCGCAAGGCCTGAGCGGCGTCGGCGCCGAGCGCCAAGCCGTGTTGGGCCAGCTCTTGGCGGATGCGCAGGTTGCCGTAGCGCGCGGCGCGCGCGTGAACACGGCTTTCGATGAAGCGCTCTTCGCTCAGGTAGCGGTTCGACCGCAGCCAGGCGATGACGTCGTCGATCTGGCTCGTCGCGTCGACGCCCGCCGGTTCGTCGGACGGGCCACCCGCCTGCTCGCGCTGCTCGCGCTGTGCGTGGCGCAGCAGCTTGCGCCGCAACTCGGCCGCGCTGTGTTCACGCTGGGCGAGCCAGCCCAACGCGCGCGCCTTCAGCGACAGCGGCGGGCTCGCCACGTCGGCTCCCGCGCAGCCCGCTATTCCTTGGCCGCCTTGCTGCGCACCAGCTTGATCTCGCCGCCGGCAGCGAGCGCATCGGTCGGCAGCAACGGAATGCCCACCGCCTCGCGCACCTTGTTCTCGATCTCGACCGCCAGGTCCTTGTTCTCGCGCAGGAATTCGCGTGCGTTGTCCTTGCCCTGGCCGATCTTCTCGCCGTTGTAGGCGTACCAGGAGCCGCTCTTCTCGAGCACCTTGGCCTCGACACCCATGTCGATGATCTCGCCTTCGCGGCTGATGCCTTCGCCGTAAAGAATGTCGAACTCGGCGGTCTTGAACGGCGGCGAGACCTTGTTCTTCACCACCTTGACCTTGGTCTCGTTGCCGATCACCTCTTCGCCCTTCTTGATGCTGCCGATGCGGCGGATGTCGAGCCGCACCGAGGCGTAGAACTTGAGCGCGTTGCCACCGGTGGTGGTTTCGGGGCTGCCGAACATCACGCCGATCTTCATGCGGATCTGGTTGATGAAGATGACCATGGTGTTGGTCCTGTTGATCGTGCCGGTGAGCTTGCGCAGGGCCTGGCTCATCAGGCGCGCCTGCAGGCCCATGTGGCTGTCGCCCATCTCGCCCTCGATCTCGGCCTTCGGCGTCAGCGCCGCGACCGAGTCGACGGCGACGATGTCCACCGCACCCGAGCGGATCAGCA
>JBGQEX010000214.1:0-7189 GCA_041496605.1 Piscinibacter sp.
GCCTTCCTCGGTGACTTCGTCGGCTACGGCGCCGACCCGGGCTGGGTGGTCGACATGGTGCGCGAGCATGTGGGCCGTGGCGCGGTGGCCGTGCTCGGGAACCACGACGCCGCCGTGCTGCGCGGCCCCAACGCCACGATGGTCCCGCAGGCGCGGCAGGTCGTCGCCTGGACGCGCGAGCAGCTGAGCGCCGAGCAGCTCGCCTTCCTCAACATTTTGCCGCTGTCGGTGACCGACGCCGATCGGCTCTTCGTGCATGCCAATGCCTTCTCGCCCATCGAGTGGGCCTACGTGACGGGCCGCATGGAGGCCATCCGCAGCCTGCATTCGACCGAGTGCCGCTTCACGTTCTGCGGCCACGTGCACGAGCCGCGGCTGTTCCATCTCACCAGCACCGGCAAGGCGGGCGACTTCATTCCGGTGCCGGGCGTGCCGATCCCGCTGTCGCCGCAACGCCAATGGCTCGCGATTCCGGGCTCCGCCGGGCAGCCGCGCGACGGCAACCCCGCGGCCTGCTACGCGATGTTCGACATCGCCACCACCACCCTCACCTTTCATCGCGTGCCCTACGACCACGAAGCGGCGGGCGCGAAAATCCGCGCAGCCGGCCTGCCGTCGTGGCTCGCCGACCGGCTCGTCGATGGAGACTGAGGTCGCCGCCGGCGCTCCCGGCCCGCTCGTCGAAAGCCAGGTCATCGACGGCTTTCGGCTCGACGAGCGCGTGCACCAGGGCGGCATGGCGAACCTGTGGCGGGTCACGCAGCAGGGCGGCGACGCCAGCGGCAACGGCGCGCTGCCGCTGATCATGAAGGTGCCGCGCATCAAGGGCGGCGACGATCCGGCCACCATCGTCGGCTTCGAAGTCGAACAGATGATCCTGCCCGCGCTCAGCGGGCCGCACGTGCCGAAGTTCGTGGCCCGCGGCGACTTCACGCGCCAGCCCTACATCGTGATGGAACGCATCGCCGGCGAGTCGGTGCGCGCACGTTTCGATGCGGCGCCGATCGCCATCGACGAAGTCGCCGCGATCGGCGCCAAGGTCGCCACCGCGCTGCACGACCTGCACCGCCAGCATGTGGTGCACCTCGACGTCAAACCCAGCAACATCATGTTCCGCGAGAGCGGCGAGGCGGTGCTGGTGGACTTCGGCCTGTCGCGCCACGACCACCTGCCCGACCTGCTCGAGGAAGAGTTCGAGCTGCCGATGGGCACCGGGCCCTACATGTCGCCGGAGCAGGTGCAGTTCATCCGCAACGACCCGCGCAGCGATCTGTTCGCGCTCGGCGTGATGCTCTACCACCTGACCACCGGTGTGCGCCCGTTCGGCGCGCCGAGCAGCGTGCGCGGGTTGCGCCAGCGCCTGTACCGCGACCCCGAGCCGCCACGCTCGCTGCGGCCCGACTGCCCGCCGTGGCTGCAGGAAATCGTTCTTCGCTGCCTCGAGGTGCAGCCCGACAAGCGCCACCAGAGTGCGGCGCAGCTGGCCTTCGACCTGCAGCACCCCGAGCAGGTGGTGCTGACGCGCCGCGCCGAGCGGCGCACGCGCAGCGGCGCCTTGCGCGTGATGCAGCGATGGTTCGCGGCCATGGGCGCCGAGCCGAAGGCCCCGCCGGCCGGTGCCACCGAGCTGAGCGAACGTTGCCCCATCGTGCTGGCCGCCATCGACGTGGCGGCAGCCGCGCCCGGATTGCTCGATGCCCTTCGAAGCAGCGTGCAAAGCGTGATGCAGACCCAGCCCGGTGCGCGGCTGGCGTGCCTGGCCGTCATGAAGACGAACCGCATCGGCATGGACGAGCTGCTCGACGCCGACGGCCGAAGTAGGCACGTGAACCTGCTGGTGCAGCTCAAGCACTGGGCCCGCCCCGTGGTTCAGTCCTTGGCACTCAGGAAGGAAGAGCACGACGCCCGGGTCACGTTTCACGTCATCGAAGCGCCGGACCCGGCGACGGCCATCGTCGACTACGCGCGCAGGAACGGCGTCGATCACATCGTCATGGGTGCGCGCAGCAGCTCGACGCTGCGGCGCTACCTGGGCAGCGTGTCGGCCCAGGTGGTGGCGCAGTCGGACTGCACCGTGACGGTGGTGCGTGCGCCCGGCCCGTCGGCTTGAACGCCGTGGTGCCGCTGGCGGCCACGCCGTTCACGCCGCCGCTTCGGCACGCAGCCGGAAGCGCTGCAGCTTGCCGGTCTCGGTGCGCGGCAGTGACGCACGGAACTCGATCCTGCGCGGGTACTTGTAGGGCGCGATCGTCTGCTTCACGTAGTCCTGCAGCGTCTTCGCCATCGCGTCGCCGGCCTCGTGGCCGGGCCGCAGCACGACACAGGCCTTCACGACCTGGCCGCGTTCTTCGTCGGGAGCGCCGATCACAGCGCACTCTGCCACCGCGGGGTGCTGCAGCAGCACGCTCTCGACTTCGGGGCCGGCGATGTTGTAGCCGCCGCTGACGATCATGTCGTCGGTGCGCGCCTGGTAGATGAACCAGCCGTCTTCGTCGACGAGGTAGGCGTCGCCGGTCAGGTTCCAGCCGCCTTGCACGTACTGGCGCTGGCGCTCGTCGTCAAGGTAGCGGCAGCCGGTCGGGCCCTTGATCGCAAGGCGCCCCACGGTGCCGGGCGGCAGCGGCCGCAGGTCGTCGTCGAGGATGGCCGCGGTGTAGCCGGGCACCGGCTTGCCGGTGGCGCCGGGCCTGGCGTTGTCGTCGGTGTGCGAGATGAAGATGTGCAGCAGCTCGGTCGATCCGATGCCGTCGATCATCTCGATGCCGCTCGCCTGCTTCCACAGCGCGCGCGTGGCGGCAGGCAGCGCCTCGCCGGCACTCACGCATTTGCGCAGCGACGAGATGTCGTGGTCCTTCAGCGTGGCCGCCATCGCGCGGTAAGCGGTCGGCGAGGTGAAGCACACACTGCCGCGGTAGGCCGCGATGGCCGCCGGCAGCACGTCGGGCGTGACCCGTTCCAGCAACACGCTGGACGCGCCGATGGACAAGGGGAACAGCAGCAGGCCACCCAGGCCGAAGGTGAACGCGAGCGGCGGGCTGCCGATGAAGACGTCGTCCGGCGCCGCGCGCAGGTGATGCCTGGGCCAGCACCCGCACGCGGCCATCACGTCGCGGTGGGAGTGCACGGCCCCCTTGGGCGTGCCGGTGGTGCCGGAGGTGAAGGCCATCATGCAGACGTCGGTGGCGGCGGTGTCGGCGTTGTCGAACTGCGCCGGCTTGCTCGAGGCGCGCGCTTCAAGGCCACCCGGTGAATCGCTGTGGAAGTGCAGCCGCTTCGTCAGCGTCGGGCATTGCGGCACTGCGAGCTGCAGTTCGTCGGCCAGGCGTTCGTCGCACAGCGCGTGGCTGATCTGCGCCCTGTCGACGATCTGCGTCAGCTCCTTCGCGCGCAGCAGCGGCATGCTGCCGACCGCCACGCCGCCGGCTTTCACCACCGCGAACCAGCAGGCGGCGAGCATCGGCGAATTGGCGCCGCGCAACAGCACGCGGTTGCCGGGCACGAGGCCCATGTCCTGCACCAACACGTTGGCGATGCGGTTGGCCTGGGCCCGCAGCTCGGCGTAGCTCCAGCGCTGCGCGGCGCCGACGAGGCAGGGCCGCTCGCCCTGCCCCTGCTCGACCCAACGGTCCAGCAGCTCGTGGGCGCAGTTGAGCTGCTCGGGAAACTGCAGCTCGGGCAGATCGAAGCGGAACTCGGGCTGCTGTTCGGGCGGCGGCAGGTGGTCGCGGCAGAAGCTGTCGACGTGTGCGGAACGGCTCATTGGGAAACCTCCGCGCTGCGCGCTGCGGTATTCGCCTTGGGGGCGGCCCGGCGGCTCATGCGGACTCCTTCTTCGATTTGCTGCGCTTGCCGTTGGCGCCGTCGACCGTGGCGAGGTGCTGCTTCAGCCCCGCCAGCAGCGCGTAGACCTGGTTCTTCTCGGCGCCGTTCCAGCCGGCGAAGAGTTCGATTACCCATTGCTCGTGCACAGACGCCATCCGGCGGAACTGGCGCCGGCCCGCGGGTGTGAGCTGAACCACGTAGGCGCGCCGGTCGCCCGGATGCGGGGAGCGCTTGACCAGCCCTTCGCCTTCCAGCTGGTCGGTGATGCCGGTGACGTTGCCGCCGGTCACCATCAGGCGCTGCGACAGCTCACCCATCGTCAGCCCCTGCGGCTCGCGTTCGAGTTGAGCCAACAGATCGAAGCGCGGCAATGTCGTCGCAAACTCGCTGCGCAGCCGGTTGCGGATCACGCCTTCGACGCGCGTCGCGCAGGCGAGCAGCCGCAGCCACAACTTCAAGGCCTGGTGGTGATCGTCGATCACTCGCGACTCGAGGTCGTTCGTCATGCGGTCAGGGAGCTCACTCACACCACCTCCCCACCCGTCACGAGCGCCCGTTCGCGCTCCAGGTTGCGCTCGAGCTGGCTCTTGCCCGACAGGTACTGCTTCGGCCAGTCGGCACCGATGCCGCTGGTGTGGCCGATCTTGGCGGCCTCGAGCAGCGTCCAGGCGGGATTCGCGAGGTGCGGCCGCGCAATCGCGCACAGGTCGGCGCGGCCGGCGGCGATGATGCTGTTCACATGGTCGGCCTCGGAGATCGCGCCGACCGCCATCGTTGCGATGCCCACCTCGTTGCGGATCGCCTCGGCAAACGGCGTCTGGTACATGCGGCCGTAGACCGGCTTCTGCAGCTTGCTGACCTGGCCCGACGACACATCGATCAGGTCGGCACCGGCATGCTTGAACGCCTGCGCGATGCCGATCGCATCGTCCGGGGTGTTGCCGCCGGCTACCCAGTCGTGCGCCGAAATGCGCACCGACATCGGCCTGTCGGCTGGCCACACCGCGCGCATCGCCGCAAACACCTCGATCGGCCAGCGCAAGCGGTTTGCGAGCGTGCCGCCGAACTCGTCGGTGCGCTGGTTGGTCAGCGGCGACAGGAAGGCCGACAGCAGGTAGCCGTGTGCGCAATGCAGCTCCAGCCAGTCGAAGCCGGCCTCGATGCCGCGCAGCGTCGCGGCCACGAAGTCGGCCGTCACGCGCTGCATGTCCTCGCGCGTCATCGCCCGCGACCATGCGCTGACGCCGTCGATGTATTGCTGCGGCGACGCCGAGATCAATGGCCAGTTGCCGTCGTCCAGCGGCAGGTCCTCGCCCTCCCACGGCACGCGTGTCGAGCCCTTGGCGCCGGCGTGGCCGAGCTGCAGCGCGATCTTCGCGGTGCTGCCGCTGTGAACGAAGTCGACGATGCGTTTCCACGCCGTTGTCTGCGCGTCGTTATACAGGCCGGTGCAGGCGGGCGTGATGCGCGCATCGGGCGTCGGGCAGGTCATCTCGGTGAACACCAGCGCAGCGCCGCCCAGTGCGCGCGCGCCCAGATGCACCAGGTGATGATCGGTGGGCAGCCCGTCGACCGCGCTGTACTGCGCCATCGGCGACACCACGACGCGGTTCTTCAGCGTGAGGCCGCGCAGGGTGAACGGCGTGAACATCGGGGGCACGCCGGCGGCCGCGCCGCCGAGCCCCGCGCGCTCGGCCATCCACTGCTCGTAGCCGCCGAGGTAGCCGGCGTCGCGCTGGCGCAGGTTCTCGTGCGAAATGCGCTGCGAGCGCGTCAGCAGCGAATAGGCGAATTGCTCGGGCGCCAGCCGCGCGTGACGCTCGACGTTCTCGAACCACTCGGTCGAGTTGCGCGCGGCGTTCTGGATCTTCAGCACCTCGATGCTGCGGCGTGCCTCGTAGGCGTGCAAGGCGGCATTCAGGTCATCGGGCTGCGTGGCGATGCTGGCTGCGAGATCGATGGCGTCTTCCAGCGCGAGCTTGGTGCCCGAGCCGATCGAGAAATGCGCGGTGTGCGCAGCGTCGCCCATCAGCACCACCGGCGTGCGGCCATTCGCGCCGCCGTGCCGGTGGATCCAGGTGTTGCAGACGACACGCGGAAAACGGATCCACTGCGCCGAGCCGCGCAGGTGCGACGCGTTCGACATCAGCGGCTGGCCGTCGAGGATTCGCGCGAAAAGCGTCTCGCAGAACGCGATGCCGTCCTCCTTGCTCATGTCGGCGAGCCCGGCCGCGCGCCACACCGCATCGGGCGCCTCGACGATGAAGGTCGAGGTGTCGGCGTCGAAGCGATAGGCATGCGCCTGGAACCAGCCCCACTCGGTTTTCTCGAACGCGAAGGTGAAGGCGTCGAACAGCTTGTGGGTGCCGAGCCAGACGAAGCGGCAGCGGCGCAGGTCGATGTCGGGCTGGAAGGTGTCGGCGTATTTGCTGCGGATGCGGCTGTTCAGCCCGTCGGCCGCAACGATCAGGTCGGCATCGATGGCGCTGTCATCGCTGCAGTCGGTTTCGAACTGCAGCGTCACGCCGAGTTCGGCGCAGCGGTCCTGCAGGATGTCCTGCAGCTTGCGCCGGCCGATGCCGCAAAAGCCGTGGCCCGACGAGCGGATGCGCTGTCCCTTGAAGTGAACCTCGATGTCGTCCCAGTGGTTGAACGCCTCGAGGATCTGCGTGGCGGTCTTGGGGTCCGCGCGCTGCAGCGCCGACAGGGTCTGGTCGGAGAACACCACGCCCCAGCCGAAGGTGTCGCCGGCGCGGTTGCGCTCCTGCACCGTCACCTGGTGCGACGGGTCTTGCCGCTTCATCAGCAAGGCCAGGTACAGGCCGGCCGGGCCCCCACCGATGCAGGTGATGCGCATGGATGCTGCCTCGAACTCGAGTCGCCAACGCGCTCACTTTAGATGGCTATATTTGAGATGTCAAATACTTGCAAACCCCGAGGTGACTGTGCGGAATAACCGACACCATGGCGGCGGCGGCGGTGCTACTGTTGCGCCGAGGCTTCGATACCTCAGCCCGACCGGAAGCCTTTGAAATCGATGAAAAAACTCTGGGACATTTCCCCACCGATCGCACCGGACTCGCCGCTCTTCCCCGGCGACGAGCCGTATTCGCAGCGCTGGACGGCACGCATCGCACCCGGCTGTCCGGTGAACCTCTCCGCCATCACGATGTCGCCGCACATCGGCGCGCATGCCGATGCGCCGCTGCACTATGCGGAGGGCGAACGCACGATCGGCCAGGTCGACCTCGCGCCCTACCTGGGCCCGTGCCGAGTGATCCACGCGATCGGCTGCGGCCCGCTGGTGCTGCCCGAGCACCTCGCGCACGCCGTCGACGCATTGCCGCCACGCGTGCTGGTGCGTACC